>NZ_JBKQTQ010000125.1:0-54562 GCF_052143115.1 Mycobacterium sp.
GCGTGCCCTATTACTGCCCACCTTCCGCCAAGCTCCGCGCCGCCCTCAAGGATCGCTTCGGCCGCTGCTCGGGCCGCCGCCGTCTCACCCCGACGTGCGAGTGCCATGCTCTGAACGCCGAGGCTGACCACCCTCCAGATCCCGTCATGAGCCGCCTCGGCCTCGGCCGCCACCTCGCCGAACTGTGCGGCGGCTCCGGCTAAATCGCCCTGCTGTAGCTGCGCCCCCCCGAGGTAAAAGCGACAGATACGCGAGTTGAACCCGTCGCCGATCGCGTCGGCGAGGTCGCGTCCTTCCTCACCAGCTGCGCGCACCGCGATCGGGTCACCCGCGATGCTCGCTGCCATCGCCTGCAGGGCGAGGATCTGGCTGAGCCGCCACTGATCGTCCACGGCACGGGCCAGGCCGATCGCCTCGGCGAAGCATCCCCGGGCCACCTCGACGTGAGAGCTCAAGCCGGCGATAAAGCCGCAGGCTGTCAATGTCCGGGCCAGCAGAGCCGGCTCATCGACTTCGCGCGCGATCGCCAGGGCCTGTTCGGCCTGATCCATGCTCGCATCCATGCTCGCGGCGGCGCCGGCCCAAGCATCAAGCACCGCCTTGTCGGCGAGCGCCCGCGCGCGCACCGCGGCCGCCACCTCGAGGTGCTGCGCGTTGAGATCGGCGAGGGCGGTGTCGAACCAGGCCAGCCCTTCCCGGAGGCGCCCCCGCGCGAGCCACAATGGCTGCAGCGAGGACGCCAGCGCCAACGCCAGCTCGGTATCGGAGTTTTCCCGGCTCCACCCAAAAGCGGCGCGCAGATTGTCGATCTCGATCTCGGCCTGCTCGAGACGCCGCTCATAATCACTGCCTGCCGGCGCGTCGAGTGCGGCGGCCAGCGTCGTGAAGTGGTCGCGGTGGCGCGCCCGCACTGCGTCGGCTTCGCCGGATTCGCCGAGTTTTTCCAGGGCGTATTGGCGCACCGTCTCCAGCAGCCGATAGCGGGTTCGGTCCCCGCTGACCCCGCCTTCACTGGCGACCACCAGTGACTTGTCCACTAGCAGGGTGAGCTGATCGAGCACCTGGTAGCGCGCCACGTCACCACCGCCGGCGACCGCTCGGGCAGCGTCGAAGTCGAATCCGCCCAGAAACACCGCCAGCCGGCGAAACAACACCCGCTCCGGCTCGGTCAACAGCGCGTGCGACCAGTCGACCGAGGCGCGCACCACCGGTCAACAAACGGAACCGGTCATGCAGGCTGTCGAGGATCTCGTTCAGTGACAACGCGCGCACCCGCGCGGCCGCGAGCTCGATGGCCAGCGGCAAACCATCGAGGCGTCGACAGATCTCGGTCACCGCCGCGGCATTGTCGTCGCTGACCGCGAAACCGGGCCGCGCGTGCCGGGCCCGGTCGGTGAACATTTCAATGGCGTCATCGGCCAGCGACAGCGACGGCACCCGCCAACTCACCTCACCGGCCAGCCCGATCGCCTCACGGCTCGTCGCGAGCAAGGTCAGCCTCGCCGCCCCACTCAGCACAGCGACAACCAGCTCGGCGCTGGCATCCAGCAGATGCTCGCAGTTGTCCAGCACCACCAGCAGCTGACGGTCGCGAACAAACCGCAGCAGGCTGTCCATGGTGGAGCGGCCCGGTTGATCCGGCAGCCCCACTGCCCGCGCCACCGTCAGCGGCACCAGCTCGGGGTCGGTGATCGGCGCCAGATCCACGTACCAGACCCCGTCGCCGAACTCACCGGTCATCTGGGCCGCGACCTGGATCGCCAGCCGGGTTTTGCCCACCCCGCCCGCGCCGGTCAACGTCACCACCCGGTTCTGCGCCAGCAGCTCCCGCAGCTGGGTCAGCTGCGCGTCGCGGCCCACGAAACTGGTCAGCTGTACCGGAAGATTAGTGTCCGCAACGGCTTTCGGCGTGCGTAGCGGCGGGAACTCGTTCACCAGGTCGGGGTGGCACAGCTGCACCACCCGCTCCGGACGGGGCAGATCCCGCAACCGGTGGCTTCCCAGTTCGGTCAGCCACGCGTCGTCGGGGAGTCGGTCGAGGACTAGCGCTTCGGTGACACCCGATAGCAGGGTTTGGCCGCCGTGGCCCAGATCGCGCAGCCTTGCGGTGCGGTTGATGGTCGGGCCGGCGTAGTTGCCTTCGTCGCGCAGCTGGATTTCGCCGGAGTGCACACCGATCCGTAACCGGATCGGCGCCAGCGGAGCTCGCTGCATCTCCAGGGCCGCCGCCACCGCATCGGAGGCGCGGGCGAAGGCCGCCACGAAGCTGTCGCCCTCACCCTGTTCGACCGGGCGCACGCCGTCGTGGGCGGTGATGGTCTGCGACACCGTCTGATTCAGCCGAGCCATGGCTGTGGTCATCTGCTCGGGCTGGGTTTCCCAGAGCCGGGTGGAGCCCTCGACGTCGGCCAGCAGCAACGTCACGGTGCCCGTCGGCAAAAGCCCGCTCACGCCCAGCTCGCTCCAGTCCACCTGCGGTAGGTCCGCGCGGGGATTGATCTCGCTCATGCTAGCCAGCATGCGGCCCCACCCACCGCAAAACATCAGCACAAACGCGTACATTGGCGCCGACGACGGAACTTACGAGCCTGCGCGGCTCGGGCTATGTTCGTCGACATTTTGGTCCAGCCGTGCAGCCTGATCGACAGGAACTATTTGAATGAAGCGGATAGCAGCAATCAACGGTGTGGCAATCGCCATTAAGGCTCTAGGCATCGGCTTGGTTGGGTGTGGTTCCCCCTCCAGCAGCAACCATGCGGCGAGCAAGACGTCAACCACGTCAACCACGACAACCACTAGCAAACCGCAATCGAAAGTGGCGCCGCGCACCACCGTTCCGGGTCCTAACCCGACAATCGCCAGCTATATCCAACAGAGCGGCATCGCCGACGCTCCCGTCCACCGCGGCGATCCCGGCGCGCCCACCATCAACCTGCCAATCCCCGACGGCTGGGCCGACGCCGGACCCGACACCCCGGGCACGGCCTACTAGGCCATCATCGACAACGGCCCCGAGGCTGCGAAATACACACCCAGCATCGTGGCGACGGTATCCAAGCTCGTCGGCGATGTAGACCAGCAGAAAATTCTCGACCTCGCGCCTGGCGAACTGAAAAACCCGCCCGGGTTTCAGCCCAAGGGCGACGGCTCTGACGACAACCTGAGCGGTTTTCCCGCCTACGAGTCGGGCGGCACCTGGGTGGACAATGGCCAGACGAAGGCTGTCGCGCAGAAAACCGTCGTCATCGAGGCCAACGACGCCGTCTACCTGCTGCGGCTCAATATCGACTGCCTCGCAGACCAGATCGACCAGGTGCTACCCGCAACAGCCACCATCGACGAAAAGACGACGATCAACGTAGGTGGATAGCGGCCGTCCGATGCCGGAATCTAGGAGCGTGGGCCCTCACCGCTTTTTTGGCGGTGACGAGCAGGTACTCCCACCCCATCACGCCGTCCCGGAGGTATTGCTCGGCGAGTTCGACGAGTTGGGCGTCGAGCGTGGCGGCCAGCACATGATTGTTGCCGATCGCGCGGTAAGCGTTGATCGTCGGGCCGTAATGGTTTTTGAAGTAGTTGTGCAGAGCGTAGGCGCTGTCGAAGCGGTCGACCGTTAGCATTCCCCGCCGAGCGCTGACATCCCCGATCCGGTCGCCGAACAGACCAGCCGCATAGTCCTCGCGTCCCCACAACGACGCTGGCGGTACACCCGGTCGCACAGTCGGCTCATATGGCCTGAGGGTGTTGAGCATCCGACCGAAGAACCCTTCGGTTGTCCAGCTGATCACGCCGATGGTGCCCCCGGATCGGCACACCCGGACCATCTCGTCGGCCGCCGATTGATGATGCGGCGCGAACATCACCCCGATCGCCGAAACGACGGCGTCGAACTCGCCGTCGCCGAACGGCAGCGATTCCGCGTTGGCTTCCCGCCACTGCAGCGTCACGCCTTGCGCGGCGGCCCTGCTCTGGGCGCGGGCCAGCAGCTCCGGCGTGAGGTCGCTGGAAATGACGGTGGCACCCGTCTTGGCGGCCGGGATCGAGACGTTTCCGGATCCTGCGGCAACGTCGAGCACCAGATCGTCGGGACCAATGTCTGCTGCGGCGACCAGCACCGGGCCGAGCGGGGCCATCACCTCCTCGGCCATCAGCGCGTAATCGCCCAGCGCCCACATCGCTCGCGGCGTCGTCGCCAGCGGCTGAGCACTGTCGGTTGAGGTGTCGATGGTCATACGACCTCCTGATGAAGACATAGGGGATGTCTGCGACCTCGTCGTCGTCGGCGGCGCGGAGGCGGATGCACGCTCCGCTCAATGACGCCGTATACGACAGTAGCACTAAGAAATAATTGCTCAGCGATATAGTAGATAACTGCTAGCCTGTTCCCAGGCTGCATTCTCTGCGGCACAAGCGCAACGTCGAGCGGACCGGACGGGGGGTATCGATGCCCACCGAAAACGCTGCGGTACAAGAAGATTCGGTCGACTTGATCACCGACGCGTTGCTGACTGCGTCCCGGTTGTTGGTGGCCATCTCGGCGCGCTCGATCGCACAGGTCGACGAGACCATCACGACTGCGCAGTTTCGAACCCTGGTCATCTTGTCCAACGAGGGTCCGATGAACCTCGCCACGCTGGCGGGCCGGCTGGGGGTGCAACCATCGGCGACCGGCCGCATGGTCGACCGGCTCGTCGGCGCTGGACTGATCGACCGGCAGATGCATCCGACTTCACGACGCGAGCTGCTGGCCGCGCTCACGTCGCGAGGCCAGCAAGTCGTGCGACAGGTCACCGCGCACCGCCGCACCGAAATCGCCCGCGTCGTCGAAGCGATGTCACCGGCTGATCGCCGGGGTCTGGTATGTGCTCTCATTGCGTTTACTGCCGCCGGCGGCGAGCCCGCGGCCTACCTGGAGGACGTCGAGGCTTAGGTCTCGGAGACCTATCGCGCCTGTAATCCGGCGAGATGCCAAGTTCCTAGACTGGTCCGGTGCGCCTCGTCTTCGCCGGCACCCCCGAACCCGCGCTGCCCGCGCTGCGCAGTCTCATCGACTCGCCGCGCCACGACGTGATCGCGGTGCTCACCCGGCCAGATGCCGCCTCTGGGCGTCGCGGCAAACCGGAGCCGTCGCCAGTGGCTCGTCTCGCGCTGCAGCAGGGCATCCCAGTGCTGCGACCGCAGCGGCCCAACACCGCTGAGTTCGTCGCCGAGCTGTCACAGCTAGCGCCCGATTGTTGCCCGGTAGTGGCCTACGGTGCGCTGCTGCGCGACGAGTTGCTCGCGGTACCGGCACATGGCTGGGTCAACCTGCACTTCTCGCTGCTGCCCGCCTGGCGGGGGGCGGCCCCGGTGCAGGCCGTGATTGCCGCGGGGGACACCGTCACCGGAGCCACCACGTTCCAGATCGAGGCGGGTCTGGACTCCGGGCCGGTCTACGGGGTGGTCACCGAGGCTGTCCGGCCGACCGACACCGCCGGCGATCTCCTTGACCGGCTGGCGATTTCGGGTGCAGCGTTACTGTCAACCACCCTGGACGGTATCGCTGACGGGGCGCTGACGCCGGTGCCGCAACCGGCCGACGGGGTCAGCGTCGCGCCGAAGGTCACTGTCGAGGAGGCTCGGGTGCGCTGGGACCTTCCGGCCCAAGTCGTCGAGCGACGCATCCGCGCCGTCACGCCGAATCCGGGCGCTTGGACCCTGATCGGTGACTTGCGGGTCAAGCTCGGGCCGGTGCACGTCGACGACGATGCGCCGAACCTTCCACAGCCGTTGTCGCCCGGCGATATTCACGTCGACCGCCGCGGCGTGCGGATCGGCACCGGCTCGGAGCCGGTGCGGCTGGGCCAAGTCCAGGCGCCGGGCAAGAAGTTGATGAACGCCGTCGACTGGGCTCGCGGGGCCCGCCTGGACTCGAGGGCGCGAGCGTCATGACCCCACCCCAAGACAAGCCGCGACGCGGCCGACCGCCGGCGCGGTCGACACAGCGGCCGGCTAGGCCACCGCGGCGCCGGCCGCTGGATCCGGCGCGACAGGCGGCCTTCGATGTCCTGCGGGCCGTGAGCGAGCGCGACGCCTACCCCAACCTGCTGCTGCCAGTTCTGTTGCGGGAAAGGAAGATCAGTGACCGCGACGCCGCCTTCGCCACCGAGCTGACCTACGGCAGCTGCCGCACTCGCGGCCTACTTGACGCGATCATCGGCGCAGCGGCCGGTCGGTCACCGGACGCCATCGACCCGGTGTTGCTCGATCTGCTGCGGCTCGGGGCGTATCAGCTGCTGCGCACCCGGGTCGACGCGCACGCCGCGGTTTCCACCACCGTCGAGCAGGCCGGAATCGAACTCGACACGGCGCGAGCTGGTTTCGTCAACGGCGTGCTGCGCACGATCAGCGGTCGCGACGAGAAATCCTGGGTCGACGAGCTCGCGCCCGACCGGGTAGCCGATCCGGTCGGCCACGCCGCCTTCGTCTATGCCCACCCGCGCTGGATCGCGCAGGCCTTCGTCGACGCGCTGGGTGCCGGCGCCGGTGAGCTCGACGCGGCTCTGGCCAGCGACGACGAGCGACCCCAGGTGCACCTGGCCGCCCGCCCGGGAGTGCTGACCGCCGAGGAGTTGGCCGGTGCCGTGAACGGCACCGTCGGCCGGTATTCGCCCTATGCGGTGTACCTGCCCGGCGGCGACCCCGCGCAGCTGCCCGCGGTGCGCGACGGCCAAGCCTTGGTTCAGGACGAGGGCAGCCAATTGGTCGCCCGCGCGCTGACGCTGGCGCCGGTAGCCGACGACGCCGGACGGTGGCTGGACCTGTGCGCCGGGCCGGGTGGCAAGACCGCGCTGCTGGCCGCGCTGGGCGCCGGGTCGGGGGCCCGGGTCACGGCGGTGGAACCGGCAGAACACCGCGCCGACCTGGTTGCGGAGAACACCCGGGGCCTACCGGTCGAGGTGGTGCGCGCCGACGGACGCCGCAGCGGTCTCGAACCGGGTTTCGACCGGGTGCTGGTGGACGTGCCCTGCACCGGGCTGGGCGCGTTGCGCCGCAGGCCCGAATCGCGCTGGCGTCGTCAACCCGCCGACATTCCGGCGCTGACCCGGCTGCAACGCGAGCTGCTGGGAGCCGCGATCGAGCTGACCCGGCCCGGCGGTGTCATCCTGTATGCCACCTGCTCGCCGCACCTGGCCGAGACGGTCGGCGTGGCCGCTGACGCGCTGCGCCGCCATCCGGTGTCCGCGCTGGACACCCGGCCGGTGTTCGAGCCCGTCGCAGATCTGGGGGAGGGCCCCTACGTTCAGCTGTGGCCACACCGGCACGGCACCGACGCCATGTTCGCCGCAGCGCTCACGAAGCTGGAGTGACCGGCTCGCCCCCCGGCAGCTACGCGGCTGGGGGTGCTGCCACACCGCGCCTTGCCACGGCGCGCATCGTCGCCAGACTAGGCTGAGCCCATGTCAGGCAAGACCGATCGGCCGCTGATCGCGCCGTCGATACTGGCCGCTGATTTCGCCCGGCTGGCCGACGAGGCCGCCGCCGTCGAAGGCGCCGACTGGTTGCATGTCGACGTGATGGACGCACATTTCGTGCCGAACCTGACGATCGGGCTACCAGTGGTGGAAAGTCTGTTGGCCGCCAGTGACATTCCGATGGACTGCCACCTGATGATCGAGGACCCCGACCGGTGGGCACCGCCGTACGCCGAAGCCGGCGCCTACAACGTCACCTTCCACGCCGAGGCGACCGACAACCCCGTCGGCGTGGCCCGCGACATCCGCGCCGCCGGCGCCAAGGCGGGACTGAGCATCAAGCCCGGCACTCCGTTGGAGCCCTACCTGGATATCCTCAAGGACTTCGACACCTTTCTGGTCATGTCGGTTGAGCCCGGTTTCGGAGGCCAAGACTTCATTCCCGAGGTGCTGAGCAAGGTGCGCACGGTGCGAAAGTTGGTCGACTCCGGCGAATTGACGATCCTCGTTGAGATCGACGGCGGCATCAACGCCGAGACCATCGAGCAGGCCGCCGAGGCCGGTGTCGACTGCTTCGTCGCCGGATCCGCCGTCTACGGTGCCGAGGACCCGGCGGTCGCGGTCGAGGCACTACGGCGACGGGCCGGTGCCGCGTCACCGCACCTGCGCTGATGAGCCGCGCCGACGACGATGATGCCGGCGTAGCCGGGATTGAGGAGTGGCGCTGATGAGCACTGCGGCGGCGGCCATCGGCTACGACGCCGCCATGCGACTCGCGATCGAGCATGCCGACCTGGTCAAGGGCAGCACCTACCCCAACCCGCCGGTCGGTGCGGTCATCCTGGACCGCGACGGCCGGATCGCCGGCGCCGGTGGCACCGAACCGGCGGGCAGCGCCCATGCCGAGGTGGTGGCGCTGCGCCGGGCGGGACGCCTGGCCCAGGGCGGCGCCGCGGTGGTCACCCTGGAGCCCTGCAACCACCACGGCAAGACCCCGCCGTGCGTGGATGCGCTGCTCGAGGCGGGCGTCGCATCGGTGGTGTACGCGGTCACCGACCCGAACCCAAAGGCGGCCGGTGGTGCCGCACGGCTGGCAGCCGCAGGCGTGCATGTCGTTAGCGACGTGGAAGCGGATCTGGTCACGGCCGGACCGCTGCGCGAATGGCTGCACAAGCAACGCACCGGCTTGCCGCACGTGACGTGGAAGTACGCCACCAGCATCGACGGGCGCAGTGCGGCCGCCGATGGCTCGAGCCAGTGGATCACCAGCGAGGGCGCGCGGGCTGACCTGCACCGCCGCCGGGCGGCCGCCGACGCCATCGTGGTTGGGACTGGCACGGTGCTCGCCGACGATCCGACATTGACCGCCCGGTTGGCCGACGGCGGCCTAGCGGACCGCCAGCCGCTGCGTGTGGTTGTGGGCAAGCGTGAAATCCCTTCGGAAGCAAACGTTCTCAACGATGACTCGCGCACGATGGTGATCCGCACCCGCGATCCGGCCGAGGTGCTCAAGGCGCTGTCCGATCGCACCGACGTCCTACTCGAGGGCGGACCCACACTTGCCGGAGCGTTTCTGCGGGCGGGCGTGATCGACCGCATCCTGGCCTACGTCGCGCCGATCCTGTTGGGCGGACCGATCACCGCAGTCGACGACGTCGGGGTGCCGAGCATCGCCCGGGCGCTGCGCTGGCGCTACGACGGCGTCGAACGGGTCGGCCCGGATCTGCTGCTGAGCCTGGTGCCCCGCGAGCCTGCGACCGGATCCGTCAGGGGCGACCGCCCAAGCCGGGAATCAGCAACGGCACCCGGCGACGATAGTCCTGGTACTGCTGACCAAACGCGCGGATGAGGTCACGCTCCTCCAAGCGGACCGCGAACAGGATGTATCCGGTCGTCGCGACCGCAAAAAGCAAGTGCCCCAAAGTCATTCTGGGTGTGACCCAGAACGCGATCAGGAAACCCAGGTAGATCGGGTGCCGGACCACCCGGTAGAGAAGCGGCGTCGCGAACTCGTGCTCGGCGGGTTGTCGCCCCCGCAGCCGGGCCAACACCTGACGCAGCCCGAACAGGTCGAAATGATCGATGAGAAAGGTGCTCAGCAGGACGATCGCCCAGCCCGCAAGAGCGACGACGGTCAGCAGCGTCCGCCAAGGCTGGGCGCTGACCCGCCACACGTCGTCGGTGATCGGGTGCCACGCGGCGACGAGAACGACCAAGCAGACGGTGGATGCAAGGACGTACGTCGACCGCTCGGCGCTGGGCGGCACGATGCGGGTCCACCGACGTTTGAAGGCGCCCCTGGCCATGACGCTGTGCTGGACCGCGAACAGCGCGAGCAACGCCACGTCGATGACCACCGCAGCGACGGTAAGGCTGCCGTCGCCGATGCCGCCGCGATCGACGCTCTTGCCGACCACATGCACACCGCGGACCGAGAAATCAGCGTCGGCGACGAATCCGATCAGGTAGAGGAAGACGGCCAGGAAAAACACATACACGGCCACGCCGTAGGCCGCGATCAGGACACCACCGGCAGAACTGCCGGCCGGCCGCAAGGATGGCCCATCGCCCCGAGCCACACCACGATTGTGCTCCGCTTCTCGGCCGCTGCCTAGGCCCGAGGCCCGACGGGTTGCTCCTCGCGCAGTTCGGGTTCTTCGGCATGGGTGCGGCGGCTGCTGATCAGCAGGCCCAACACCGCACCAACCACGCAGACGACCGCCGTGACGGTGAAGATGCCTCCATACATTTGGGCGAACGCCTGCCGGTAGAGGGTGGCCTGCGCGGCAATCCGGATCGCCAGGCTGGCGTTCTCCGGGACCTGCGCCGACAGCTTCGAAACGATGTGGGGCAGCTGATAAAAGCCCCACGCACTCAGCGCGGCCACCCCGATCAGCATGCCTGTCATCCGCGCCACCACCACCGCCGCCGACGCGATACCGTGCTGCGCCGACGGCACCACCCGCAAGCTGGCGGACGTCAGCGGGCCGATCACCAGACCCAGCCCCAGGCCGGCGACCACCAGGTCGGTGTCCAACGCGGGCAATGACAACAGCCCAAAGATGTTGTGGCGCTGGTCCAATAGGTCGATCGACCACTTCGAGATCAGCCAATAGCCGCCGGCCGCGATCATCAGCCCGACGAAGGCCATGGCCCGGTCGCCGACCTTGGTCGCGATCCAGCCGCCCAGCAGCGCGCCGATCGGCAGCGCGATCAGGAAACGCAGCAGCAGAATGGCGGCCTGGTCTTGCTCCTTGCCGAGCACGCCCTGAGCGAACAGCTCGACATCGACCAGCGTCACCATCAGCGCCGCACCGGCGCACAGCGACGCGCCGAGCGCGGACAGGAACGGCCCGAAGTGCACGCCGGTGGGCTCGATCAGCTTGGTACGCGCAAACCGCTCCCACACCGCGAAGATCACCGCGACGACCACCGCCGCGATCAGCAGCGGCTTTCCGTAGCTGGGCAGCACCTCCTGACCGTTAGGGGACGGGTTATACAGCCCGATCACCGCCAGCCCCAACGTGATTGCCAGCAGCAGTCCACCGACCACGTCGATCTTTTCCGGGTCGGCGCTGCGATCCCGCGACGGCAGGCTGAACTGGATCATCACCATTGCGGCCAGCGCCAGCGGCACGTTGATCCAGAACACGTCCTGCCAGCGACTCGTCAGCCAGACGATGAAGATTCCGTAGAGCGGGCCGAGCACGCTGCCCAGCTCCTGCGCGGCACCGATGCCGCCGAGTATCCCGGCGCGGTTGCGTTGAGACCACAGATCGGCACCGAGGGCCAGCGTCACCGGCAGCAGTGCACCGCTGGCCACGCCTTGAATGGTGCGGCCGACCACCAGCACATGCAGGTCGGTGGAAAGCGCGGTCACCACCGAGCCGACGATGAACGCGGCCAGGCTGGCCTGAAGCAGCCGTTTGCGGCCGAATCGGTCCGAGGCGCGGCCCAGCAGCGGCATCGCGGCGATGTAGCCCAGCAAGTACCAGGTGACGATCGGCGTGATGCGTTGCAGCTGGTTGATCGGGATGCCGATGGTGTTGATGATGTCGCGCATGATGGTGACCACGACATAGGTGTCGAGGGCACCGAGCAGTACGGCGAGGCTGCCCGCGCCAATTGCGACGCCGCGGCCGGCGTGCGGCGCCGTCATCCGGCTACCGGCGGCTTGGTGACCTGCACCGGCGCGTTCCAGTTCGACAGCGTCATCTGGACGGAGTTGCCCGGGCTTTGGTCCAGCTTGGCCTGCATCAGTTGGTGGTCACCGGTTTCCTGGATCCAGACCGTCGCCGGCAGCGGCTGGGTCGCTTTCAGTTGCGGCGCAAGCCCATTCACGGCGTCGGCCGAGGCCGTTCCGGTGATCTTTACCGTGCTTTGCCCGTTGATGGTCTCGCGCGATTCCGACTTGGGATTGCTGATGTTGGTCAACACGTTGGCCAGACCGGTGTTCGGGTTGAGGATCTCGGACGGGTCATAGATAGCGGCCGCAGGGCCAAAGCTCTCCCAATGGCCCGGAGTCAGCGCCGCGTACAGGGTTCCATCGTCGACCACGAACTGAGCATCGACGCTCGAGCCCAACACCGTGAGGTTGGCCTCGCCCTTGGCCGCGGTGTCAGGTGACGTGGTCAGGTCGCCGGTCAGCGTCGTGACCGGTAGTCCCTTGATCTTGCCGGTTACCGACAACACCAAGTGCACGCTCTTGACGTTTCTGGTGGTGAGGTTGGACGTGCTGAGCAGCGTGGCCGCATCCGGAAGGGGCGCGGCGGACTGCTTGGATGACGAGCAGCCGCCGACCAGAGCGGCGGCGATACTGAGGGCGGCGAGGACGGCGAGGATTGGGCGACGCGTCGGCATAGGTGCATCGTAGAGGGTGCCATTCACCCGACGCCGAAGCCCGAGGTGACGGCAGTGACGGCCACGTAGCGCCCGGACCGCCCGACTCACTAGCCTGAGGCGGTGTTCACCGGAATCGTCGAGGAATTGGGTGAGGTCGTCGGCAAGGACGACCTGGGCGATTCCGCGCGCTTTACCATCCGTGGTCCTGTCGTTACCGCCGATGCCGGTCACGGCGATTCGATCGCCGTCAACGGCGTGTGCCTGACGGTGGTTGAGGTGCTGCCTGAGGGTCAGTTCACCGCCGATGTGATGGGCGAGACGCTCAGCCGATCCAGTTTGGGCCGGCTGGCGGCCGGCAGCCCGGTCAACCTCGAGCGCGCCGCGGCCTTGAACAGTCGGCTTGGCGGGCACATCGTGCAAGGACACGTGGACGGTACCGGGCAGGTCCAGGCCCGCACGCCCGCCGAGCACTGGGAGGTGGTCCGGATCGGGCTACCCGCCGGGCTGGCCCGCTACGTGGTCGAAAAGGGCTCTATCACCGTCGACGGTATTTCGCTGACCGTCTCCGGACTAGGCGACGACTGGTTTGAGGTATCGCTGATCCCAACCACCCGCGAGCTGACCACACTGGGTCAGGCCGCGCCCGGGACGCCGGTGAACCTCGAAGTCGACGTCATCGCCAAGTATGTTGAGCGGCTGCTGGGTGCGTCGTCAGGCGGATAAGCACAACGCCCGCCTCGCCGATTGGCGAAGCGGGCGTCGTGTGAGGTGACTCGTTACAGCGGGATCCAGACTCCGAAGAAGTTGAAGCCCCACTGGTTGAACCCGGGATTCCACATCGGGTTTTCCTGGTAGCCCCAGTAGTTGATGGGGCCATACCCCCACTGCCCCCCGGGCGGTGGGAGCGGTCGGTTCCAGTCCGGCCGCGGTGGTGCGCCCGGTCCCCAGGGTGCGGGTCCATCACCCCACGGGGCGCCGTGGAAGTAGCCGCGCTGGTCGTCGCCATGCCACGGGCCGCCGGGACCGCCAGGTCCGCCGGGCCCGTGCATCCCGGGGCCGGGGCCACCAGGCCCGCCAGGTCCGCCGGGACCGGGCCCGCTGGGACCGTGACCACCCGGTCCGGGTCCAGGTCCACCGGGGTCACCTGGGCCGCTCGGTCCACGGGGTGCGGGGCCGCCCTGGGCATGGAAATTCCCTGCTGGCTGCCCGCCGTGGTCGGCTGGCGGCGCTCCAGGAGCGGCGCTGGCCGGGCCGGCACCCATACCCATCGCCGCCGCTCCAAGAGCGCCGGCGATGGTGACTCCTGCCATCAATTGCTTCAGTTTCATGGTCCTTCACCTGTCTACCTGCGTATTCAGTGGACAATCGCCCCCGACACAACGAACGCTAGAGAGCGTTCCTATGAGTCAGCTACGAGAAGCCTCTGGAGATCTTTTGCGGATATGCCCGTCGTCGCCACATACGCGAGCGACTGCTGAACGTTCCCGGTCAGTGAGCCGTGGCAATAACGGCGGCGACGTGGTGGTTCATACTGGATGCAACACCTGAGCGCTTCAGGTGGATTGTCCTGACGAGGTGGCAGCGATGACGAGGTTGGACTCCGTCGAGCGGGCGATCGCCGACATCGCGGCCGGCAAGGCTGTCGTCGTCATCGACGACGAGGACCGGGAAAACGAGGGAGACCTCATCTTCGCCGCCGAGAAGGCCACTCCCGAACTGGTGGCGTTCATGGTGCGCTACACCTCGGGATACCTCTGCGTGCCGTTGGACGGCGCGGTCTGCGACCGGCTGGGCCTGCTGCCGATGTACGCGGTCAACCAGGACAAGCATGGCACCGCTTACACCGTCACCGTCGACGCGAAAAATGGTGTAGGAACTGGGATTTCGGCGTCCGACCGGGCTACCACCATGCGGCTGCTGGCCGATCCGGGCAGTGTTGCCGATGATTTCACCCGACCCGGGCACGTGGTTCCGTTGCGCGCCAAGGAAGGTGGCGTGTTGCGGCGCCCCGGCCACACCGAAGCCGCCGTCGACCTGGCCCGGATGGCGGGACTATCGCCCGCGGGAGCGATCTGCGAAATCGTCAGCCAGAAGGACGAGGGCGCGATGGCGCAGACCGACGAATTACGGGTCTTCGCCGACGAACACGGTCTGGCGCTGATCGCTATCGCGGACTTGATCGAGTATCGCCGCAAGCACGAGAAGCACATCGAGCGGATCGCCGAGGCCAGGATCCCGACCCGCCACGGCGAATTCCGCGCGGTCGGCTACACCAGCATTTACGAGGACGTCGAGCACGTGGCCCTGGTACGTGGTGAGATCGCCGGGCCTAACTACGACGGCGACGACGTGCTGGTGCGGGTGCACTCGGAGTGCCTGACCGGGGACGTGTTCGGATCACGCCGCTGCGACTGCGGTCCGCAGCTGGACGCCGCGATGGCCATGGTCGCGCGGGAAGGCCGCGGCATTGTGCTCTACATGCGCGGCCACGAGGGCCGCGGCATCGGTCTGATGCACAAGCTGCAGGCCTATCAGCTGCAGGACGCCGGCGACGACACCGTCGACGCCAACCTGAAGCTCGGATTGCCAGCCGACGCGCGGGATTACGGCATTGGCGCCCAAATCCTGGTCGATCTCGGCGTTCGTTCGATGCGGCTGCTGACCAACAATCCCGCCAAACGAGTCGGATTAGACGGTTACGGACTGCACATCATCGAGCGGGTGCCGCTGCCGGTTCGGGTCAACGCGGAGAACATTCGATACCTGATGACCAAACGCGACCGGATGGGCCACGACCTGGTCGGGCTCGACGACTACGACGAATCCATCCATCTACATGGCGAATTCGGGGGAGCACTATGAGCGATGCTGAGAAGCGGCGCATATGAGCGGTGCCGGCGTACCCGACATCGCCCCACTGGACGCCTCTGCCATCAGCCTCGCGATCGTGGCCAGCACTTGGCACAAGCAGATATGCGACGCGTTGCTGGCCGGCGCCTGCAGAATCGCCGACGAATGGGGCGTCGAAAATCCGACGGTGCTGCGGGTTCGCGGCGCCATCGAGATTCCGGTCGTTGCGCAGGCCGTGGCCCGTGACCACGACGCCGTCGTCGCGTTGGGAGTGGTGATCCGCGGGCAGACACCGCATTTCGACTATGTATGCGACGCGGTGACCCAGGGACTCACGCGGGTCTCGCTGGACGAATCCACGCCGGTCGCGAACGGCGTGCTGACCACCAACGACGAACAGCAGGCCCTCGACCGCGCGGGGCTGCCGGAGTCCGCTGAAGACAATGGCGCCCAAGCGACGGCTGCGGCGCTGAGCACCGCACTGACCCTGCGCGATCTGCGCGGAAAGCCGTGATCGTCAAACCGGAGCGGGACAGCTGGGATGTGCAAATTCGTCCCCATCTCACGCCGTATTTCGCCTATGCGGCCGCGTTCGTGATCGCTGCGGCCCACGTCGTGGTGGGCCTGCTGCTCAAGATCAAGTCCAGCGGCGTGATCTTCCAAACTGCCGATCAAGTGGCCATGGCGGGGCTGGGTCTCGTGATTGCCGGGCTCGTACTGCTGTTCGCCCGGCCACGGCTGCGCGTTGGGGCTGCCGGATTGTCGGTGCGCAACCTGCTCGGCGACCGATTGGTGCCATGGTCGGACGTGGTCGGTGTGTCGTTTCCCGCCGGGGCACGCTGGGCGCGGATCGACCTACCCGACGACGAGTACATCCCTTTGATGGCGATCCAGGCCGTCGACAAGGACCGCGCGGTGGACGCCATGGACACCGTGCGGACGCTGCTGGCGCGATACCGACCCGACCTGCCGCCGAGCGTCACGCCAGAGTGACGCCAAGCGCTCTGCGTGACGCCAGCGTGACGCTCGGCGCATCGAGTATGCGTCGGCAACGTCGGCCCGCCGGACTAGCCTTAAACACGTGCCTGATCCCGCGACGTACCGCCCCGCGCCCGGGTCCATCCCGGTCGAGCCCGGCGTATACCGATTCCGGGACCAGCACGGACGGGTGATCTATGTCGGCAAGGCCAAGAGCCTGCGCAGCCGGCTGACGTCCTACTTCGCCGACGTTGCGAGCCTGCACCCGCGCACCCGTCAGATGGTGACCACCGCCGCCAAGGTCGAGTGGACGGTGGTCAACACCGAGGTCGAGGCGCTGCAGCTGGAATACAACTGGATCAAGGAGTTCGACCCGCGGTTCAACGTCCGCTACCGCGATGACAAGTCCTACCCAGTGTTGGCGGTCACCCTCAATGAGGAATTCCCGCGGTTGATGGTCTATCGCGGCCCGCGCCGCAAAGGCGTGCGCTATTTCGGGCCCTACTCCCATGCCTGGGCTATCCGGGAGACCCTGGACCTGCTCACCCGCGTCTTCCCCGCGCGCACATGCTCAGCCGGAGTATTCAAGCGGCACAATCAAATTAACCGACCGTGCCTGCTTGGCTATATCGATAAGTGCTCGGCGCCGTGCATCGGGAGAGTCAGCGCAGAGCAGCATCGCCAGATCGTGCTGGACTTCTGTGACTTCCTGTCCGGAAAAACCGACCGCTACGCCCGCAACCTGGAACAGCAGATGAATGCCGCGGCCGACCAACTCGATTTCGAACGTGCGGCGCGGCTGCGTGACGACCTCTCGGCTTTGAAGCGGGCCCTGGAGAAGCAGGCCGTGGTGCTCGGCGACGGCACCGATGCCGATGTGGTGGCGTTCGCCGACGACGAGCTGGAAGCGGCCGTCCAGGTGTTCCATGTTCGGGGCGGCCGGGTTCGCGGCCAGCGTGGCTGGATCGTCGAAAAGCCCGGTGACCCTGGTGATTCCGGTGAAGCGCAGCTGGTCGAGCAGTTCTTGACTCAGTTTTACGCCGATCAGGCCGAACTCGACGGCGCCGCAGACGAATCCGCTAACCCGGTGCCGCGGGAAGTCCTGGTGCCCTGCCTGCCGCCCAACGCCGACGAGTTGACGACCTGGCTGTCGGAGCTGCGCGGTTCGCGGGTGACATTGCGGGCACCTCGCCGCGGCGACAAGCGGGCACTGGCCGAGACCGTGCACCGAAACGCCAAAGAGGCTCTGCAGCAGCACAAACTCAAGCGGGCCGGGGATTTCACCGCCAGATCGGCTGCGCTGCAGAATATTCAGGAGGCGCTGGGTCTGGCCGACGCGCCACTTCGGATCGAATGTGTGGACATCAGCCACGTCCAGGGCACCGACGTGGTGGGCTCGCTGGTGGTGTTCGAGGACGGGCTGCCGCGCAAGTCCGATTACCGCCATTTCGCCATCCGGGAAGCCGCGGGCCACGGTCGTTCCGACGACGTCGCGTCGATCGCCGAGGTGACGCGGCGCCGGTTCACGCGCCACTTGCAAGACCAGCAGGATCCCAAAGTCTTATCACCGGAAGGAAAGTCGCGTAAGTTCGCCTACCCACCCAACCTGTACGTCGTCGACGGCGGGGCTCCGCAGGTCAACGCCGCCAGCGCCGTCCTCGACGAATTGGGAATCACCGACGTCGCGGTGATCGGCCTAGCCAAGCGGTTGGAGGAGGTCTGGGTGCCGTCGGAGCCCGACCCGATCATCTTGCCGCGCAACAGCGAGGGCCTGTATCTGCTGCAGCGAGTGCGCGACGAGGCGCACCGCTTTGCCATTAACTACCACCGCAGCAAGCGGTCCAAGCGGATGACCGCGTCAGCGCTGGATGCGGTGCCCGGCTTAGGCGAGCATCGCCGCAAGGCGCTGGTGACCCATTTCGGGTCGCTGGCCCGCCTCAGGGAGGCCACGGTCGACGAGATCACATCTGTCCCGGGCATCGGGGTGGCGACGGCGACCGCGGTGCTCGACGCGCTGCGAGGCGGCGCCGGATCGAATGCGGCGGCCGCGGACAGGGTCGCCGAACGGGCATCGGGATGACGGGGTAGGGGATGGACGGGGCGAATCAGGCCGGGCCGGTGGACAACACCGCGCCCGCGGAGGGCGCGGCGAATCAGGCCGATAACCACGGTGGCGCAACGGAATCCGGCATCGACGTGGTGTTGGTCACCGGTTTGTCCGGCGCCGGACGCGGCACCGCGGCCAAGGTGCTCGAGGACCTCGGCTGGTACGTGGCCGACAATCTGCCCCCTCAGCTGATCACCCGGATGGTCGACTTCGGGCTGGCCGCGGGATCCCGGATCACGCAGCTGGCCGTGGTGATGGACGTACGCTCCCGCGGGTTCACCGGTGACCTGGACTGGGTGCGCAACGACCTGGCCACCCGCGACATCACCCCGCGTGTGTTATTCATGGAGGCCTCCGATGACATGCTGGTGCGCCGCTACGAGCAGAATCGCCGCAGCCACCCGCTACAGGGAGAGCAGACATTGGCCGAAGGCATCGCCGCTGAGCGCGACATGCTGGCTCCGGTTCGCGCCACGGCCGACCTGATCATCGACACCTCGACACTGTCGGTGCGCGAACTGCGGGAAAGCATCGAACGGGCCTTCGGCGGCGACACCGTCGCGAACACCAGCGTCACCGTGGAGTCCTTCGGCTTCAAGTACGGTCTGCCGATGGACGCCGACATGGTGATGGACGTGCGATTTCTGCCCAATCCGCACTGGGTCGACGAGCTGCGTCCGCACACCGGCCAACATCCGGCGGTCCGTGACTACGTGCTGAGCCAGACCGGCGCGGCGGAGTTCCTGGAGACTTACCATCGATTGCTGACGCTGATTGTCGACGGCTATCGCAGGGAGGGGAAGCGCTACATGACCGTCGCGATCGGCTGTACCGGCGGCAAGCACCGCAGTGTCGCCATCGCCGAGGCGTTGGCGACACTGCTGGAGCCGGACGAGCAGTTGTCGGTGCGGGTACTGCACCGGGATCTGGGTCGCGAATGAGTCCACGCATCGTCGCCTTGGGCGGCGGACACGGTTTGTATGCGACGCTGTCGGCAGCCCGGCGACTGACCCCTCACGTCACCGCCGTCGTCACGGTCGCAGACGACGGTGGCTCGTCTGGCCGGCTGCGCAGCGAACTCGACGTGGTGCCTCCGGGCGATCTGCGAATGGCGTTGGCGGCGTTGGCATCCGACAGTCCGCATGGCCGACTGTGGGCGACTATTCTGCAGCACAGGTTCGGCGGTAGCGGCGCGCTGGCGGGACACCCTATCGGCAACTTGTTGCTCGCCGGCCTCAACGAAGTGTTAGCCGACCCGGTCGCGGCGCTCGACGAACTCGGCCGCATGCTCGGTCTGCGGGGCCGGGTGCTACCGATGTGCCCGATCGCGCTGCAAATCGAGGCCGACGTCTCCGGCTTGGAAGCCGACCCGCGGATGTTCCGCTTGATCCGCGGGCAGGTGGCCATCGCCACCACGCCGGGAAAGGTTCGCCGCGTCCGGCTGCTGCCTGGCAACCCGCCGGCCACCCGGCAGGCCGTCGACGCGATCATGTCCGCCGATTTGGTGGTACTGGGGCCCGGATCGTGGTTCACCAGCGTGATCCCGCACGTTCTGGTGCCGGGGCTTGCTGCGGCGCTGCAGGCGACCACGGCCCGCCGGGCGCTGGTGCTCAACCTGGTGGCCGAGCCGGGGGAGACGGCCGGCTTCTCGGCAGAGCGTCACCTGCACGTACTTGCCCAGCATGCGCCGGACTTCACCGTCCACGACGTGATCATCGACGCCGAGCGGGTACCGAGTGAGCGGGAGCGCGAGCAGCTTCGACGTACCGCAACTCAGCTTCATGCGCAGGTTCAATTCGCAGATGTGGCTAGGTCTGGTACACCTTTACATGACCCGGGCAAGTTGGCCGCGGCGCTGGATGGGGTGGGCGTGCGCGACATAGGTCCGTTGCCACCTTCGGCGAAGGCGACAGATGCGATGCCGGTGGAAAAGGAACGTCAACAGACCGGCGCAGATGGACCGGGTCGTAACGGACCGAGGGGTGACGACGTGTGGCGATGACGGCCGAAGTCAAAGACGAGTTGAGCCGCCTGGTGGTGAGTGCGGTGAGCGCGAGGCGCGCCGAAGTGACCTCCCTGCTGCGATTCGCCGGCGGGCTGCACATCGTGGGTGGCCGCGTGGTCGTCGAAGCCGAGGTGGATTTGGGCAGCATCGCGCGACGGCTGCGCAAGGACATCTTCGATCTGTACGGCTACAACTCCATCGTGCATGTGTTGTCGGCCAGCGGAATCCGCAAGACGACGCGCTACGTGTTGCGGGTCGCCAACGACGGTGAGGCGCTGGCGCGCCAGACCGGCCTGCTCGACTTGCGCGGGCGCCCGGTGCGGGGGTTGCCCGCTCAGGTGGTCGGCGGCAGCATCGCCGACGCCGAAGCGGCTTGGCGCGGAGCCTTCTTAGCGCACGGATCGTTGACCGAGCCGGGTCGCTCGTCGGCGCTGGAGGTCAGCTGTCCCGGTCCGGAGGCGGCACTGGCCCTGGTAGGGGCGGCGCGCCGGCTCGGGATCAGCGCCAAAGCGCGGGAGGTCCGCGGCGCCGACCGGGTGGTGGTCCGTGACGGTGAGGCGATCGGGGCGTTGCTGACCCGGATGGGCGCCCAGGACACCCGGTTGGTCTGGGAGGAGCGGCGGATGCGCCGCGAAGTCCGGGCAACGGCTAACCGGCTGGCGAATTTCGACGATGCCAATCTGCGGCGCTCGGCTCGGGCCGCGGTGGCAGCGGCCGCCCGCGTCGAGCGTGCGCTGGAGATCCTTGGTGAGGGTGTGCCCGATCATCTTGCCGCGGCCGGCAAGTTGCGCATCGAGCACCGGCAGGCCTCCCTGGAGGAGCTGGGCCGGCTTGCCGATCCACCGATGACGAAAGACGCTGTGGCCGGGCGTATTCGGCGATTGCTTTCGATGGCCGACCGCAAGGCGAAGGTCGAAGGCATCCCGGACACCGAATCGGCGGTGACCCCGGATCTGTTGGAAGACGCCTGACACCAAATCACGGCGTCCATACCTGGTCGATATTTTGCCCAGCTTGTTCTGACCTGCGCGCCGGTGGCGCGTACCGCTGCCGGATAAACGTGGCCTGCTCGACTTGCACGGGTGGCTGGTGCGGGGAACATCGTTGTCCTGCAAGCGGAGTCGCCCGCTACGACCGGCAACGGGACCGGCCCCGGGCTGATCGAAGTCGCGTTCTCTTGGGGTGCAACACGTACGACTCAAGCAGGTCATGCAGACGCAATAGTTCAGGCGTAGTAAACACTATGCCGCAAGACACAAAGCAACGGCCGAATGTCGCGACTGACCTTGTCAGCAAGCTTACGAAACCACAACCCCGTTCTCGCCAACAGCGCGAGCTCATGCATCGCGAAATCATCGTCTGCGGTGACGACCCGCTGGCGAAGACGATCGCCGAGGAACTCAGGGGCGCCGGCGCGCGGATAATCCAGATCACCACTGCCGCCGATCTCCTGGGCGCCGGGGTACATCGCGCGCGCGCCGTCGTCTGCGCTGGGCCCGATGACGCAGTAAATCTTGAAATCGCTTTACTGGCAAGGGAATACAGCCAAAATGTCCGCGTGGTGGCACGTCTGTCCAACGACGTGCTGCGTGGAGCGGTATCCGCCGTTAGCGGGCCCGGCGCGATCTTGGACGTCGCCGACCTCGCGGCACCATCCATCGTCGAGGCAGTTCTGTCGCGTAACGCGCACCAGTTCGAGACAGCCGGTATCGGCTTCGTTGTCTGGGGAGCCGAGGCGCCGCGCGACGGGACTCTGCGCCAGATTTACAACGACCTGGCACCCGTGGCGGTGGTCCACGGCAAGAACTCACCTACCCCGGGCGAGGTGGTGCCATGTCCGGGACGGGATCTTCAGGTCTACGCCGGCGACTGGACCTCGATGATCGGGGTGGAAGACGAATTGGAAGCCCGCGGAATCACCGTGCCTCCGCCGACCGCGACGCGCTCTCACCAATCCCGGGTGCGACGCGCAATCGATGCCGTGCGGGCCCTGCGCAATGACGTCAACCCGTTGCTTGTTCCCTCGTTGGCATTCGCGCTGTTCGTCACGCTCGGCTCGACAGCTGTGCTGCGCTTCACCTACGAGAGACCGCGGATGTCGTGGCTCGACGCCCTGTACTTCGCCTCCGAGACAATTTCGACCGTGGGCTATGGCGATTTCAGCTTCGGCCAACAATCCCCTTTCCTGCGACTGTTCGCTGTCGGGTTGATGTTCGGCGGCGCGATCGTTACCGCCATCCTTGTCGCGTTCATTGCGGACATGCTGTTGTCGCGCCGCTTCGTCCATACCGCGGGAGTCCGACGGGCACGGCATATGCGCGACCACGTCGTCGTTGTCGGACTGGGGTCAACCGGCATCCGCGTCGTGAGTGACCTGGCCGCTGCCGGATACGACGTCGTAGTCATCGAGCGGGACGAGAACAACCGCTTCCTGTCGATCGCGGCAGAACTCGACGTGCCGGTGATTTTCGGTGACTCGACGATGCGCCAGACGCTGGAATCAGCGCGTGTCGATCGCGCCCGCGGAGTGGCGGTGCTGACCCAGCACGACATGCAGAACATCGGGACCGGGATCGTCCTGCTGGAAATCTTGGGATCCGATACTCAGGTGCCGATTGTGATGCGCGTTCAAGGCCGCGCCCTGGCCGCCGCGGTGAACCGGCAATTCGGTTTTGAAAATGTGCGGTCGATCGTCGATCTGGCAGCCCCCTGGTTCATCGGTGCCGCGATGGGCTTGCAGGTGCTGGGGACGTTTTGGGTCGGGCAGCGCTCCTTCATGGTCGGCGGAATGCTCGTGACGGCGGGCAGCGAGCTAGATGGACTGCGATTGGTCGATATGTCGACCCAAACGCGCGTCATCGCGATCACTCGACCGGAAGGGCCGGTCAGCTTGCGCCCCCGCCGCGACGCGCGACTGAAAGCCGGCGACACCGTCTACCTCATCGGCCCTTACCGCGAGCTGATCGCGACGCTGCGCAAGGGCCAGCCTCCGCCGCTGACCGCGATCAACAGTGGCGCGGCGACACTGGCAGCGGCGCGTGCGCTGCACAGGCCGCCGACGCGTCGCCCACTATGGGCGCCAGAAGACGCTGAGGTTTGACGAACTGGTTTACACGTCGTAGTAGAGCGCGAACTGTTACCTGGGCGTTTGCTGGCGTTTGCTGGATTTGACCTTGTTGGTAAAGCGCCTCTGACCTGCGAAGTTATAGTTTGGACGCGTTGGCGGGTGTGTGCATGGTTCGATGTTCCTGCGGGCGGTCTGCGGGCGGGACGGGACCTCTGACTTCATAACCGCTGATTAACGGCGGGCGGTTCTGGTCACTTCCCGCTGTGTCCGGTTGTGCGCCTTATCCCGTTGCGCGGCAAGGCTTCGCCTAGTTCATCACTTCTTGGTGCAGCCGATCGATTCCGGTCTGTTCCGTGTCATTTGCGGCGCATAAGCGTCACCTGGCCTTACCCCCGATGGCAAATTTGCCGCGTCGCGCGGGCGACGCGGTGCGGATCTCCTGGCGAACCGAGCATTCGATCTCGTCGAAGTTGTACGCCGACTACGTGCTAGGCGTTTCACGGTATTGATCCACGTTGGTCAGTGTTGGGAGTGTGGGCCTGACCAGGCACAAACCCAGCCTGGCCAAAACTGACCAACGATGACCAACTGCGGACCGTGTGCGGACCGGTCCAGGCGGTCGGCGGGGGTCAGCGGTTGCTGGACCGCAACCTCACACGAAATTTTCACAAATCCGATGTGATCAACCCCGCAGGCGCATACGCTCCCATCGACGAATCGGGCAACGTCACCAAACAGTCACCAATGCCGGATGCGAAAAATGGCACATCTGGCCTATTAACCTGGAACGCGTGAGTGACCCGTGCCGTCGAACGAACCGAGCATGACCCTGATTCAGACGGTAATGATCGACGATCCGATCATCCAGGTGGCCGCGACTGGCGTCTCTCGAACGCCAAACCGGCAAGTTGATCGACGACGACTTCACCAGGCTGGTCTGCTGGAACTCAGTGCAGCATCTTGATGTGCGGCCGATCGAGGGTGCCGCCGCCACCTGCGCCGTCCAGGCTCTACTTTTTGCCGTGCGCCTTTAGGTGCTCCTTGGCAGCATTCTTCGCGTGCTCGAGGGCCTCAACGTGGTGGGCATGCGCCAAGTGGGCCTGGTGGGCGGCTTTCTCAACCGCTCCCTCCACGTGATGTTTAGCGGCTTCCGCGTGGTGCTTGGCGGCCTGTTCGAGATGTTCAGCTGCTTGCTTGTGATGTTCAGCTGCTTGCTTCGACATGTCTTAAACCCCTTTCACGGGATTTCGATCTTGAGCGAGATGGAATTATCAGCCGCCTGGCCGACCGTAAAGTTACGGGCCTGTTAAATGGGGGCTTTCATCCGGTGTACATCCCGCCGTTGGTACAAAGGTAATTACTAGACGCCTCGCTGTGAGTTCGCCCCTTGTGAGTTGCCACGAGCCAAACGGGATGCGCAACATCTGACGTGCCCTTGAGTCGTGCTGCGTCATCCAACAAGGAGGTTGGGCGCATCATGTTGTTCCGTGCAACTTTCCTCGTCGTAGCCCTCGAATAGCATCCCCATCGTGGCGACATTCAGCGACTTGTTCGCCCGCCTCGACCCCGACCCGAGGGTCCGAGGCAAGCAGTTCGAGCATGTCTGCAAGTGGTTTCTCACCAACGACCCGACATACAAGAACACTTTGCGAAGGGTGTGGTTGTGGAGCGAGTGGACGGGTCGGTGGGGCAGAGACTCGGGGATCGACCTCGTCGCTGAGGACCACGACGGGCGGCTGTGGGCGATCCAGGCGAAGGCGTACGCCCCCGAGAACACCGTCACTAAGGCGGACGTGGACAAGTTCCTGGCGGAGTCCTCGCGGGCAATCTTCTCCTACCGACTGCTAATCGCCACCACCGACAGGCTGCACCACGTAGCGCGGCGGACGATCAACGACCAGGAGCAGCAGGTCGCCTTCGTCGGGTCGAGCGACCTTCTCACCTCGGAAGTGAACTGGCGCACCAACCCCCTCGACATGCGCCCGTCGTTGCCGCCGAGGCCCGCCAAGCCGAGGGAGCACCAGTGCGAGGCGATCCGCGATGTGGTGAGGGGTTCACGAAGTCGGGTCGCGGTCAACTCATCATGGCGTGCGGAACATCAGGGAGAAGCTCGACGGCGAGCGGGTCCTCTTCCTCGTACCCTCCCTGTCCTTGTTGAAGCAGACCATGCAGGTCTGGCGGGTCAACGCCACGGTGCCGTTCGATGCGCTGCCGTCTGTTCCGACGAGACGGTGGGACGGCGTGAGGAGGACGTACGTTCGGGCACCTGTCGAGTACCAGCGCCCGGCGAGGGTGGCGAATATGGCCTTTCCCCATGGGAATACACCTTGGCCGAGCTGTTCGGCGACCTGGGTTATCGCACCGCGTGCTTTGGTAAATGGCATGTCGGTTCGGCCCCGGATCGTCTGCCCAACGCGCAGGGCTTCGACGAGTGGTGGGGGATCCCCAACTCCAGTGACGAGGCGTTCTACACCCAACACCCGCTGTACCCGAAGGACTTCCCCATCCCGATGATCCTGGAAGGGGCCAAGGGCGAGGCATGCAAGGCGGTCGAGAAGTTCGACCCGACGACGCGCCCGTTCATGGGGACGAGCGGATCACCAACCGATCCATTGATTTCATCGCACGAAACGCCGCCGCAGACACACCGTTCTTCCTCTACGCCAGCTTCACCACGATCCATCCGCCCCTGACGGTGCACCCCGACTTCGTAGGCAGTTCCGGGTCGCCTGGGATTGTGCCGAACAGTCTGGTGGAGCTTGATCACCGGGCGGGCCAAATCCTCGATGCCCTCGATGCTGCTGGGGTGGCCGACAACACGATCGTGGTCTGGAACAGCGACAACGCCGCAGGCGACACGATCGGCGTGGCGGGCGGATCTAGTGGCCCCTGGCGTGGATCGTTCGGGCAGACATGGGAGGGGTCGGTGCGGGCACCGGCGATCGTCCGCTGGCCCGGCAGGATCCCGGCTGGGCGGGTAAGCCAGGAGATCGTCGCCGCCACCGACTGGATGCCCACGTTGGCGGCGATGGTCGACGCGAGTGAGCGGGTTCCTACCGATCGCCCCAGCGACGGGATCGACGTGTCGGCGCACTTGCTCGGCCAATCGGAGGCATCGGGCCGTGATGACTTCATCCTCTATGGCACCGACGGCGAGCTGCTCACCGTCAAATGGAAGACGATGAAGGTGCATTTCCGAAAAGCCCAGGAGGGTTCGCTATTCGGGCCGTACGTCCGGCCACAGATTCCGGCGATCTATGACCTTGTGGCCGACCCACAGGAGAAAAACGACATCATGGAAACGACCATGAGCGACGCGTGGGCGATCGGTGCGGCGCTGCGGCCGGTGGTGGCCCTCCAAGAAAGCGCGAAACGCTTCCCGCACATCAAGACCGGCGAGGATTTCACTGGTTACCAGAAACAACGGTGACCGCAGCGACTCACGTCCCCTGCTCACGCGCCGCGACCGATGCGGGTCCGTGGACCCAGTGACGACGACGCAATCGACGCGGGCACGGAGATGGCGTCGGCCATCATGGTGCTGCTCGTCCTCTCCAAACGCCACGACCCTGAAGCCGCTCGACGAACCTGACCTACGTGGCGCTAAACCTTGGTCTTGCAACCCGCGCAGTCGCTTGGTTACGGCCCGTCTATCGTGCGGGCGCGGCAGGGACCAGTGCGCTGATGTCTTCGCCTTGCAAGAGCTTGATCGTCAAGGACAGGTCGAAATAGTCCGTCCAGCGGGCGATCTTGCCGTCGTCGTCAACGACGAACGTGCCCATGACAGGTACGCCCGGTTTGGTTCCGTCGGGTGCCTGGATGTAGTCAAGTCGTTCGGTGAGAACGACCGGGCCGTCGCTGGCGATGTTGACGATCTCGAATGCGTAAGCGTCGGGGAACATCGAGAACTGCGCTCCCATGTTGTCGACAATGGCCTCGGCTCCGATAAACGCGGGCATGCCTACGTTCTGATACACCGCGTCGTCGGCGAGCAGTGGCCTCAAAGCCTCGGGGTTGCGCTGCTCCATCAGCGCGCAGAACTCGCGGACAACATCGACAGGATTAGACATAGCGAACCTCCACGGCAGGCTGGCAACGACTATTGGCACCCCTCACATACTGGCTGTATGTGACATGCGACTGTATGTGACCTACAGGCTGTATGCAATAGGCTGTGGCGATGCCACGGCGTCAGGAACGGCTCGACACGAAGGCGCGACGTGCCGCGCAAGCCGAGGCCACCCGCGCCGCGCTCGTGGATGCTGCACGGCGACTGTTTGTCGAGAAGGGGTATCACCGCACCGGCACCGAAGAAGTCGTCGCCGAGGCCGGAGTTGGCACACGCGGCGCGCTCTACCATCATTTCGCCGACAAGCAGGCGCTCTTCGAGGCAGTGTTCATCGCGGTCGAGCAGGACCTGGTGATGGCAGCCGCCCAGAATCTCGCCGATCCGGCTGACGGGGCGTTAAATCAATTGCGGCAGGGTTTGATTGGCTTTCTCGATGCCTCGCTCACCCCGCATGTCCAGCGGATTCTTCTCATCGACGGCCCGGCAGTTCTGGGCTGGGTGAGATGGCGGGAGTTAGAGAGCCTCTACGGACTGGGAGCCATCCGGGCGATGTTGGAGCGCGCCGTGGAAGAAGGTGACCTCGCATCGGGCCAACCCGTTGACGCGCTCGCTCATGTCTTGCTGGCCGCCGCCGATGAGACAGCTCTGTTCATCGCGAACTCGCCGGATCGGCTCACGGCTCGCGACGAAGGGGTCCAGGCACTGAACGCACTTCTCGACGGTCTGCGGGCGAGGTAGCGCCCACCCGAGTCGCAATCGGGGGTGTGATCGCAGCGCGGGCGGCGTCGTCTAGCGGGGATTCTGCGGGCGGTCTGCGGGCGAAACGGCCTTAGCTGGGCCGAAAAGCCTGGTCAGACGGCTTAGCCAGGTCACACGTCGTAATAGAGCGCGAACTCGTACGGGGTCACCCGGAGGTTGAACGGCGCAATCTCGTAGTCGCGCTTGTAGTTGATCCACGTCTCGATCAGATCGGGCGTGAACACGCCTCCCTCGGTGAGGTATTCGCTGTCTTCTTCCAGACGATCGATCACCGCCGCCAGCGACGTCGGAGCTTGAACGATTTCCGCGGCCTCTTCCGGCGGCAGCTCGTAGAGGTCCTTGTCGACGGGTGGAGGCGGCTCGATCTGGTTCTTGATGCCGTCCAGCCCGGCCATCAGCATGGCCGAGAACGCCAGGTAGGGGTTGCCCGACGAGTCGGGGCAGCGGAACTCCAGCCGCTTGGCCTTCGGGTTGTTGCCGGTGATCGGGATGCGCACGCACGCCGATCGGTTCCGCTGGCTGTACACCAGGTTGATCGGCGCCTCGAAACCGGCGACTAGCCGCTTATAGGAGTTGACCGTGGGGTTGGTGAAGGCCAGCAACGATGGCGCGTGGTACAGCAAACCGCCGATGTAGTGGCGGGCGGTGTTCGACAGGCCGGCGTACCCCTCCTCGTCGTACATCAGCGGGACGCCGTCTTTCCACAACGACTGGTGGCAGTGCATACCGGAGCCGTTATCACCGAAGAGCGGCTTCGGCATGAACGTCACCGTCTTGCCGGCCTGCCATGCGGTTTGCTTGACGATGTATTTGTACATTTGATGGTCGTCAGCCGCGTGCAGCAAAGTGTTGAATTTGTAGTTGATTTCGGCCTGGCCGCCACTGCCGACTTCATGGTGACCCTTCTCCAGAACGAATCCCGCATTGGTCAGGTTGGTCAGCATCGCGTCCCGCAGGTCCACGTAGTGGTCGGTGGGGGCTACCGGGAAGTAGCCACCCTTGGGGCGGACCTTGTAGCCGAGGTTGGGGCTGCCGTCGGGCTGGGTCTCTTCTCCGGTATTCCACCACCCGGATGTCGCGTCCACCTTGTAGAACGAGCTGTTGATGTTCGAGTCGAACTTCACCGAGTCGAAGATGTAGAACTCGGCTTCTGGGCCGAAGTAGGCGGCGTCCGCAATGCCGGTGCTGATCAGGTAGTTCTCGGCCTTGCGGGCGACGTTGCGCGGGTCGCGTGAGTACAGCTCGAGGGTGAACGGGTCGTGCACGGAGAAGTTCACGTTCAGCGTTTTGGCGGCGCGGAATGGGTCGAGGGTCGCGGTTTCCGGATCGGGCAGCAGCAGCATGTCGGACTCGTGGATCGATTGGAACCCGCGAATCGAGGAACCGTCGAAGGCCAAACCTTCTTCAAAGACGGTCTCGTCGAAGACGTAAACCGGAATTGTGAAGTGCTGCATGGTGCCTGGCAGGTCACAGAAACGGACGTCGACGTACTCAATGTTCGCGTCCTTGACGAGTTTGAAGATATCGTCTGGGGTGTTGTCGGACACAGGATCCTCCTTTGCCTGGATATCCGCGGGCTGACGGCGAACCCCAGCCGGCCATAATTTGCTGTCCCTTGAGTATTCAATGTGCGGGGCAAAGTCGCTCGTCAAGCAGTGTGTGGACAAAAGCTTGATGTTTCGGCCAGTTTGCAAGATCGATACGGTGGCCTCGCGATGCCGTTACATTGGCATCGCCAATTGGTTTCACACGTGCAGCGAGGCGATCATGGGATTCATCACACCGGAGCTTCCAGACGTCGATCCCGACACCTGGCCGACGCTGCCGGCGGCTTCGAGACTGCAAGTGGTCACCCGGCATTGGGTGGAGCATGGCTTCGGTACCCCGTCCGCGATCTATCTGCTGTACATGATCAAGATGGCCGTGTACGCAGCGGGCGCTGCCGCGGTCATCTCGCTGACCCCGGGGCTGGGCGGGCTCGGTCACATCGGGACGTGGTGGACGCAGCCGATCGTGTATCAGAAGTTCGTCATCTTCACCCTGCTGTTCGAGGTCTTGGGATTGGGCTGTGGATCCGGCCCGCTCACCGCGAGATTCTGGCCGCCGATCGGCGGGTTTCTTTATTGGTTGCGGCCCAAGACGATTCGTCTGCCACCGTGGCCCAACGAGGTTCCGTTCACCAGAGGCGATACCCGCACCATCGTCGATGTCGGCCTCTACGCCCTCGTGCTGGCCTCGGGCATCTGGGCGCTGCTGTCACCCGGCCATGGCGGGTCGGTCACCGGCACTGGTGACGTCGGTCTGATCGATCCCACTGTGGTGGTGCCGACGATCGTCGCCTTGGCGCTGCTGGGTCTGCGCGACAAGACCATCTTCCTGGCCGCCCGCGGCGAGCACTACTGGCTGAAACTGTTGGTGTTCTTGTTCCCGTTCACCGACCAGATCGCCGCCTTCAAGATCATCATGCTGGGGCTGTGGTGGGGAGCGGCAACATCAAAGCTCAACCACCATTTTCCCTACGTGGTCGCGGCGATGATGAGCAACAACGCGCTGCTGAGAGGCAGGGCTTTCAACTGGTTGAAGCGCATGCTCTACCGCGACCCTGTCAACGACTTGCGCCCCACCTGGATACCGAAGTTCATGGCCCACGTCGGCGGGACCACGGCCGAATTCATTGTGCCTGCGGTGCTGGTGTTCTTCGCCGACAGTCATCCGTGGCGGTGGTGGCTGATCGGGTTCATGGTGATCTTCCATCTCAACATCATTTCCAACCTCCCGATGGGCGTTCCGTTGGAGTGGAACGTGTTCTTCATCTTCTCGCTGTTCTACCTGTTCGGGCACTACGGCAGCATCACCATCTACGATCTCAATTCGCCGCTGTTGCTTGCCTTCCTGATGGCAGCGCTCGTCGTGGTCCCGATAGTGGGAAATGTTTTCCCGCAACAGATTTCATTCTTGCCCGCATTGCGCTACTACGCGGGCAACTGGGCGTCCAGTGTTTGGTGCTTCCGCTCGGGTGCTGAGGAAAAGCTGGATGCCGACGTCATCAAAAGCTCGGCGCTGACCGCCAACCAACTGGCCAAGCTCTACGACCCGGCGACCGCCGAAATCATCACCGACAAGGCTCGGGCGTTCCGGTCCATGCACGTCCATGGCCGGGCGCTCAACGGGCTAGTACCCCGTGCGCTCGGGGAAGAAGCGAACGAGGCGGACTACACGTTTCGTGAGGGCGAACTCGTCGCTGGGTCGCTCATCGGCTGGAATTTCGGCGAAGGCCACCTGCACAACGAGCAGTTACTGGAGGCAGTACAGCGGCGCTGCAACTTCGACGAGGGTGATCTTCGGGTGATCATCCTCGAAGGCCAGCCGATCCAGACGCAGCGGCAGTGGTATCGCATTGTCGACGCCAAGACCGGCCTGATCGAGGAAGGCTACGTCACCGTTGCGGACATGCTGGCCCGCCAGCCGTGGCCGGAGCCCGACGACGAGTTCCCGGTCCATCTCACAACGCACGGCGCCGACGCTCGCCAATGACGAACGCAGTCGTCGTCGTGCCGGACCCAACGGTTTGGCCGCGGCAATACATCTGGCGCGCAACGGTTTAGACGTTCAACTGCTGGAGGCCGCGGAATCTGTCGGGGGAGGAGCGCGTTCGGGGGAGCTGACGGTACCCGGTGTCATCCACGATTACTGCTCGGCCGCTCATCCGCTGGGAGTGGATGATCCGTCTCGCGGCCTTTGGGCCGCGCGCCGTATTGCCGGCCACCGTGGCGGCGCGGTGGTTTCGCACCGAGCAGGCGCGCGCCCTATTCGGCGGTGCGGCCGCGCACATGTTCAGCCGGCTGGATCAGCCATTGACCGCAGCGATGGGACTGTTGTTCCTGGCCGGCGGGCACCGGTACGGCTGGCCCGTCGCTGAGGGCGGATCGGGGTCGATCATCGCCGCCCTGGCCGCCGCGCTGCGCGAGCATGGCGGCGCGATCACCACCGGCGTCACCGTCACCAGTCGCGGCGGCATCCCCGAAGCCGACATCGTGATGCTCGACCTGAGCCCGGCCGCGGCTCTCGCGATTTACGGCGACGTGATGCCCGCGCGGATCAAGCGGTCCTATCGACGCTACCGCGAGGGCTCATCGGCCTTCAAGGTCGACTTCGCCATCGAGGGCCATATTCCGTGGACCAACCCCGAGTGCGCCCGTGCCGGCATGGTCCACCTCGGCGGGACGTTCGCCGAGATCGCCTTCACCGAACGCGAGCGGGCACAAGGGCGGATGTCGGAGCGGCCCTTCACGCTCGTCGGGCAGCAATACCTGGCCGACCCATCGCGTTCGTCCGGCAACATCAACCCAATCTGGACCTACGCCCATGTGCCGTCCGGCTACCCGGGCGACGCCACCGCCAGCATCACCGACCAGAACGAGCGGTTTGCACCCGGCTTCCGCGAGCGCATCGTCGCCACCGTCAGCAAGAGCACTGCCGAGTTGCAGGCCTACAACCCCAATTACATCGGCGGCGACATCATCGGCGGTGCCAACGACCGGCTGCAGGTGCTGTTCCGGCCCCGGGTGGCGATCGATCCCTACTTCACAGGCGTGCCCGGCGTCTACCTGTGCTCGCAATCCACGCCGCCGGGCGCCGGTATCCACGGGCTGTGCGGCTATCACGCCGCCCAGTCGGCCTTGCGCCGGCTACGCAGGTGAATCAGCAGCCCAATCGGCCTGACCGTCCGCGATTCGCGGTGCATTCCCGCAGCTACTAGGCTGGCAGCGAGCAATTCGTCAGCGTTTAAGGAGAGACAAGTGACGGTCCGGGTAGGCATCAACGGCTTCGGTCGCATCGGACGCAACTTCTACCGGGCCCTACTGGCGCAGCAAGCCGAGGGCGCCGGCACCGACGTCGAGTTGGTCGCGGTCAACGACCTGACCGACAACGCGACGCTGGCGCATCTGCTGAAATTCGACTCGATCCTGGGCCGGCTGCCCTACGACGTCAGCCTGGAAGGCGACGACACCATCGTCGTCGGCAACACCAAGATCAAGTCGCTGGCGATCAAGGAGGGTCCGGCGGCGCTGCCCTGGGGTGATCTGGGCGCCGACGTCGTCGTCGAATCCACCGGCATCTTCACCGACGCCGCCAAGGCCAAAGGTCACCTGGAGGCCGGTGCCAAGAAGGTGATCATTTCCGCGCCGGCCACCGACCCCGACCTCACTGTCGTGCTTGGCGTCAACGACGACAAGTACGACGGCAGCCAGAACATCATCTCCAACGCCTCCTGTACGACGAACTGTCTTGCGCCCCTTGCCAAAGTGCTGCACGACGAATTCGGCATCGTCAAAGGTCTGATGACCACCATCCACGCCTACACCCAGGACCAGAACCTCCAGGACGGGCCGCACAAGGATCTCCGTCGCGCCCGCGCCGCCGCACTCAACATCGTCCCGACGTCAACCGGTGCCGCCAAGGCCATCGGTCTGGTGCTGCCCGAGTTGAAGGGCAAGCTCGACGGGTACGCGCTGCGGGTGCCGATCCCGACCGGCTCGGTCACCGACCTCACCGCCGATCTGACCAAGTCATCCAGCGCCGACGAGATCAACTCGGCGTTCAAGGCTGCCGCGGAGGGCAAGCTCAAGGGAATCCTCAAGTACTACGATGCCCCGATCGTGTCCAGCGACATCGTCACCGACCCACACAGCTCGATCTTCGACTCCGGTCTCACCAAGGTGATCGACAACCAGGCCAAGGTGGTGTCCTGGTACGACAACGAATGGGGCTACTCCAACCGCCTCGTCGACCTCGTCGCGCTGGTCGGCAAGTCGCTGTAGCCGTGAGCATCCCTAGCCTCAAAGACCTTCTTGCACAGGGAGTTTCAGGTCGTGGTGTGCTGGTTCGCTCCGACCTCAACGTGCCGCTCGACAACGGCGTGATCACCGATCCGGGCCGTATCACCGCCTCGGCGCCGACGCTGAAGGCGCTGGTCGACGGCGGCGCCAAGGTGGTGGTGACCGCGCATTTGGGACGACCCACGGGCGAACCTGACCTGAAGCTGTCGTTGGCCCCGGTTGCCGCGGCACTTGGTGAGGCGCTGGGACAGGATGTGCAGCTGGCCGACGACGTCGTCGGCCGTGACGCGCGGGCCCGCGCTGCGCGTCTGACCGACGGGGATGTGCTGCTGCTGGAGAACATCCGCTTCGATCCCCGGGAAACCAGCAAAGACGACGGGGAGCGGCTGGCGCTGGCGAAAGAGCTTGCCGAACTGGTCGGGCCAACAGGCGCTTTCGTGTCCGACGGGTTTGGAGTGGTGCACCGCAAGCAAGCCTCGGTCTACGACATCGCCACGCTGCTGCCGCACTACGCCGGCAAGCTGGTCGCCGACGAGGTCAGCGTGCTCGAGCGGCTGACCAGCTCGACGCGGCGACCCTATGCCGTGGTGCTCGGCGGTTCGAAGGTCTCCGACAAGCTCGGCGTCGTCGAGAAGCTGGCCACCAAGGCGGACAGCATTGTCATCGGTGGTGGCATGTGCTTCACATTCCTTGCCGCAGCTGGCCTTTCGGTGGGCACATCGCTGCTGCAAACCGAGATGATCGACACCTGCCGCCGACTGCTCGACACCTACGCCGACGTGTTGCGCCTGCCGGTGGACATCGTGGTGGCCGACAAGTTCGCCGCCGATGCGCCGCCGCAGCTCGTCGCCGCCGATGCGATCCCGGACGGCAAGATGGGGTTGGACATCGGGCCGGGGTCGGTAATTCGCTTCAGTACGCTGCTGTCCAACGCCGAGACCATCTTCTGGAACGGCCCGATGGGTGTCTTTGAGTTTCCGGCGTTCGCCGCAGGCACCAAGGGCGTCGCCGAAGTGATCGCCAAGGCGACTGCCAAGGGCGCGTTCAGCGTGGTCGGTGGCGGCGACTCCGCCGCGGCTGTGCGCGCGCTGGGCCTGCCCGAGGACGGCTTCTCGCACATCTCCACCGGCGGTGGGGCGTCGCTGGAATACCTTGAGGGCAAGACGTTGCCCGGTCTAGAAGTGCTGAGTACCTGAGCTAAGGACGCCGATGAGCCGCAAGCCGCTGATAGCCGGCAACTGGAAGATGAACCTCAATCACTTCGAGGCGATCGCGCTGGTCCAGAAGATCGCTTTCTCGCTGCCCGACAAGTACTACGACCGGGTCGACGTCTCGGTGATTCCGCCGTTCACCGATCTGCGCAGCGTGCAGACGCTGGTCGACGGGGACAAGCTGCGGCTGACCTACGGCGCCCAGGACCTCTCACAGCACGACTCGGGCGCGTACACCGGCGAGATCAGCGGGGCCTTCCTGGCCAAGCTGGGCTGCAGCTACGTCGTCGTCGGTCACTCTGAGCGACGCACCTACCACGACGAGAACGACGCGCTGGTGGCCGCCAAGGCCGCCGCCGCGCTCAAGCACGAGCTGACCCCGATCATCTGCATCGGCGAGCACCTGGAAGTCCGGGAAGCCGGTGAGCACGTCGCCCACTGTCAGGAACAGTTGCGTGGATCGGTGGCCGGGCTGTCCGCCGAGCAGATCGCCAAGGTCGTCATCGCCTACGAGCCGGTGTGGGCGATCGGCACCGGGCGGGTGGCCAGCGCCGCCGATGCTCAGGAGGTGTGCGCGGCCATCCGCAAGGAGCTGGGCGCGCTGGCCTCAGCGCACATCGCCGACACCGTCCGGGTGCTCTACGGCGGCTCGGTGAACGCCAAGAACATCGGCGACATCGTCGCGCAGGAGGACGTCGACGGCGCCCTGGTCGGCGGCGCGTCGCTGGACGGCGAGCAGTTCGCGACGCTGTCTGCGATCGCCGCCGGAGGACCACTGCCGTAGCCGACGGGCCACCATCACGTCGACTGATGAATTCCCTTGCGGCGCTGAGCCGTAGCGTTGCCGCGGCGCTTCGTCCCAGCGGCGCGCCCTGGGCCGTCGGGCCTGCCCTGTGGGCGATGGGCGCCGCGGCCCTGATCGCGGGCACCGGCGCGCTGGTCGGCCAACTACAGCTCGTCGGCTTGGCGTACGTCGGCGCCGCTTGCGCGGTCGTCTTCATTCACAGCGGTTTCTACCGGGCTAGGTGGTGGGCGTGGGTGGCCCAGGCCGTCGGTGGAGCAGCAGGTATCAGCGCGGGCGCGTTGATCATGCCCGGCTCCGGCATCGCGCAAACCCTTACGGCGGGGGTCGCGGGCGCGATCTCGGGAATGGCCGGTGGTCTCGGCCCGAGCGCGCCGGCTTTCGGGTTGATGCTGTCGGTCGGTGTGGCGTTCAGCCAGTTCGGCGGGTCATCGCTGCCGTGGTGGCAGCAGGCGCTGGGCTACCTGGTTGGCACGGCGGTTGCCGCGGTGTCGGTGCTGGCTCCCTGGGCGTTGCATCGGGATCTGCCCGAACGCCGGGCGGCCGCGGCGGTGTACTTTGCCGCCGCGGACCTGTGCGCAGCGATCGGCACCGACGAGGCTGGTCCGTCCCGCACCCGGCTGGCTGCCGCTTCCGCCGTCGCGCGTGCCTCCCGGAACCGCCGCGGAGCCGACCTGGTGGCCTACGCCGCAGCCACTCTCTACGCCCAGGGCCGGCCGGTACCGGACGTTGCCATCGCCGCAATCCGGCAGGCCGGAGGGCAGATCCGGGACGCCGCGCCGGTATCGGTCGGCTTCTCGGAAGCCGATGCCGGTGGGGATCCCGGGTTGGTGGAGCTGGCCGATGCGCTGAGCCCCGAGCCGCAGCGTCCGGGTGCGCTGAGGCCGGCAACCCAGCGGCTGTCGGGCGTGATTCGCGCGGCAACCTCGCCTACCGCCCTGGCCAATGGTGTGCGGATCGGATTGTGCCTGGCCGTGGCCACTGGCATCACGGTCGCCCTGCCGGAACGAGCCCACGCGTTCTGGCTGCCGCTGACCACCGCCGTCATCGTGCGACCCGAGTACGCGTCGGTGTTCGTGCGGACGGTGAACCGGATTTTTGGCACTGTCATCGGAGCGCTCGTGACCACCGGCCTGTTGGCTGTGCTCTCGTCGGGCCTGCCGCTGGTGGCCGCGACCGCGCTGGCGCTGGGCTTCGTGGTGCTGTCGGCGCCGAAATTGTACGGCCTCAGCGTGATTGGTATCACCACCTCGGCCCTGCTGTCGCAGTCGATCGGGCACGTCGATCCGGTCGCTCCCGCGCTCCGACTGCAAGACACCCTGATCGGAGCCGCGGTCGCGGTCGTGTTCGGCTACCTGTTGTGGCCGGGCGCGCGCCGGTCTCCCGCAAATGCGCAGTTGTCCGCGGCGTTGCAGGCAGCCCACGGCTACCTGGCCGAGGCGGTCGAACCCGCCGCGGAACGCCGTCATTGGCAATCCGTCCGCGCCGACGCCTACCGGCTGGCGCATCAGGCGCGTGCCACCGCCGAGGCCGCTGTGATCGAGCCGCTGGGAGTGAGTTCACTCGCCCTGCAGGTTATTCCGGCCGCCATCGAGCTGGAAGACACCGTGGACGCGATCACAGCGGTCAGTTCGGCGGTTGACGCCGGCAGCGACTCGACGGCGCTGATCGAGGACGTCCAGCGTGGGCTGAAACTCCTCGGCCGGACTGCCGTGGCTTTGGAATCGCCGCCAGCATCGCGATGAAGACGCGGTCGTTGGCGCCTTTGTCGCCAGCGGGTCGCTCGACGACGAAAAGTTCGCGACGCTGTCTGCGATCGCCGCCGGAGGACCACTGCCGTAACCAGTGAGGCAGGCGGGGCTGCTGGGGCGTTTCGAGTTGACGGCCCGCCAGATGGCATTTAGCTTAACGAAACCTGATAGAAATACAGGGCCGTTAAGTTTTGGTGGTTAGGCAGCTCTACCAACGTCGGGGAGGCATCCGAATGGCTGGTCGCGACAGCGCCAAGGGCATCAAGAACTCAGGCAATTCCAAGGTGCGTCGGCGTGGTTTAGTCGTCGTGGGTGCGGCCGTCGGTGCGTTCGCGGCCGCGGCGGCGATGGCGACCGGCTCGGCGGCTCCGGCCAAGGCCGACATCGACACGCTGCTCGACCCGATCATCCAGCCCCTGATCACGTCGCTGAGCGATGCAATCGCCGGCTTCGATCCCGCCGCCGCGACGGATCTGACCAGTTGGAGCGACAGTCTCCTCAGCAGCCTGAATTCGATCGATCTGGGGGCTGCGCTGCCGTCGACCGCAGAGCCCGTGGCCAGCGCCGCCTTGCCGGCAAGTTCTGACCCGACAACGGGCACCTACGACATTCCGATAACCGTCCAAGAGGGCACCGAGCCGACCGTGCAGGCTTCGATTGACGGGAGCGCGGATCAGACGCTGCTCGTCGACACCGGCTCCAGCGGCCTCGTCATCCCCTCGACAGACCTCTCGCTGACACAACTGTTCGATCTCGGGATTCCCACCGGAATCAACGAGAGCGGCTACAGCGGTGGGGTCGACTACATCTATCTCGAGTACAACGACGCAACAGTCGATTACGGCGATGGCGCCCTCGACACCACGAATACCCCCATCGATGTGGAGATCTTGTCCTGGCCCACATCCTTCAGCTCAGGCTCACCGTTGGATTTCCAGCAATTTCTTTCCGATAACGATGTGACCGGCATTCTGGGTATCGGGGACAACACCGCGGGTCCGACCGAGAGCCCCTTGGAAGCGGACGGCTACGAGGGCGTGCTCGTCGACGTTCACAATAACGAGCTGATCGTCGAGCCCACCGCCCCGACGGGCGGCGACACGGTCAGCGGTGCCCCGATCAGCAGCTTGTACGAGTCGGTCAATGGCGGGCCCCCGGTAGAGGTTTCCGACGATGTCGATTCCGGCGGTGTGTACGGAAACATCCCGTCATCCCTGGATTCCGGCGTGACACCGGGAACCACGATTTCGGTCTACGACAACGCCGCCGGTACGGGTACTCCGCTGTACACGTACACGGTGACCGACACCGGCGGGGTCGACACCGCGCCAACGTCGACGTCGGGGACCTCGATCGACAGCGGCGTCGAACCGTACCTTGTAGAACCGATTTACATCGACTACACCGACGACACGATGACCTTCTACCCGAGCTAGCGCCGGTCTGAGCCGGCCGATCGGCGGCCGGTAAGCTATTGGCCATGGAATTGGCCCTGCAGATCACCCTGGTGGTCACCAGCGTCCTGGTGGTCCTGCTGGTGCTGCTGCACCGCGCCAAGGGTGGCGGTCTGTCGACGCTGTTCGGCGGCGGAGTGCAGTCCAGCTTGTCCGGGTCGACGGTGGTGGAGAAGAACCTGGACCGACTGACGTTGTTCGTCGTCGGAATCTGGCTGGTGGCCATCATCGGTATGGCGCTGCGCATCAAATACAACACCTGAGCCGCTCTGCTCGCAGCGCGGGCTAGCCTCCGCGCCCCGATACTGGATTGATGGTTGGCGTTTCCGACACCGGGCTGGAGCCGATCGGCGCCGTACAACGCACCCGCACGGGCCGTGAGGCGACCGAGCCGATGCGCGCGGACATCCGGCTGCTCGGCACGATTCTGGGCGATACGGTGCGCGAGCAGAACGGCGACGAGGTGTTCGCGCTGGTCGAGCGGGCCCGGGTGGCGTCATTTCGGGTGCGTCGCTCGGAGATCGAACGGGCCGAGGTGGCCCGCATGTTCGAGGGCATCGACATCCACCAAGCGGTTCCTGTCATCCGGGCGTTCAGCCACTTCGCGTTGTTGGCCAACCTGGCCGAAGACGTCCACCGGGAGCGGCGCCGGGCGATTCACGTGGCCGCCGGTGATCCGCCGCAAGACAGCAGCCTGGCCGCCACGTACCACAAACTCGACGCCGCCGACTTGGACGCGGCCACCGTCGCCGAGGCGCTGACCGATGCGCTGGTTGCTCCCGTCATCACCGCACACCCGACCGAAACCCGCCGCCGCACGGTTTTCGCGGCCCAGCACCGGATCACCGAGCTGATGCGGCTGCGTGCCGAAGGTCACACCGACACCGACGTCATCCTGCCCGAGCTGCGCCGCCAGATCCTGACGCTGTGGCAGACCGCGCTGGTCCGGTTGTCGCGGCTGCAGATCACCGACGAGATCGAGGTCGGGCTGCGCTATTACCCGGCCGCGTTCTTCGAGGTGATCCCGAAGGTCAACGCCGAGGTTCGCGAAGCGTTGCGGAGCCGCTGGCCCGACGCGGATCTGCTGCCCGAGCCCATCCTGCGGCCCGGCTCCTGGATTGGCGGCGACCGCGACGGCAATCCCAATGTGACCGCCCACGTGGTCAGGTTGGCCACCGCGAGCGCCGCCTATACCGCGCTCGCGCACTATCTCTCCGAATTGACCGCGCTGGAGCAGGAGCTGTCGATGTCGTCGCGGCTGGTCACCGTCACACCGGAGTTGGCCGCGCTGGCCGACTCCGGCGAGGAGGCGGCCCGCGCGGATGAGCCCTACCGGCGCGCGGTACGGATGATCCGTGCCCGCCTCAGCGCGACTGCGGCCCAAATCCTGGACCACGAGCCGGAAAACCGGCTCGACCTGGGGTTGGAACCGTATACCAGCCCGGTCGAGCTGCGGGCCGACCTGGACACCGTCGACGCCTCGCTTCGTGCGAACGGCAGCGCGCTGCTAGCTGACGACCGGCTTGCCCAGCTGCGAGAGGCCGTGGACGTCTTCGGATTTCATCTGTCCGCTCTGGATGTGCGACAGAACTCCGACGTGCACGAAGAGGTGGTCAGCGAGCTGCTGGCATGGGCCGGCGTACACCCGGACTACGCGTCGCTGCCCGAAGATGAGCGGGTAAGCGTGCTTATCGAGGAGCTCGGCACCCGCCGGCCGCTGCTCAGCGAGCGTGCACAACTCTCGGAGTTGGCCCGCAGCGAGCTCGGCGTCATCGAAGCCGCCGCACGCGCGATCGAGATCTACGGACCGCGCGCGATACCCAACTACATCATCTCGATGTGCCGGTCGGTGTCCGACATCCTGGAGGCGGCAATCCTGCTGAAAGAGGTTGGCCTGCTAGATGTTTCCGGGCCGCAGCCATACTGCCCGGTCGGCGTCGTGCCGCTGTTCGAGACGATCGACGACCTGCGCGGCGGCGCGTCGATCTTGGAAGCGGCGCTGGAAATACCGCTCTACCGGGCGATCGTGCACGCCCGCGACGAGAACCAGGAGGTGATGCTCGGCTACTCCGACTCCAACAAGGACGGTGGGTATCTGGCCGCCAACTGGGCGCTGTACCGCGCCGAACTGGACTTGGTCGAGTCGGCCCGCAAGACCGGAATCCGGTTGCGGCTCTTCCACGGTCGCGGAGGCACGGTCGGCCGCGGTGGGGGACCCAGCTACGAGGCGATCCTGGCCCAGCCGCCCGGAGCGGTGAACGGATCGCTGCGGCTTACCGAGCAGGGCGAGGTCATCGCCGCCAAATACGCTGAACCGCAGATGGCGCGGCGCAACCTGGAGACGTTGGTGGCCGCCACGCTGGAGTCCACCCTGCTCGACGTCGAGGGGCTCGGTGACGCCGCGGGTCCGGCTTATGACATCCTCGACGACCTGGCCGGCCGGGCGCAGCGCGCCTATGCCGAATTAGTGCACGACACACCGGGTTTCGTTGAGTATTTCCTGGCCTCCACCCCGGTCAGCGAAATCGGGTCGCTGAACATCGGCAGCCGGCCGACGTCGCGTAAGCCCACCCAGTCGATCGCGGACCTGCGGGCGATCCCGTGGGTGCTGGCGTGGAGTCAGTCGCGGGTCATGCTGCCGGGCTGGTACGGCACCGGTTCGGCCGTTGACGGCTGGCTGGCTGACGGTGGACGCATCGAGGTGTTGCATGAGCTCTATCAACGGTGGCCGTTCTTTCGCACCGTGCTGTCGAATCTGGCCCAAGTGCTGGCCAAATCCGATCTAGGCCTGGCGGCTCGCTACGCCGAGCTGGTCGACGATAAAGCGTTGCGCCGCCGAGTGTTCGACAAGATCACCAAGGAGCACACCTGCACCATCAATGCGCACAAGCTCATCACCGGTCAAGACAACCTGCTGGCGGACAACCCGGCGCTGGCACGGTCGGTGTTCAACCGCTTCCCGTATCTGGAACCGCTGAACCACTTGCAGGTCGAGCTACTTCGGCGCTACCGCTCCGGCGACGACGCCGAGCTCGTCCAGCGCGGGATCCTGCTGACAATGAACGGGCTGGCCAGCGCGCTACGCAACAGTGGCTAGACCTCGAAGGTCTCATCAGCCCCTTGAGTCGCTAGCTGAAGGATTAGTGCCTTGCTCAGGTTGATACCGCGGGTGATATCAAGCCACCCATCAAGCGACGCCTGATATCACATACGCCACCGTTTCCGACACGATGTGTGTATCAAGTTGGCGGTGCAGAGGTGCCTGAGCAATCACTAAGTCGAAATACCCTAGAGGGAAATACCCAGGCAGGGGCGACTTTTTAGTCGTCGACCACCGACATCACCAGAACGGCCGGGCGGCAAACCGCTTGAGCGCATGCCCTGATCGGACTTAACGTTACTTTTGCTGAGGTTGGAGTTGACGACGCAATCACGTTCAACGTCTACGGGACGAGGAGATGTGCAATGAAGCTCAAACAATTCATCGCCAAAGCAATGTTCGCCGGTGGCTTAGGCTTGACCGCCGTCGGACTTGGTATGGGCACGGCAAATGCAGACCCGCCCTCTCCGCCACCGGTACCGGCACCGCCTGGCGTCCCAGCCGCGCCCGGCGTCCCGGCAGCGCCTGGCGTCCCGGCCGCGCCCGGCGTCCCGCAACAGTAAGCGTTAGTGGATTAGCGCCCGTCTTCCCTCTGCGCGGCGAGTTGGGAGTTGCGCGCGGCGGGAGAGTTATCTGCGCCCGAAAGGGGTCACCTCATGGCGTGGGGCATGTAACCGGAGGACGTCGACCGCGAACTACAGCCTCAGCCTTGTAACTGTAAGGCGAACGGCCCCGGCCCCGGAGGTGCCTGAGTGATCACTAGATGGAAATACCGGGCTTATGACGGGCTCGGCTCAACGTCGCCCGTCGCGGACTAGATTGACCCCGGTACGGACAGGGCGGGCGAACATGTCAACCCCGTCTCGTCGATGAATGGCGTGAGCGTAACGCTGCTAGCTCGCGACGGTGATCCGGCGTGCCGTTACGGGTTCGGCTTTGCCCTTGAGGTCGAGCGTGACGACCTCGCCCCCGTCGACGGCAGCGATGCGCGCGACAGTCTCGGGCATGACGATCTCGCCCCCCGCCGCAACGCCTTGGAGCCGCGACGCGGTGTTCACGACGTCGCCAATTGCGGTGAAGTCGCGGATCTCGCCCTCGCCGACGATCCCGACGTACGCCGGGCCGACGTCCAAGCCGATGCCCACCTCGAGCCGCGGGCCCTTGGGCGAGCCGCGACCCTGCGTGCGCAGAATGGCGAGAGCGTCACTCACCATCGCATCGACGTACCGGCCGTTGCGTGTGAGGGGCGGAAAGTAGAGGCCCATCACTTCGTCACCGATGAGCTTGTCGACGATCCCGTGCTGGACGATCACCTGCGTGAGCTCGGAGTAGAAGCGATTGAGACGTTCGGCCATCTCGTCCGGTGGCAGCGTCTCAGCGAGGGCGGTTGAGTTGCGGACATCGGCGAAGAGCACCCCGATGGTCAGGGTCATGCCACCCTGGGGCGCCGCCTCGAAGCACACCTTGCACCACCGCGGATTCTTGCGCGACGGGCTCTTGTCCATCCGTCGCATCAGCCAGCCGCCGACGCCCGCGAACGGGTTGCCACAGGCCTCGCACCGCGGGGCGGACGGCAGCTTCGAGAGGAGCCGAACCCCGCGCCGAACCTTGGCGTGGCCAAATTGTTCGAAGAATCGCGCCCACTCCTCCGCGTTGGTTTGCGCACCCTGGGGACGTGGGGGCGTACGCTTATTCGACATCCCTCATTCTCGCACCGCATGCCCATAGGCGGCAGCTCTCATCAGATCTCTGTCGTGGTTCACCAGCACGCGCAGCTCGTCGTCTTCCCCGAGCTCGAACCGCTTGCCGAAGTGTTCGCCGCCAGCGCGCCGACCGGAAACACCAGCGCGGCTCCGATAACGTCGACGGACGTGACCGGCGCCGCCATCCGAACAGTGCTTGCCGGTGTCTTGTCCACCGGGCTGGCGGCAGTATCCGCAACCGCTGACCCTGCCAACCTCTCCGCGTCGCCGGTGGCACGCAGCGCTTATGTCGCCGTTTCGGTGGCCACGGTGTGGACCACGCCGCAGAGCCCGCGTCCAGTCGACCATCCCGCCCTGACAAATCCGGTCGATATTCGCGGCTGGCTGTCGGACATGACGCCGGCCGAGCAGGAAGCGCTCACCTCGGACAATCTCAACCACACGCAGGCCCTCTTCGGCGACCGCGTCTTTGTGGTGGGGGAGCAGGGCGACTGGGACGAGGTACTGGTCCCCGGCCAGCCCACACCGAAGGACTCCCTGGGCTATCCCGGCTGGATTCCCAAGGCCCAGTTGACGACCGACCCGGGCTACGGCGCACTGAAGGAACACGCTCCCTTCGCGCTGGCCGATCGCGGCATCACCACCTGGCTGTACCGCGAATCCGGACTCTCCGATCAGGACCTCGAGATCAGTACCAACACCAGGCTTCCCGTCCTGAGCCGCACCGACAAGGCCGTTCAGGTGGCCACCCCCGATCGCGGCCCGAAGTGGCTGGATGCTCGAACGGTGGCGGTCTACGAAAAGCCCACGGACATACCGCATCCCACCGGAGCCGATCTGGTCCGGTACGCCGCCGTGTTCGTGAACGTCCCCTACCTGTGGGGCGGCCGTGCCGGGTTCGGGTTCGATTGCTCCGGTTTCACCTCCACCATCTACCAGGTGTACGGCATCACCCTGCCGCGCGATGCCGGCCCGCAAGCCGCCGACAGCCGGGGCCGCCCCGTCGACAAATCCGCGTTGCAACCCGGCGATCTGCTCTTCTACTCGCACGGCAGCAGGGAGCCCGACAATCCCGACGCGATCTACCACGTGGCGATGTATTCCGGGAACGGCGACATGATCGAGGCATTCGACAAGACGGCACCAGTGCGCATCACCCCGGTTCGACTGGACGCAGACTACTGGGGCGCGCGCCGCTACCTCGACCAACCGCCGTGATAGACCCCGCTGATCTCCGGGTCAGCTGGCCTCAACGCGCGAAGATTAACCGCGCCCTCCTCACCTGGAGAGCGGGCTGAAGTACCTGGCTCGTGTGGCCGGTGGCGCCTTAGCCGCAAACGTAGTCGAGCCGGCACGGTCCGTCCGCCCTTGCGACGCCACCGATCTGGGCCGGGACGGGCCGCGGGTGCGTCGTCCAGTCCGGCGTCATCTGGTAGCGGCCGAACAAGTGCGTCATCGCCGCCGTCATGGCCGAGAGCGAGAACGGCTGCGCCGGACACGAGTGCCGTCCGTGGCCGAACGCCGTCACCAACATGGGTGAGGGGAGTGTCTTCTCGTCGGTCAGCCGATGCCGCGTCCATCGGTCCGGGTCCCAGTTGTCCAGCCCCGGTGCAACGGACGTGTTGAGCAGGGGCAGCAACGTGGCGATGGTCCACCCCGGCGGTACCTGGTAGCTGACCTCGCCGGTGTCCAAACAGACCGGGGACAGCACGGTGCGGGACATGATCGAGCGCTGCGCCAGACGGGTGGACTCCAGCGCACAGCGCTGCGCGAGGTCGGCATCGCCGGCGACTACCCGCTCCAGATGTGCCGGGTGCTCAAGCAGGTCGACCAAAGCCCACCCGAGTGCGGCGGCCAGATTGGACATCGAGGCGATGTGTATCAGCGCGACATCGAGCGCGATCCCGCGAAATCTGTTGTCCTGCGCCTTCGAACACCAGGCATCCACGATCCTGCCGAACAGACCCTGATCGTCCATACCGCCGGTGTCCCAGCGGTGCGCGGCGGCCGCGACGATATCGACAATCTCGTCGAGGGCCGCACGCTCGGCTCGCTTGTTGGAGGCGGCGACGGCGGCCATCGCGTCGGGATGCACGAATGCGTCGGCGCCGTCGAGGATGTCGAAGGCCCGCACGAGACGATCAAACGCCTCGCCTTCGGCACATCCGGGCCCCGCCCAGGACGCGAGCCCCATCCGGTGGCCGAGTCGGCGGGTCAGCTCGAAGACGTCCACCGAGCCTGACGAGCCCAACTCGATGGTGGTCTCCCGCAGCGCCCAATCCAGGTTGGCCAAGTAGCCCGCGACGTCGTCGCGGCGGAACAGGGTGTTGGGCAGGATGCGCCGTCCGTCGAAGATCTCGTCGGGAAGTTTGCGGCGCAGCATCAGGTAGTCGGCGACGCCTTTGCTGGCCTTCTCCTCGGGCAGTCCGTAGAACGATTCGACGCCGGTCGGAGAGAACGTGAACAGGTAGTGATCCTGACCGCTCTGCACGGCGAAGGTGTCGCCGTGTCTGGCCCGGGCCGCCGCGATCGCAGCGACCGCGTCCGAGACCGGGACGTCCCACGGCAGGCCGGTTCCTTCGGCATAAGGCGCCGCTGCAGCCGGGCAGGGCTCCGGCACCGTCTAGCGCGCCGTTCGATTTCGTAGGGAATTGAACAGGTTTCGCACTGCGTGGTCGGCCACTGACAGCGGCGACATCACCGTCTCGCCGACTCCCACCATGTAGTCGATTCGCTCGACGATGGCCTCGACCGGCGCGACGAGCGTGACCAGCCGGCCCATCAGGTCGTCAATCCTGACTAGCGTGGCCTCGAAGTGGTCCAAGCCGGCGTCCAGGCGGTCCACCGCCTCGTTCAAGTGGGAGAGCGAATTGTTCAGGTCCGAGAGGGTATCGCCCAGGCCGCCGAGCACGTCTTCCAGTTGCCCCACGGTGACGTCGGCGTTCATTGCCGCCTGGGTGAGCGTCCTGATCCGCTGTCTCGGCGGGCGGCTGCCGGCGCTTTTGTCTGCCATGACGCTCATTATTACTGCCCGGTCGGGAACCCCCGGACTCGAATCGGCATCTGATCGGGTATGCAACCCAGACATTGCGAACATTGCCGCCCCGTCGTGACGACGGGCCCCGCGCCACCCGACATCATTCGGCGGCTGCAGGACTACGCGCTCGGCTACACCGATCGGCTGGCCGAGCGGCGCCGTTAGCCGGAAAGTTTGGCTGCCGCCTGGTTGTCGAGGAACCAGACCGTGTCTTCCCGGCCGACCGCACCGGCGGCCGGCACCGACACGGGGTCGGCGCCGCCGATCGCGGCGGCCACCGCCTCGGCTTTCTCCGCGCCGGACACCAGTATCCACACCTCGCGAGAGCGCTGGATTGCCGGCAGTGTCAACGTAATTCGTTGCGGCGGAGGCTTGGGTGAATCCTCCACACCGACCACCAGCCGGGTGGTTTCGCGCACGGCTGGAGTGTCCGGGAACAGCGAATTGATGTGGCCTTCGGGTCCCATGCCGAGCAGGTGGACGTCGAAATTCGGTGCGGGATAGCCCGGTTCGGCGTTCGCGGCCAGGAGTTGCTCGTAGGACAATGCGGCGGCCGCAAGATCATTGCCGAATTCGCCGTCAAGCGCCGGCATCGCGTGCACGTTGCGCGCCGGAATGTCGATGTGATTCAGCAGCGCATCGCGGGCCTGCTTGTCGTTGCGTTCGTCGTCGTCTTCGGCCACGTAGCGCTCGTCGCCCCAGAACAGATGCACCTTGGCCCAGTCGATGCGCTGCCCCTGGGCGCCGAGATAACTCAACAGCCGGTTGCCGTTTCCGCCGCCGGTCAGCACGATCAGTGCTCGCCCGCGAGCGGCGGCGGCCGCGTCGATGACGCCGATCAGGCGCTCGCCGGCCGCAGCGACCAGCCCGTCGCTGTCGGCGAAGGTCTCGACGGTCGTGCTCATTTGCGCCGCTCTCCCCCGCAAGCGGGAGGTGCCCCCACCCCATCGCTGCATCCCCCTCGCCGCTGCGCGGCTGGGGGTGCCCCCGCTGCATCGTCGCCGGCGCGGCTCACGCGTACTCCACGTGGTCGATGCCTTCCAGCGCTGAAAAGTAGATCGCGTCCGCGTCCAACCGGCGCAGATCCTCGGCGAGGCACTCGCGGGTTTCCCTGCGCTGCAACGGAACAAGCGCGTCCGGCTTAGCCGTCCGGCTCAACGTCGCCGTCACGCCTTCCTGCGGTCTGCTCAGCGTCACCGTCTCGCTGTTGCGCACCAGTTCGACCTTGAGCTCGCCGACCGCGCGCCGCACCGGCCCGTCGATTCGGCTCGCCAGCCAGCCCGCGAGGACGTCGAGCGCGGGTTCGGTCTTGAGCCCGGACACCAACGCCGACGTGATCGGTTCGTGCGGTGGCAGGTCGATCGCCGACGTGAGCAGCGCCCGCCAGTAGGTAATGCGGCTCCAGGCCAGGTCGGTGTCACCAGGGGTGTATCCGGGCAGCCTGCTTTTGATGCAAGCCAATGGGTCAGCCCCGTTGGTTGCGTCGGTGATACGCCGAACTGCCAGTTGGCCCAACGGATCCTGCGCTGGCACGGCCGGGGCGAGATCCGGCCACCACGCCACCACCGGGATATCGGGCAGCAGGAAGGGGACGACGACGCTGCTGCTGTGTCCGGCGAGTGGGCCCGCGAGCCGGAGCACCACCACCTCGGTGGCGCCGCTGTCACCGCCGGCCCGCAGTTGCGCGTCCAAACGCGCCTCGGCGGCATCCGCGTCGCCGGTCATCACCACGATTACCCGGCTGGGGTGCTCGTGGCTGGCCGCGTTGGCCGCTTCGATGGATTCTTCGAGGATCGTCTCGCTGTCGGGCGCGATAACCAGTGTCAGTACCCGGCCGAGCGTCACTGCGCCGACCTTCTCGCGCAGCTCGTCGAGCTTCTTGTTGATTTCGTTAGTACTGCTTTCCGGCAAATCGACGATCATTTGCGCCGCTCCTCCCCGCCCGCGGGGCTCATGCGCCGCTCCTCAGCATCGCTTCGCTCTGCATCGTCGCCGGCGCTCATGGCCGCCGCCATTCCCGGCCCGTCCGGCGGAGCATCTCGAACGACGATGCCGGGCCCCAGGTGCCCGCCTCGTACGGTTCGGGCTTGCCGTCTTCGGCCCAGTTGTCGAGCACCGGATCCAGTATCTCCCAAGCCAGTTCGACTTCCTCATTGACCGGAAAGAGCGACGGTTCGCCGAGCAGCACGTCGAGGATCAACCGTTCGTAGGCCTCGGGTGATTCCTCGGCGAACGCTGAGCCGTAGGAGAAGTCCATGTTGACGTCGCGTACTTCCATTGCGCTGTCCGGCACCTTCGAACCGAATCGCAACGTAATCCCTTCGTCCGGCTGGACCCGGATCACCAGCGCGTTGGCCCCCAGCTCATCGGTCATCGTTGCGTCGAACGGCAGATGCGGTGCCCGTTTGAACACCAGGGCGATCTCGGTCACCCTGCGGCCCAGTCGTTTTCCGGTCCGAAGGTAAAACGGCACGCCGGCCCAGCGACGGGTATCGACTTCCAGTGTGATCGCGGCGAACGTCTCGGTGGTGGAGTCTTTGGAAAAGCCCTCTTCGTCGAGCAGGCCAACCACATGCTCTCCGCCCTGCCAACCGGCGCTGTACTGGCCGCGAGACGTGGTCTCGTCGAGCGGCTCTGCGAGTTGCGTTGCGGAGAGCACCTTGATCTTCTCGGTCTGCAGTTCCGACGGATGAAAACTCACCGGCTCTTCCATGGCGGTCAACGCCATCAGTTGCATCAGGTGGTTCTGGATCACGTCGCGGGCAGCGCCGATCCCGTCGTAATAGCCTGCGCGCCCGCCAAGTCCGATGTCCTCGGCCATGGTGATCTGCACGTGGTCGACGTAGTGGGCGTTCCAGATCGGGTCGAACAACTGATTGGCGAACCGCAGCGCCATGATGTTCTGCACCGTTTCCTTGCCCAGGTAGTGGTCGATGCGGAACACCGATTCCTCGGGGAACACACTGTTGACCACGTGGTTGAGCTCGCGTGCACTGTCCAGGTCGTGGCCGAACGGCTTTTCGATGACCACGCGCCTCCAGCTGTCGTCCTGGGGACGGGCCAACCCGGCTTTGCTCAACTGCTCGCAGACCGCGGGAAAGCTGTTGGGCGGGATTGCCAGGTAGAACGCGTGATTGCCGCTGGTGCCGCGTTCCGCGTCGAGCTTGTCCAGGGTCTCGGCCAGCCGCGCGAATGCGGCGTCGTCGTCGAAGGTGCCTTTGACGAACCGGCATCCCTCGGCCAGCCTGTCCCAGATCGCCTGGCGGAACGGCGTGCGCGAATGCTCCTTGACGGAGTCGTAGATCTCCTTGGTGAAGTCGTCGTGGTTCCAGTCTCGGCGGGCGAACCCGACAAGGGCAAAGTTGGGTGGTAGTAAGCCACGGTTGGCCAGGTCATAGATAGCTGGCACAACCTTCTTACGGGCGAGGTCCCCGGTCACGCCGAAGATCACCACCGCGCACGGCGCGGCGATTCGCGGCAGCCGCTTATCGCGCTTGTCTCGCAGCGGGTTTTGCCACCGTGCGGCACCGGCCGCGCTGCGGGCCGGACTCATTTGGCGGCGCTATCCAGCTGCGCCTGAGTCGCGTCGAGGAGCTCCTTCCAGGACGCTTCGAATTTCTCCACGCCTTCGCTCTCCAGCACGAGGAACACGTCGGTCAGGTCGATGCCGACCGCCCCGAGCTTGTCGAAGACCTCTTGGGCTTCCGAGGCAGTGCCGGTGATCGTGTCACCGGTAACCACACCGTGATCGGCTACCGCGTCAATCGTCTTCTCCGGCATGGTGTTCACCGTGTTCGGGGCGACCAGCCCGGTGACGTACAACGTGTCGGAGTAGTCGGGGTTTTTCACGCCGGTCGACGCCCACAACGGCCGCTGGACCCGCGCACCATCTTTCTCGAGCTGCGTGTAGCGATCGCCACCGATGAAGACTTCCTGGTAGGCGGCATAGGCCAGTCGTGCGTTGGCCACTCCGGCCTGTCCGCGCAGCGCCAGCGCTTCGCCGGAGCCGATCTTCTCCAGGCGCTTGTCGATCTCGGTGTCGACTCGTGAGACGAAAAACGATGCCACCGAATGAATCTTGGAGAGGTCGTGTCCGGCCTGCTTGGCCCCCTCCAGTCCCGCCAGGTAGGCGTCTATCACCTCGCGGTGCCGCTCCACTGAGAAGATCAGCGTGACGTTGACCGAAATCCCTTCCGCCAGAACGGCGGTGATGGCCGGCAGCCCGGCCTTGGTGGCCGGGATCTTGATGAACAGATTCGGCCGGTCGACGATCTTCCACAGCTCGATGGCCTGCTGGATCGTCTTGTCGGTTTCGTGCGCCAACCGCGGGTCGACCTCGATGGAGACACGACCGTCGACCCCGCCCGACGCCTCCCACTGCGGTGCCAGCACGTCGCATCCGTTGCGGACGTCGTCGGTGGTGACGGTGCGGATGGTGGCGTCGACGTCAGCGCCGCGCTCGGCCAGCTCGGCGACCTGGGCGTCGTAGGCATCGCCGTGCGACAGCGCAGCCTGGAAGATCGACGGGTTGGTGGTGACGCCGACGACGCTCTTGGTGTCAATGAGTTCTTGTAGGTTGCCGGACTGCAAGCGCTGTCGGGACAGGTCGTCCAGCCACACGGATACGCCCGCGGCGCTGAGCGCGGCGAGGTTGGGATTCTGAGTCATCGAATTTCCTTCTTTTAGTTATCCAGTGTTCGTTCGGCGGCGTCGACTACGGCTTCCGGGGTGAACCCGTACTCATGGAACAAAGTCTTGGCGTCGGCGGATGCCCCGTAGTGCTCGATCGACACGATCTCGCCGGTGTCGCCGACCAGCTTGTGCCAACACTGTGCGATGCCGGCCTCGACGGCGACGCGTGCCGACACCGACGGCGGCAGCACGCTGTCACGGTATTCGTACGGTTGCGACTCGAACCATTCGACGCACGGCATCGACACGAGTCGCGCGACAATGTTCTTGTCGGCCAACAACTTTTGTGCCTCGACGGCTAGCTGGACCTCGGAGCCGGTGGCGATCAAAATGACGTCTGGTTCTTGGCCGCCGTCATCGCCCAGGATGTATCCGCCCCTGGCCACGCCCTCGGCGTTGGTTCCCTCCAGCACCGGCAGGCCTTGACGGGTCAGGATGAGGCCCACTGGACCGCTCCCGTTGCCGCGAGCCAAGACCGTGCGCCAGGCGTACGCGGTTTCGTTGGCGTCGGCGGGACGCACCACCGACAGCTGGGGGATGGCGCGCAGCGCCGAGAGGTGCTCGATCGGCTGGTGAGTCGGGCCGTCTTCGCCGAGTCCGATCGAATCGTGCGTCCACACGTAGATGGTGTCGATCTCCATCAACGAGGCCAGCCGTACCGACGGGCGCATGTAGTCGGAGAATTGCAGGAAGGTGCCACCGTAGGCGCGGGTGGGGCCGTGCAGCACGATGCCGGACAAGATCGCCCCCATCGCGTGCTCACGGATACCGAAATGCAGGGTGCGGCCGTACCAGTGGGCGGTGTAGTCCTTGGTCGAAATCGACGGCGGGCCAAAGGAGTCCACGCCCTTCATGGTGGTGTCGTTGCTGCCCGCCAAATCGGCCGAACCACCCCACAGCTCAGGCAGTTTCGGTCCCACCGCGGAGAGCACCGCCCCGGACGCGGCGCGGGTGGCCAGAGCTTTGGATCCCGGTTCCCAGTGCGGGATGTCGGCGTCCCACCCGTCGGGCAACTTTTCCGCGGTCAATCGGTCCAGCAGCGCTTTGCGTTCCGGTTCGCGTTGCGCCCAGGCCTCGAACTCCGGTTGCCAGCGAGCGTGGGCCTGTTTGCCGCGGGCCACCAGCCCCCGGGTGTGGGTGAGGACGTCCTCACGGACCTCGAACTTCTTGTCGGGATCGAAGCCCAGGATCTTCTTGACGGCGGCGACTTCTTCGTCGCCGAGAGCTGAGCCGTGCGCCTTCCCGGTGTTCATCGCATTCGGGGCCGGGTAGCCGATGATGGTCCGCAACGCGATGAACGACGGCCGGTCGGTGACGGCCTTGGCATTGGCGATGGCCTCCTCGATACCGACGACGTTCTCGCCGCCCTCGACGCGCTGCACGTGCCAGCCGTAGGCCTCATATCGGGCAGCGGTGTCCTCACAGAGCGCGATGTTGGTGTCGTCCTCGATGGAGATCTGGTTGTGGTCGTAGAACACGATCAGGTTGCCCAGTTCCTGGACCGCGGCCAGCGACGATGCCTCCGAGGTAACCCCTTCTTCGATGTCGCCGTCGGAGGCGATCACGAAGATGTAGTGGTCGAACGGGCTGGTCCCGGGGGCGGCGTCCGGATCGAACAGGCCGCGCTCGTAGCGTGACGCCATCGCCATCCCCACCGCCGACGCGAGACCCTGGCCAAGCGGGCCGGTGGTCATCTCCACGCCCCTGGTGTGCCGGAATTCCGGGTGTCCGGGCGTCTTGGATCCCCAGGTGCGCAGCGATTCGATGTCGGAGAGCTCCAGACCGAAACCGCCCAGATAGAGCTGGATATAGAGGGTGAGGCTGCTGTGCCCGGCCGACAGCACGAACCGGTCGCGGCCGAGCCAGGTGGTGTCGTTCGGGTCATGCCGCATGGCCCGCTGAAACAGCGTGTAGGCCAGCGGGGCCAGGCTCATCGCCGTCCCGGGATGCCCGTTGCCGACTTTCTGGACCGCGTCGGCGGCCAGCACCCGGACGGTGTCCACTGCGGCCGAATCGATCTCGGCCCAGTCGTCGGGATGGTGCGGTTGGGTGAGGGTCGAGATGTCTTCGAGTGTGGTCACAGATGTGGTCCTCGGGTCGACAACGTGATTGACCCCTACCCTAGTGCGGGAACCTACGTCGATGCAGGTCCAGAAGCACATGAACTCCGGGCAAATTGTTGTGAGTCGACCCTGCACTGCGAGCGGTGCGTGCAAGCGGTCTACCATCCTCTGTAGTAGAAGCTGCGCGCTGCTGCGATCCAAGGAGTTATTGCGTGAGCATTCGCGAGCGCGTTGCGCCGAGTCGAGTCAGCACGACTTTGTTGGCTTATTTGGCGCTGACCAAGCCGCGGGTCATTGAGCTGTTGCTGGTCACCGCGATCCCGGCGATGTTGCTGGCCGACCGCGGCACGGTGAACCCGCTGCTGATCCTCAATACCCTGATCGGCGGGATGCTGGCCGCCGGGGGCGCCAACACGCTCAACTGTGTGGCCGATGCCGACATCGACAAGTTGATGAAGCGGACCGCCCGACGGCCGCTGGCGCGCGCTGCCGTGCCCACCCGGAACGCCCTGGCGTTCGGGGTGGTGTTGAGTGTCGCTTCGTTCTTCTGGTTGTGGTGGACAACGAACCTGCTGTCGGGGTTGCTGGCGGTGGCCACCATCGCGTTCTACGTGTTCGTCTACACCTTGTTGCTCAAGCGCCGCACCTCGCAGAACGTGGTCTGGGGCGGGGCGGCCGGCTGCATGCCGGTGATGATCGCCTGGTCGGCCGTCACCGGCACCATCGGTTGGCCGGCGCTGGTGATGTTCGCGATCATCTTCTTCTGGACGCCGCCGCA
>NZ_JBKQTQ010000126.1:0-52098 GCF_052143115.1 Mycobacterium sp.
GACTCGATTATTCGGGTCAGATACGGAGTCATGCCGTTGGTGCGGGCCGGCGAGACCGTGACGGCAGGCTCGGTGGCCTCGATCATCTGACCGTTGCCGAGGTACATCGCGACGCTCTGAGTGCCACCGGGGCCGTAGCAGAGCAGGTCACCGGGGCGTGCTTGTGCGGGAGCAACTTTGCGGCCGACGTTGCACTGCTCGCCCGAGGTCCGCGGCATCTTGAGCCCGGCGCCGGCATAGGCGTACTGGATCAGACCTGAAGCGTCGAACCCGACCACGTTGGCCTTCAGCCCGGTGCCGCGGGTTGGGCCTGCGACGTTGCCGCCGCCGTACAGGAACGGCACACCGCGCTGCGCAAGCGCGCGTTGAATCACGTAGCTGGTCGATTGCTGGTAGCCCACCAGCGACGGGCCCGGGTCAGCGGTCGCGAAGTTGGGGCTGAGCATCGGTAGCGTCAGCAACAGGGCCAGACTGATCGGGACTGCGTAGCTGCGTCTCATGTGGATCACCTCTCTGTGGCTTCAGCGCGGTGACTTCGCGCATCCGCCGTCATTCCATGCCGGTTCACCACAGAGACTCGTGTGCTGGCCCGCCCCGTTGGGGGCCGCACGCCGCCACCCAATGTCCGTGAGGACATGGAAGAAGACGTCGACCCTCGGTGAACCGTTGAATTCACAACAGTCACTACAGACACTTTGGCAACAAATAGCCGCGAGGGCCATAGTGCAGGTGCTTCCCGAGGGATTTTTTGTCGTAACGTGACCGAACGGTGACCGCTTATTGGACCGACGCCCAATCTGCTGCGGGCAGTTGTGATTTCGCTCTCATCCGGACTTTCACCAAGCGTGTCGCCGGATCAACCTTGCCAGTGCCAGTACGGCTCGCTGAAGGCGGTCAGGGCGGAGCCCGCCACCGAGGTCAATAGGACGATGCCGAACGCCAAGAGCGGCCAGAAGGACAGGTACCAGCCCTTCAACAGGGAAACCACCGGTCCGATGAGAGCCGCGGAAATCGCGGCGCCGATACCGCCCCACACCACCGGGTAAATGTAGAAATCGACGCCGTAGGGCACCGGCGGGCAATCGTCACCCGTGCACACGTCGCTGAGGAAGCCGAAAAGCCGTGAGTACCAATCCGTCGTAATGGCCAGGACCACCAGTGTGGCCAGCGTCGCGACGGCGCAGGTGACGTCCCACCGGACCAGTCGCAGCCGCAGTACCGGTGGCGGGGAGGGGGCTGAAGAGTGAGCATCGTGGCCCGCGGACGGGTCAACGGGCTGTTGCGTCGAAGCCATGGTCGTTCAATGCTGACCGAAGGCTCAGGTCGCGGGCAAATCGATCGACTGCTTTACCCTCGTTCTCTATGGTCGCGACGACTCCCGGGCTCACACCCGAGCAGATCAGCGCGATCGACGCGGCCCATTTATGGCATCCCTACAGCACGATCGGCGCCGAAGCGGTGCCGCCGGTGGTCGCGGTCGGCGCCCACGGCACCCGGCTGACGCTTATCCGCGACGGCAGGCCGATCGAAGCGCTCGACGCGATGAGCTCCTGGTGGACGGCCATCCATGGGCACGGTCACCCGGCCCTGGACGCGGCGCTTGCGGCGCAGCTGGCGACGATGAACCACGTCATGTTCGGCGGGCTGACCCATGAACCCGCCGCGCGGTTGGCCCAACTGCTTGTCGACATCACGCCGTCGGGGCTTGAGACGGTTTTCTTCTGCGACTCCGGATCGGTGTCGGTGGAGGTCGCGGTGAAGATGGCGCTGCAGTACTGGCGCGGTCGCGGCCGGCCCGGCAAGCGGCGGCTGATGACCTGGCGCGGCGGCTATCACGGCGACACCTTCACCCCGATGAGCATCTGCGACCCCGAGGGCGGCATGCATTCGCTGTGGACCGACGTGCTGGCGCGGCAGGTGTTCGCCCCGCAGGTGCCCCGCGACTACGACGCTGCCTACAGCGCGGCGTTCGAGGCGCAGCTGGCCGATCACGCCGACGAAGTGGCGGCCGTCGTCGTCGAGCCGGTGGTGCAGGGCGCCGGCGGGATGCGCTTCCACGATCCGCGTTACCTGGCGGACCTGCGGGAGATCTGCCGGCGGCAGGACGCGCTGCTGGTGTTCGACGAGATCGCCACCGGATTCGGCCGCACAGGCGAGCTGTTCGCCGCCGACCAGGCCGGCGTCAGCCCCGACATCATGTGCGTCGGCAAGGCGCTCACCGGCGGATACCTCAGCCTGGCCGCGACTCTGTGCACCACCGACGTCGCGCACACCATCAGCTCCGGTGAGGCCGGGGCGCTGATGCACGGGCCTACCTTCATGGCCAACCCGCTGGCCTGCGCCGTGTCGGTGGCCAGCGTGGAGCTGCTGCTCGGCCAAGACTGGCGGTCGTCAGTTGCCGCGATCAGCGCCGGGCTGACGGCAGGCCTGGAAGCGGCGCGGGCATTGCCGTCGGTGACCGACGTCCGGGTGTGCGGGGCCATCGGCGTCATCGAATGCGACCGCCCCGTCGACCTGGCGATCACCACCCCGGCGGCCTTGGACCGCGGGGTATGGCTACGGCCGTTCCGCAACCTGATCTACGCGATGCCGCCGTTCATCTGTACGCCCGACGAGATCGCGCAGATCACTTCGGCGATGGTCGAGGTGGCGCGGCTGACCGGCTCTCGTAGGCTCTAGTGCGATGACGCAGATCGATACGTCACCGCTCGCGTGGCTGGAGGCGGTGGAGCAGCAGCGCCGGGAGGCCGGGCTGCGACGCGCGTTGCGCCCGCGCCCGGCAGTGGCCACCGAACTCGACCTGGCGTCCAACGACTATTTGGGTCTTTCCCAGCACCCCGACGTCATCGAAGGCGGAGTAGACGCGCTGCGCACCTGGGGTGCCGGCGCCACCGGTTCGCGTCTGGTCACCGGTGACACCCTGCTGCACGGGGAACTCGAGTCTGCTCTCGCCGAATTTGTCGGCGCCGCGACGGGTTTGGTGTTCTCCTCCGGATACGCCGCCAACCTGGGGGCGGTGGTCGGATTGTCCGGCCCGGGTGCACTGCTGGTGTCAGACGCCTACTCGCACGCCTCGCTGGTCGACGCCTGCCGGCTGTCGCGGGCCCGGGTGGTGGTGACGCCGCATCGCGACGTCGACGCCGTGGACGCGGCATTGGCGGCGCGGGACGAAGAGCGGGCGGTCGTCATCACCGAGTCGGTGTTTTCCGCTGATGGTGCGCTGGCTCCGGTGCGGCAGCTGCACGAGGTGTGCCGCCGGCATCGCGCGCTGCTGATGGTCGACGAGGCTCACGGTCTGGGTGTGCGCGGCGCAGGCGGGCGCGGGCTGCTGCACGAGCTGGGACTGGCCGGCGCGCCAGATGTCGTGATGACCACGACGCTGTCCAAGGCGCTCGGCAGCCAGGGCGGCGCGGTGCTTGCGACTTCGCCGGTGCGTGACCACCTGATCGACGCCGCCCGGCCGTTTATCTTCGACACCGGTCTGGCGCCGGCGGCCGTGGGCGCCGCGCTGGCCGCGCTGCGCGTCCTGAGCGCCGAGCCGTGGCGACCCGAGGCGGTGCTGCGGCACGCGGGCACGTTGGCGCAGATCTGCGAGGTTTCCCAGGCGCCGCAATCGGCGGTGGTCTCGGTGATCCTCGGCGCGCCGGAGGCGGCATTGGCCGCCGCCACGGCCTGCCTGGACGCCGGGGTTCGGGTGGGCTGCTTTCGGCCACCGACCGTGCCGGCCGGTACGTCGCGGTTGCGGCTCACCGCGCGCGCGTCGCTGGATGCCGACGACCTCGAGGTAGCCCGCACGGTGCTGACCGACGTGCTCCGCGCGGCACGGCTTTGACGGTCCTGATCGTCACCGGGACGGGGACCGGGGTCGGCAAGACCGTCGTGACCGCGGCCCTGACATCGGCCGCGCGGCAGGACGGGGTCGACGTCACGGTATGCAAACCGGTCCAGACCGGCACCGAGGCCGGTGACGACGACCTCGCCGAGGTGACCCGGTTGTCGGGGCTGACCAAGGTGGTCGGACTGGCGCGTTTCCCGCAACCGCTGGCGCCGTTGGCGGCCGCCGAGCAGGCCGGAACGTCATTGCCCACCCGCAGCAACGTGCTGAAACTCGTCCGCGCACTAGACCGCCCGGGACAGCTGACGCTGGTCGAGGGCGCCGGAGGCTTGCTGGTCGAACTCGCCGACGCGGGCGTGACGTTGCGGGATCTTGCGGTCGACCTGGGTGCCGCGGTGCTGGTGGTGGCCACCGCCGAGCTCGGCACCCTCAATCACACCGCGCTGACCGTGGAATCGCTTGCTTCACATGGAATTCCGTGTGCTGGACTGGTGATCGGCACATGGCCGATGCGGCCGGGTGTGGTGGAGACCTCCAACCGATCTGCACTGGCACGCCTGGCGCCGCTGCGCGCCGCGCTGCCTGCCGGTGCGGCGTTCATGGAAGCTGCCGAGTTCGCCGCGATGAGCGCGCAGGCCTTCGACCGGGAATGGGTCACCGCGCTGGTCGGCTGATGGTCCATTCGATCGAGCTGGTCTTCGACCGCGACACCGAGGCGGCGATCCGTCGCATCTGGGGGGACCTGGCCGCGGCGGGCATACCCAGCCAGGCGCCGGCCAGTCGTCCGCACGTGACGCTGGTGGTGGCCGAGCGGATCGCGCCGGACGTCGACGCGCTGCTGCGGCCGGTGGCGCAGCGACTGCCGCTGGGGTGCGCCGTCGGGGCGTCGCTGCTGTTCGGCAGATCGAACGCCGTGCTGGCCCGCCTTATCGTGCCGACGGCCGAGCTGCTCGCGGTGCACGCTGAGGTGCACCGAATCTGTTGGCCGTATTTGGCGCCCGGCCCGATGCCGAACAGCCTGCCCGGTCAGTGGACGGCGCATGTCACGCTGGCCCGCCGAGTTGGGGGAGCCCAACTCGGGCGGGCCTTGCGTCTTGCGGGTCGACCGTCAGAGATTCACGCCGACATGGCCGGTTTGCGCCGCTGGGACGGCAACAAACGCGTTGAGCACCTGATCAGCTGACCGGCTGACCGCTGCCTGGGCTGGCGCCACTGCCTGCGGTGTAAGACGCCTTTCCGGTACCGGCCAGCGCTCCGCCGGCCACGATCAGGTATTCGTCGCGGATGGGACGGTCGGCGAACCAGTCTTCGAGAATCTCGCGCGTCCCTGCCGCGTAGCGAGCCTGGGCCGACAGCGTGGTGCCCGAGGTGTGCGGTGTCATCGCATTGTGCGGCATGGTGCGCCACGGGTGGTCGGGCGGCGGTGGTTGCGGGTACCACACATCCCCGGCGTAGCCGGCGAGCTGACCGCTCTTCAACGCCGACACGATCGCGTCGCGCACGCAAATTTCGGCGCGAGCGGTGTTGACGATGTAGGAGCCGCGCCGCATCGACGCCAGCAGCTTCTCGTCGAACAGGTGATAGGTCTGCGGGTGCAGCGGAGCGTGGATAGAAACGACGTCAACCGCGCGCACCAGCGACGCGGCATCGGGATGGTAGGTGACGCCCAGTTCGTGTTCGACATCTTCGGGGAGTCGGCGAGTGTCGGTGTAGTGCAACGTGACATCAAAGGGGATCAGCCGGCGCAACACCGCCTGGCCGATGCGGCCGGCGGCGATCACCCCGACATCCATGCCCTCGACGTCGTAGGCCTGCGCGACGCAATCGGCGATATTCCAGCCGCCGTCGGCGGCCCATTGGTGTGAGGGGACAAAGTTGCGCACCAGCGTCAAGATCTGCATGACGGCGTGCTCGGCGACGCTGATGCTGTTGCAGAAGGTGACCTCGGCGACGGTGATCCCGCGGGCAATGGCCGCGTCGAGATCGACGTGGTCCGAACCGATCCCGGCGGTGAGGGCCAGCTTCAGATTGGGAGCCTTGGCGATCCTTTCGGCGGTCAAATATGCCGGCCAAAATGGTTGGGAGATAACAACATCAGCGTCGGGCAGCTCGCGTTCGAATTCCGAGTCCGGGCCTTCCTTGTCCGACGTCACGACTAGCTGGTGGTGGCCTTCTTCGAGGAATTTCCGCAAGCCCAGTGCACCGGACACGCATCCCAACAGCTCGCCGGGAGTGAAATCGATTTTCGACGGGGTCGGCAAGGTCTGGCCACCCGGGTAACCGTGTAGCACCGGAATGCTGTCGCGGGCATACACCGGCGGATATCCAGTGACCGGATCTGGATACAAAACGAGCAGTACTTTCGCCATCGCGTTCTTCTCTTTAGTTGAAGCTCAGCGGACCTATCTCCTGGGATTCAACCTAGACTTCATTGTCTCGATCACGAAGACGCAGTAAATGCCCAAAATCATTGCAGCCCAGTAGATCATCATGCGACTCGTATTCTTTAGGCCCGCGGATCAGCCAGCGACCAAATCGCGGCGCTGGGTGAACTTGATGTCGAGGCTGCGCAGGTAGGTCTGCAGCCCGGCGTCCTGGACGGGGATCAGGTGGGCCGGGGTATCGGTCTCGTTGTAGTGGGCGTGCCACATGCCGGGCGGCGTGGTGAACGCGCCGCCGGCCTGCCAGTCCACCCGGATCGGGTCGACGATTTCCCCGCGCTCGTCGAGCCGCGTGCCCAGCAGGGTGTAGCAGCCGCTGGCTGGCGCGTCGAGGATCAGGTCCAGGGCGACCGACTGGTGCCGGTGCGGACGCTGCTCCTGGGCGGCCGGCAGCACACCGAACATGGCCCACAGCACATGGGTGATGGTCAGCGTCTGCTCCTGATCGGCGTTGGCCAGCAAAACGCTGACCCGGCTCTTGTCGTTGGCACCGGGCCGCGCGGCGATGTCCTCGAGCTTGGCGACGGCGTCGGCGCGGCGGAACTTGGTGGGCCGAAACCTGGGCTGGGCCGCGTCGGCACCCAGGTAACGCAACAGCGGTTCGTCGTGCACCCAGTACATGGCTGTCTCGGCGTCGGCGTAGAACACCGCGTGGCATCCGGCGGGGAGCGTCAAAAAGTCGCCTTTTTCCCACTTGACCAGGTGGCCGTTGATTGCCGCGAAGCCCCGCCCGTACAGCATGTAGTACAGCTGGCTGGTGGCGTTCGGGCTGGTGTCGATCTGCTCACCGGCGCGAATGCTCACGAAGTTGGCCAGCAGCGCCGGGCTGGTCGCCTCACCGGTCGTGACTCCCAGCTTCTTGGACAAATCCAGCGGCACTATGCCGGTCGGCTGGCCGGCATAGATCTCGGGGTCGAACCGAACGATCGGCACCTGCGGCGCGTGCCCCGAGCCAATGGGGTTGGCGGCCTTGGAGTATTCGAAATAGCAGGCGTCGTGGGCCCACTCTTCAAACCGTCCTTCGAACCCATACTCGGCGACATTCGTCATCGGCGCCGGAATTGTCGGATCCAGATTGACTGACGCTTCTGGATTCGCGGTGGACATCGCGGGCCTCCTAGTAATGCTCCGTAGCGCTTGTACTCCGATAGTATTTATCTTGTATCTTAGTTGTCAAGCGTCGCTGGCTGCCGCCTTACCTGAGAGGCCTGTGGCGATGTCGTCAGTCGGGGATGTAGTCGAAACTGTCGGGGTTGGGACCGGTGCGTCCCGATTCGCCGCGGTCCAAGCCGGTGACGGCGTCCATCTCGTCGCTGGCGAGGCTGAAGTCGAAGATGTCGAAGTTCGACTTCATCCGCTCACCGTGCACCGACTTCGGGAACACGATGTCGCCGCGCTGGATGTGCCAGCGCAGTACCACGTGCGCAGGAGTTTTGCCGTGCGCATCGGCGATGCCGGTAATGACCGGGTCGCCGAGCACCTTGCCTTGCGCGATTGGTGACCAGGCCTCGGTTGCGATCTGGTGCTCGCGGTCGTAGCCGCGCACCTGCTCGTTGCCGAAGTACGGGTGTACCTCGATCTGATTGACGGCGGGCACGGTCTGCGATCCCTCGGCGAGCCGGTCGAGATGCGCGACCTGGAAGTTGGACACGCCAATGCTGCGTGCGCGGCCGTCCCTGGCGAACTCCTCCAGCACGTTCCACGTCGAGACGAAATCACCGTCATAAAGCGTCGGCAGCGGCCAATGGATCAGGAAGAGGTCAACGTAATCAGAATCCAGCGCGCTCAATGTGGCGTCGAACGCGCGGCGCGCGTCGTCCGGCCCGTGATACCCGTTGTTGAGCTTGCTGGTAATGAATACCTCACCGCGATCCAGCCCGGCATCGCGGATGCCTTGCCCGACTTCTTTTTCATTGCCGTACATCTCGGCGGTGTCGATGTGCCGGTACCCGACCTCCAGCGCCGAACGCACCGCGGCGACAGTCTGATCAGGTTTTATCTGGAAGACGCCGAAACCTAATTGCGGGATGGTGTTGCCGTCGTTGAGCGTGATCGATGGGATAGAACTCATCTGCTTGACCTCCTGGCGATCCCGGTGGTTGCGGTCGTGCTGCGATCGTGAATGTGGCTGCCCGTCACCGCGCCAGAACAAACTCGGCCTGGGACGCCACTTCGCGTCGATTGTTCACCGATGCCGCCTCGTTGGGGGAGTTCTCCAGCCCGGCGAGTTGACGCCACGAGGCGATCGCCTGCCTGGCCAGTTCGACCGTGCGGCTGGCTGCGGTGTCCGCGACGGCCCGCGCGTGGGCGCGCATGGCGAATGCGGTCGCGGCGTCCAGCGTCGACTGGTAGTGGTGCACGTTGACGAGTGTGGTCGACTCGTATGCGGCCCGGATGGCGAATGCGCCGGCGGCGTTGGACTTGGGGCTCATCGCGCAGGCGGCGGCGCGTGCGGCACGGTCGGCGGCATCCCAGGCGGTACTCGCGGGCATGTCGCCACGCGCGGCTTGGCGGTGCAGCTCGGCGATGTCGAGGATCGCCTTCACCTCGGTGATTTTGGCGTACTGGAGAACGCCCCAGACGGGGTTGGTCAGCAGTTCGGCCAGCCAGGCGTGGACAACGGCGTCGGCGACGCCGGCCGTTCCCACCGTCTGCCAGGCGAGTTCGATCGCGAGCACGCTGTGTTCCGGTGACAGGTAGCCACTAGGTCCGGCCAGCAGGTCGTTGCAGGCCTGGACGACGACAGCCAGGGGACGGGCTGAGCAGGTGGGGAAGTCCGTGATGCGGTCATCGCCGTTGGTGTAGGAGATGACGTTCATGGCGCAGCCTTTACCTGATCCCGGCTGGTGGGATCCTCTGGCCAACCTGAGTGGGTGGGTGATGCGGTCGAGATCCATGTGAGTTACCGCAGTAGACATTGCGGCCTCCTTACTTGTGCACCTCTTAAATATTTTCTAGATATGACTGCAGTTTATCTCGTATTTTAGTTGTCCGACCTGCGAAATCGATCACAGCCGCGCCTACCGAGCGGCGGCGACACGCTGGTGTACGGTGATGTACACATGTGGGATACGGCTTAGCTGCAGGGGAGGCGCGTGGTGGCGACCAAGGCAAATGGTGGTGGCCGGGTTGCTGCCAAGGACCGCGCGCATGACTACGTGAAGCGCCAGGTGCTGACCGGAGGGTTTCCGGGTGGGGAACTGATCAGTGAGGGCGAGGTCGCGGCCGCCCTGGGGATGTCGCGCACACCGGTGCGTGAAGCCTTCCTGCGGTTGGAGGCGGAAGGGCTACTCCGGCTGTACCCGCAGCGCGGTGCGCTCGTGGTGCCGGTTTCCTCGGGGGAGGCCCGCGCGGTCATCGAGGCCAGGCTTGTTCTCGAACAGTTCGCCGCACGCAAAGTCATCGGACGTGGCGCGGCAGTGCGCGCAGCGGTATTCGAACGGCTATCGGCGGAGCTGCAACAGCAGCGCGACGCCGTCGCTGAATCTGACTGGGAAGAATTCTCAGACGCCGACCGCGCCTTTCACGACGTCACCCTTCAAGAGTCAGGAAACGCCATCGTGGCCGGTTTCTACTCATCACTGCGCGACCGTCAGATGCGGATGAACCGTGAATTGGTGATGCACGAGGAGCGGATCACGACGATCCTGGAAGAGCATCGCCTCTTCGCCGAAGCAGTGCGCGACGGGGATCTCGAACGCACCGAGGAGGTCCTGCGGACGCACCTGGCGAGCACGATGCGCACGCTTGGTCTAACTGTCGAGCATCCGGCCTAGTGCACCGACTGATCTCCGCGGTCTCACACCTGACGCCATGATGGCTGGCTCGGGTCGACCAGCTGCACGTCGACAGGGCCAAGGCCGAAGATGGCAATAACCGCCGGGTCGGGCTGGCCGGCTGGTACGCCGTCGTAGTGCGGGGTACGCGCGGTGCGCTTCACATAGCCACCTGCTCCGACCGGAACCGCATCGTGCGGTTGGAAATCATTGCCGCTGTTGACAAACCAGGTGCCGAACACCACCACCTGAATCCGGTCGGTCGCATAGGTATGCGGCGCGCTGAACCAACCCGGATTCCATTTCATCAGAACCAGATACGGACCTGGGCTGTCGAAATCTCCATACAGCTTGGCCAGCTCGCCGCTGTGCGGTGGCAAATTGCCCCATGGCTCGAAAGTGATGTCCTGGTAGGGCTGGACGAACGTTTCGCTTGGATCCGGGCCGACTTCAGGTGCCGGCGCCAACTTGATGTTGTCGAGCTTGGCCGTCTTGTCACCGGCGGCCATCGCCGCCATCAAGAGTGGTGCCGCGGCCAGCAGCGATCGCCGGTCTAATTTCATGCCGCCCATAGATCCCTCCCGTGCTCGTATTGGCTTAACGGCTACGCGCCACAGTCAAAAATTCTCCCGCGGGAACTGGGAACTTCCGGCTGTCTTCGCGAGATTTCCGAGACCGGGTGCGAAGTAGGCGTGTTAAGCGCGGCTGCCTTTTAGGTCGGCGTGCGGAAGGTGGGCGGAGCGGCTCTGGTTTCCGCAGGCGTGTTTCGCGGCGTACATGGCTGTGTCGGCGAGGTTCACCAGGTCGTCGATGAGTTCACGCTCGGCGGGGGCGAAGCTCGCGGCCAGCGGCGCGGTCGCGATACGGATGCTGGCCGTAACCGGAAAGTCGATGGCGGCGATGGCCATGCGCAACTGCTCGGCGATGTCGAGCAGGTCGTCGCTGCGGTAGGTGTCCGCGACGACGAATTCTTCACCGCCGAAGCGGGCTACCAATGATGTGGGTGGACAGGCGAGGCGCAGGGCACCGCCGACCGCGACCAGGGCCTGGTCCCCGATGGAATGGCCGTGAGTATCGTTGAGGCGCTTGAAGTTGTCTAAGTCGATCATCGCCACGCTCAAATAGCTCGGCCCTTCCCTGCGGCGCAGCAGCAACCCGTATGCCGACTGGTAAAAGGCCCGGCGGATCAACAGACCCGTGAGTGTGTCGCGGCTGGAATGTCGCAAGTCGCTGCCCAGCGCACGCACCAGCCAATACACCGCAAACGGAAACGCCACATTGAGCACCCGGACGAGCAGAAACGCAGCAGATCAACCAAAACAGCGCCACGATAACGCCGAAGCCGCTGGCAATCGGTGCCACGACGACCGCGCCTGGTAGTGCGTCACGATCGCTCTGCCCAACACCACAACCGGAACCATGGCAATCGAGGCGATAACAGCGGCAACCATCGCCCGCCATATTCAGCCGGATACCCCGGGTTGTTCAAATAAAGACTTAACCAGTCAAAGTGATCGGTCTGCTGCCACCGGCGCCCCACAGCGTTCACGGGTACACCCTCTCGTAACGCGACGGATCCCGGTAGTTATGGCATCTGTCTCCGATTCGACAGTTATCCCATGCTGTCAGATAGTCTGCAGCTCAGGCCGAGAATCTGCCAACGCGTAGGCACCAGCGTCGGTGTGCCTTGCTGCGCAACCGCCGACGTTTTCGCGGAGCCGCGCAATCCGGATCAGCATGAACGGGTGGTAGGGCTGCCGCGAAGTCGCGCGACAGCGGTTGACGGCTTTGGGAATCAGCGCAACGATTCTCGTGCACAGCATCACAGGGTGTCGACGACAATCCATGCCGACCGGGGAGATCCAAGGTGGCCTTTGATCCGGCTGAGTCCGCAGCGAGCGTCCTGCGGGGTTGGGCGCACGCGATGCTCGCGCATCGCCACGGCAGTGAGGTTTACCAGACCTCGACGATGGGCGCTTTGCTCGACGGCGTCTACGACGGCGATGTCACAATCCGGGAGCTGTTGCGGCACGGGGACTTCGGCCTGGGCACGTTCAATGGTCTCGACGGCGAGATGCTGGTGCTCGACGGAGTCTGCTATCAATTGCGCGGCGACGGTAGTGCACAGGTCGCCGATCCGGAGCAACGCACCCCCTTTGCCGTTGTCACCTGGTTCGCCGCCGACCGCACATTCGAGGTGTCCGCGCCCGTCGACCGTGCCGAGCTCAAAGCACGCATCGATGAGTCGCTGCCCAGTACCAACCTCATCGTCGCTGTCCGTGTCACCGGTGATTTCAGCGTGATTCGCACCCGCACGGTAACCGAGCAGCACCGGCCCTACCGACCGTTCACCGAGGCCACCGAAGATCAACAGGAGCTGGCCTTCACCGACGTGACCGGCACGCTGGCTGGATTCCGGATGCCCGACTATGAGCAAGGTATCTCGGTGGCGGGCTACCACTCCCACTTCGTCGACACCGAGCGTCACCACGGCGGCCACGCCCTCGATTACCGGTTAAGCCGGGGCACCGTCGAGATCGGCGTCCGTTCCGATCTGCACTTGAGTCTGCCGCGCACGCCGGAATTCCTCGCCGCCGAGTTGAACAAAGCCGATCTCGACGCCCAAATCCGCCGCACCGAGGGAGAATGAGGTGAGTAAAAGCGACGCGCGATCAGCCCAACGCGTGGTCGAGACGCTGTCCGCGTACGGCGTCCAATTCATCTTCGGGGTGCCGGGGGCCAAGGTTGACGCCGTCTTCGACGCTCTGCTTGACGACGGCCCCGAATTGGTGGTTTGCCGCCACGAGCAGAACGCGGCGTTCATGGCCGCCGCGGTCGGCCGGCTTACCGGTACGCCCGGTGTCGCGCTGGTGACATCAGGACCGGGCACCACCAACTTGGCCACCGGTCTGATCACTGCTACCACCGAGCAGGACCCCATGGTCGCCATCTGCGGGGCCGTCGCCCGAGCCGATCGACTCAAGCGCACCCACCAATCGATGGACGCTGTCGCGGCGCTCAAACCCTTCACGAAATACACCGGGGAGGTCAACGATCCCGACAACGTGCCGGAAGCGATCGCCAACGCCATCCGCGCCGCAGTTGCCGCACCTCGCGGCGCCGCGGCGGTGGTACTCCCGGCCGATGTATTGACGACTGCCACCTCGGCGGCAATCGTGGAGCCGTCGCCGGTGCCAGCGCTAGGCCCGGCACCCGCAGACCGAATCATCGAGGCCGCCAACCTGATTCGGGCAGCGCAGCGCCCGGTCCTATTTGTCGGTGTTCGCGTTGGCGATCCGGAGCCATGTGCGGCGCTGCGTGAGTTGCTTGCGGTCACCGACCTGCCGGTCGTGGAGACATTCCAGGCTGCCGGTGTGGTGTCGCGCGAACTCGAGGATCACTTCGTCGGCCGCGTTGGTCTGTTCCGCAACCAGCCCGGCGACATCCTCATCAGCCACGCCGATGTTTTGGTCACCGTCGGGTACGACCCGGTCGAATACGAGCCGCGGCTGTGGAACTCCGATCCAGCCCGGACGGTGATCCACATCGACGAGATTCCCGCCGACATTGACAACCACTATCAGCCCACCTGCGAGTTGCGCGGCGACATCGCCGCGACGCTGACCGCGCTGATCCCGCCGCTATCAGGGTTGCGGCTGAGCGACAGCGTGAACGCCGGCATCGCGGAACAACGTGCCGCGCTGCGCAAGATCGACGCGGAAGCACACAACCGCCCGCAGACCGATGTCGGTGTCAACCCGGCGGCGCTCGTTCTCAAGATCCGCGACCTGATCGACGACGACGCCACCATCGCCTGCGATGTGGGTTCGCACTACATTTATATGGCCAGGCATTTTCGCGTATACCAACCACGGCGATTGTTGTTCTCCGATGGCCAACAGACCCTTGGTGTCGCGTTGCCGTGGGCCATGGCCGCCGCAATGGTCCGCCCGGATACCCAGGTGGTGTCGGTGTCTGGCGACGGTGGATTCCTTTTCAGTGCACAAGAATTGGAGACCGCGACTCGTTTGGGACTCAGTTTCACTCACGTCATCATGCGCGACAACACCTACAACATGGTCGCGTTCCAGGAGGAGCTCAAGTACGGCCGCACGTCAGGGGTGCAGCTGGGCGACTATGACATCGGGCACTACGCCGCAGCGTTCGGCGCCAAAGGCATCCGCGTCGGTGGCATGACCGAGTTCGAGGCTGCGCTCAAACAATCTCTGAACGAACCAGGAATCACCATCATCGACGTACTCGTCGACTACAGCCGCAACACCGAACTGTTCGCGGAGCTGCACGAGGACGCTGTGGAATAGACGTCACCGCGTAACACGGGTGCTATGCGCTGAAAAGCAAGTACAGCCCGGTAAAGGTATAGCCGACCATCACCAGCATCATGGTGAGCTGGCCGGTGAGCTGATGGCCGGCCGGCAGGAGACGCAGCGCTTTGTCATGGGCCGCAATCACCGCCACGATGTGTCCGGTGACCACGCATGACACCTTGATCACCGCAAGCACGGTCGGATGCAGGGACAGCACATAAGCGGCGTGCAGGTGCGCCAGCCCGAGCGGGTTCCATCCCCGGCCGAACGGATCGGCGAGGGCGAACACGGCCTGTTGACCGCGCTCCACCAGATAGGACAGGTAGTGAGCGAAGATGTAGCCCACCACGATGGGGATCAGCGAGTGCGCCATCTGGCCCGGTAATGCGCGACGCTGCTCGGGGTTGATCCCTCCAGTGGCGCGGGCGGCCAACGAAAAAGTCAGCGCCACAACCGAAATGAAGATGACCAACCCGACGGTCCGCAGCGCCGACAACGACACCGTCACCGGTACATCGCCGACAGCTTTCGCAAGCCGGTCGGCGGAGTTGCGCCACGTCACCGACGACGAGAAGCTGTCGAACGCGGTCGAGCCAAGCAGCACCGCCAAAATCGCGACCACACCTGGGCGAATCGGCAAGGACAACAGATGGTCGAACGGGTTGCCGATCGCGATTCTCCCGGTTTCCGGGTTGCGTCGAAACGGCGACAGCCGCGAAATCGCCATGCTGTAAACCCCAAACGGGTCGACCCGGGCGAACCATCGTTGTCCCCACAGCCAAGCCCCGCCCAACAGCACCACGGCATAGATCAGCAGCCAGCATTTGACCCACGGCAGCGAGGCCGGGTTCGGGCTGGCCAATTCCATCCACACAAAGGCGAAGAGGCCCAGGAACGCCGGCCCGGCCAGCAGGATCCAATGATGGGCCAGGTACTCGACGTGCTGATCAGTCACTTGCGTTCATTTCGGGGGCTCTACCTTGTACCCATCCAGGTACCCGCGGCGGCCGCTGCAACCACATCACGTTTGTGCGGGTGCACACCGCTAGCCTAGCGTGGGCACCGTTCAACGCAGGCCGTGATGAGCCGGGGCGCTACCGTCCCGCGTGCTCGCACACGACGTGGACGTGGTTCAACAGACATAAGGAGTAGCGGGTGACTCAGGCGGCGACTCGGCCAACCCCCGGCACCGACAGCACCGACATCCTGACCGTGGCCCGTCAGCAGGCGCTCGAGCGCGGTGAGGGACTGAGCCAGGAGCAGGTGCTGCAGGTGCTGCAACTGCCCGACGACCGACTCGAGGAACTCTTGGCCCTGGCCCACGAGGTGCGAATGGCCTGGTGCGGACCCGAGGTCGAGGTCGAAGGCATTATCAGCCTGAAAACCGGTGGCTGCCCGGAGGATTGTCATTTCTGCTCGCAGTCGGGGCTCTTCGCCTCGCCGGTGCGCAGCGCCTGGCTCGACATTCCCAGCCTGGTGGAGGCGGCGAAGCAGACCGCGAAGACGGGTGCCACGGAGTTCTGCATCGTCGCGGCGGTGCGCGGACCCGACGAGCGGTTGCTGGCCCAGGTGGCCGCAGGTATCGAGGCGATCCGCGATGCCGTCGACATCCAGATCGCCTGCTCGTTGGGGATGCTGACCGCCGAGCAGGTGGACCGGCTGTCGGCGATGGGGGTGCATCGCTACAACCACAACCTGGAGACCGCCCGCTCGTTCTTTACCAATGTCGTGACGACCCACACCTGGGAAGAGCGCTGGCAGACGCTGTCGATGGTGCGCGAGGCAGGCATGGAGGTGTGCTGCGGCGGCATTCTCGGCATGGGCGAGACGGTGGAGCAGCGCGCCGAGTTCGCCGCCAACCTAGCCGAGCTGGACCCCGACGAGGTGCCGCTGAACTTCCTCAACCCGCGTCCCGGCACGCCGTTCGGCGACCTGGAGGTGCTGCCGGCCGGCGAAGCGCTCAAGGCGGTGGCCGCATTCCGGCTGGCATTGCCGCGCACCATGCTGCGCTTCGCCGGCGGTCGCGAGATCACCCTTGGCGACCTTGGCGCCAAACAAGGCATTCTGGGCGGGATCAACGCCGTAATCGTCGGCAATTACCTGACCACACTGGGCCGCCCCGCTGAGGCCGATCTCGCGCTGCTCGACGATCTGCAGATGCCGATCAAGGCGCTCAACGCCAGCCTGTAGAACGAGAAGTTGATGGTTCGCGATCTGCCTGCACCGATCGGTGCGGGTGTCTACAACGTCTATACCGGCTTGTCGTGCCGCGACGACCCGACCGGTCGTACCGTGCCGACGGCGGCCCAGCTCGGCCTTGAGCCGCCCCGATTCTGCGCCGAGTGCGGCCGCCGGATGGTGGTGCAGGTCCGACCCGACGGCTGGTGGGCCAAGTGTTCGCGGCACGGGTTGGTGGACTCGGCCGACCTGGAAGCGCGCCGATGACTGGGCCGCAGCCGTCCGACGCCCCGCGCACGTCGCGGCGGCGGGCGGTCGTCGCGACTGCGGCGGGGTTGCTGCCCGCGGGCGTGCTCGTCGGCGTGCTTTGGTCGTGGATCGCCCCGCCGATCCACGGAGTGGTGGCGTTGACCCACGAGGGTGATCGGTTGCAGGACTACCTGGGCGATGAATCCGAGAAGTTTTTCGTCGCGCCATTTCTGATGCTCGGGCTGGTGAGCGTCGTCGCCGCGGTGGCGGCTGTGCTCGCGTGGCAGTGGCGGGCACACCGCGGCCCGGGAATGGTCGTCGGGCTGTGCACCGGTGTGGTGATCGCCGCCGCGGCCGCCGCCGGAGTCGGCGTGCTGCTGGTGCATCTGCGCTACGGCGTCGTGGATGTCGCCGCGGCGCCGGTGAGTCACGACCACCCGTTCTACTACTTCACCGAGGCGCCGCCGGTGTTCTTCGGTCGCACGCCGTGGCAGATCGCCTGCACGCTGCTGTTACCCGCGAGCACCGCCGCCCTGGTATATGCGGTACCGGTCGCGGCAACCGCGCGCGATGATCTCGGCGGCTATCCGGCCGTCGACCCGTCTTGTCCGCAGCCCGCGGATGCGCCGACGTCCGCGCGCTCATAGCGGGCGGCGGTGGATCGCCTTTCCGGTGATCACCTTGGCCGCGATCGCGGCCAGTCGCGCCATGCCGACGTAGGTCGCCGGGTTGAACAACGTCGGCCATTTCGTGCGGACCAGATGATCGGTCAGCGGTCGGCCGGCAAACCGGTCCCGCAGCCAGCGCAGTGTCATTGGCGCAGACAGCGGATGAAGCAGCAGGTGTTCGTTGAACGCGTCGCGGTGGTAGGTGACTTTCGTGCCGCCGGCCATGTAGGTGTGGGCCAGCTCGTCGATGTCCTCGACAGCGATCAGGTAGTCGTGCACGGCCTGCACCAGCAACACCGGCGGTTTGGGCGTGGCCTTACCCAATTTGATGTTGTCGAAGACGTATTGCACCTCCGGCATCGCCAGGATCTCGTCGAGCGGCCAGTCGAGGTAGATATTGACGTCCTTCTTCGCCATCCGGATGCAGGCCCCCACCGTGGTCATCCGTTCCAACCGTTCCAGCACAGCCCGCCCCTCGGAGTTGGTGTGCTCCTCGATCACCCGGTCCAAATCGGGGTAGAGGTGCGACAGCGCCGCGATCACCATGGCCGGCAGACCGGCCAGCAAGCTGCCGTTGAGTCGACGGAAGGTGTGGCCGAGATCGCCGACTGGTGATCCGAGCACCGCGCCGACGATGTCTAACTCGGGTGCATAGTCGGCGCAGAGTTCAGCGGCCCACGCGCTCGCCAGTCCGCCGCCGGAGTACCCCCACAACGCCACAGGCGCGGACGGGGACAACCCCAGGCGCTCCGAGTGCAAGGCCGCCCGGATCCCGTCGAGAATGCAATACCCGGGTTCGTACGGCGCGCCCCAAATTCCGTCGGGACCCTCATGGTCAGGCACCGACACCGCCCAGCCCTCAGCGAGGGCGGCGTTGATCAACAGAAACTCCAACTGCGCCAGCGAGCCCACGGCCTTCGCATGTCGTCGCAGCGCGTAAGAGGGAAAGCAGCGGGATGTCACCGCGTCGATCGCGCACTGATACGACAACACCGGGCAGGGCCGCTCGGGCGTGATGCCTGCAGGGACGATCACCGTGGTCGCCGCCGCCACCGGCAACCCGTTCATGTCCGTCGTGCGATACAACAGCTGGGTACCCATGGTCCGTTGCGCTACTAGCCCCAGAAAGGCCAGCTCGACGTCGCGCGAACGCAGCACGGTGCCGGGCACGGCGTGCTGGTAACCGGGTGGCGGCTGGTAGAACGGGTCGTCCGGCGGCAGCAGCGGGCGGGCCTTGGGCCGCAATTCCTCGTGTGGTGCGCGACCGATCCATTCCGCGCCGGTTGTGGTCGCAAGGCTGCCAATGTCCATCCAGGCATTGTTGCTTAAGAAGGCATTAAGAATCCAGTCGGCCCGCCGGGAGGTCGCAGGGCGGCGAACTCGTCGGTTACCCGCAGCTGTGAATCGGTGAAGCGGTACAGCGCCGCAGGGCGGCCGCCGCTGCGCCCGGATTGCGCGACGGTGCCGGTCGCGGTGATGACGCCGCGACGGGCCAGCACGCGCTGCAGGTTCGTCGTATCGACCTGGTAATCCAGCGCGGCACCGTAAATGTCACGCAGCGTCGACAGCGCGAATTCGGTTGGAGCTAAAGCGAATCCGATGTTCGTGTAGGACATCTTGGCGGCCAGCCGGGTGCGGGCGTGGGCGATCATCGGGCCGTGGTCAAACGCCATCGTCGGCAGTGCGGTGACCGGGTGCCAGCAGGTGTCGGGCGGCAATTCCGGGGTGGCGGGGGAGGGCACCAGACCCAGAAATGTCGACGCGATCGTGCGGGTGCCGGGCACCCGCTCGGGATCGGAGAACACCGCGAGCTGCTCCAGATGAGCGACTTCCCGCAGGTCGACCTTCTCGGCCAGTTGACGTCGCACCGACGTCGTCATGTCCTCATCGTGGCGCAGCCGTCCGCCCGGCAACGACCACGCACCTCGCTGCGGGTCGCGGGCGCGTTGCCACAGCAGGACGCTGAGCTGCGGCTTTTGGGCCTTCGGCCCGGGCCCGAGACCGCGAACCTGGAATACGACAGCGAGCACTTCGTGGGCAGTGCTACCATGGGCCATGTTTTCGATTATAAGTCGAAAACCGGGTCGGGTGCGAAAGGAACGGCCATGACGGTCCTGAATCGCTCAGACCCGGTGGCAAATGGGTTGGTAAAAGACCTGGCCGCAGCTATCACCAGTTCTCCCACCGGTTACGCCGGCGTCGACGGCGACGAACGGTGGGCGGCCGAGATCCGGCGGCTGGCCGAGCTGCGCAACGCGACGATTCTGGCGCATAACTACCAGCTGCCGGCCATCCAGGACGTCGCCGATCACGTCGGTGACTCGTTGGCGCTGTCGCGTATTGCCGCCGAGGCGCCCGAGGAAACCATCGTGTTCTGCGGCGTGCACTTCATGGCGGAGACCGCGAAAATCCTCAGCCCGGAGAAGACCGTGCTGATCCCCGACCAGCGGGCGGGCTGCTCGCTGGCCGACTCGATCACCGCCGAGGATCTGCAGGCCTGGAAGGACGAACACCCGGGCGCCGTCGTCGTCTCGTACGTGAACACCACCGCGGCGGTCAAGGCGCTCACCGACATCTGCTGCACGTCGTCGAACGCCGTCGACGTGGTCGCCTCCATCGACGCGGACCGCGAGGTGCTGTTCTGCCCCGACCAGTTCCTCGGGGCGCATGTGCGCCGGGAGACGGAACGGGAGAACCTGCACGTGTGGGCCGGCGAGTGCCACGTGCACGCAGGGATCAACGGCGACGAGCTCACCGCTCAGGCCCGTATGCATCCGGACGCCGAATTGTTCGTCCACCCGGAGTGTGGCTGTGCGACGTCGGCGCTGTATCTCGCCGGCGAGGGCGCCTTCCCACAGGACCGGGTGAAGATCTTGTCGACGGGCGGCATGCTCGAAGCCGCGCGTGCCACCCACGCCCGTCAGGTGCTGGTCGCCACCGAGGTCGGGATGTTGTATCAGCTGCGCAATGCCGCACCTGACGTCGACTTCCGCGCGGTCAACGATCGAGCGTCGTGCAAGTACATGAAGATGATCACCCCCGCGGCGCTGCTGCGCTGCCTGATCGAGGGCGCCGACGAAGTCGACGTCGATGCCCAGATCGCCCGCCTGGCGCGGCAAAGCGTGCAGCGGATGATCGCGATCGGCCAGCCCGGCGGCGGCGAATGAGGATTCGGCCGGCCTGGGAGCAGCGGGCCGACGTCGTCGTCATCGGCACCGGGGTCGGCGGCCTGGCCGCCGCGCTGGCTGCCCATCGTGCCGGGCGCCGGGTTGTCGTGCTCAGCAAGGCGGGCCGGAGGTTGGGCGTGACGACCACGCACTACGCCCAGGGCGGCATCGCGGTGGTGCTGCCGGATACCGACGACTCAATCGACGCACACGTCGCCGACACGCTTGCTGCCGGTGCCGGCCTTTGCGATGCCGACGCCGTGACGTCGATAGTTGCTGACGGCTACCAGGCGGTGACCGAATTGGTCGGCGCGGGAGCACGATTCGACGAGGCGGCGGCCGGCGGATGGGCGCTGAGTCGCGAAGGCGGGCATTCACGGCGGCGCATCGTGCACGCCGGCGGCGATGCCACCGGCGCCGAGGTCCAGCGCGCACTCGACCATGCGGCGGCGGCGCTGGACATCCGCAGCAACCACGTCGCCCTGCGCCTGTTGCACGATGCGGGCGCGGGGACGGATTCCGTCACCGGGGTGCTGGTGGCCAATCCGGATGGCGTCGGCATCTTTCACGCGGCGTCGGTGATCTTGGCCACCGGCGGGCTGGGGCACCTCTACGGCGCGACCACCAATCCCGATGGCTCGACCGGTGACGGGATCGCGCTGGCGCTGTGGGCCGGTGTCGCGGTGAGCGACGTCGAGTTCATCCAGTTCCACCCCACCATGCTGTTCAACGGCCACCGCGGCGGCCGACGACCGCTGGTCACCGAGGCGATCCGCGGTGAAGGCGCGGTTTTGGTTGACAGTCAAGGCAATTCGGTCACCGTAGGCGTGCATCCGATGGGCGACCTGGCGCCGCGCGATGTGGTGGCGGCCGCCGTCGACGCCCGGCTGCGCGCAACCGGAGACCCGTGTGTTTACCTCGACGCCCGCAGCATCGTCGATTTCGAGAACCGTTTCCCGACCGTCACCGCCGCGTGCCGCAAAGTCGGCGTCGACCCGGTCCGCCAGCCCATCCCGGTGGTTCCGGGTGCGCACTACAGCTGCGGCGGCGTGGTCACCGATGTGCATGGACAAACCGAGCTGCCCGGCCTATTCGCCGCGGGCGAGGTCGCTCGAACCGGCATGCACGGCGCCAACCGGCTGGCCTCCAACAGCCTGCTGGAGGGGCTGGTCGTCGGGGGCCGGGCGGGAAGGGCCGCGGCGGGACACGCGGCGCTGGTCGGCCGTCCGCGCGCGAGCGTGCCGGAGCCGACCGGCCGCACCGCGCTGGCCCGGGCCGACCTGCAGCGCGCGATGAGCCGCGATGCGTCGGTGGTTCGCGACGCCGATGGTCTGCGCCGGCTGACCGGCACGCTGTCGGCCGCGCCGGTGCGCGTCATGTTCACCAATGTCGACCTCGAAGACGCGGCGTTGACCGTGACCGCCCGCGCCGTGGCGGCCGCCGCGCTGGCCCGCGACGAGAGCCGGGGCTGTCACCACCGCGCCGAATACCCCGACACCACCGTCGTCCAGGCCCGCAGCATCGTCGTCCGGCTGGCCGATGACGACAGCGTGCGGGTCGAGGAGCCGGTGGCAGTCTGCTGATGGCTGGACTGATTTTGTCGGAATGTGAGCTCGCCGAGGCTCGCGCCACGATCAGCCGCGCGCTCGACGAGGACCTGCGTTATGGGCCGGATGTCACCACGCTGGCGACGGTGCCCGACGGCGCCGCCACCACCGCATCGCTGATCACCCGTGAGCCGGGTGTCATCGCCGGTGTGGACATCGCACTGCTGGTGCTCGACGAGGTGCTCGGCGCCGGCGGCTACCGGGTGCTTGACCGCGTCGAGGACGGCGCGCGGCTGCAGCCGGGGGCGTCCGCGCTGACGGTGGAGGCACCGATGCTCGGCCTGTTGACCGCCGAGCGCACCCTGCTCAACCTGGTCTGCCACTTGTCCGGGATTGCCAGCGCAACGGCGGCATGGGTCGACGCCGTGCACGGCACCAACGCGAAGATCCGCGACACTCGTAAGACGCTGCCGGGCCTGCGGGCACTGCAGAAGTACGCGGTCCGGGTCGGCGGTGGCGTCAACCATCGGCTCGGCTTGGGCGATGCGGCACTGATCAAGGACAACCACGTCGCGGCGGCGGGATCGGTGGTCGCGGCGCTACGCGCGGTGCGCGCGGCCGCACCCGAACTGCCGTGCGAGGTCGAAGTCGACTCGCTCGAGCAGCTCGACGAGGTGTTGGACGAGAGCGCCGAGTTGGTGCTGCTCGACAACTTTCCGGTCTGGCAGACCCAGATCGCGGTGCAACGCCGCGATGCCCGGGCGCCGGCAACCAAACTGGAGTCGTCCGGCGGGCTTTCGCTGGATACGGCTGCAGAATACGCCGGGACGGGCGTGGATTACCTGGCGGTCGGCGCGCTCACCCACTCGGTGCGGGTGCTCGACATCGGCTTGGACATCTGACCGTCAGGGCTTGACGCAGTCCAACAGGATGAAACTCGGATACGTCAGGAAGTCCTGCCAATAGCCGGGTTCGTCATCTGGGGTGGGTGACACTTCGGGCATGTGCACTGCAAAGTCCCGAAAACCCGCCTGGGTCAACGCGGACTCGTAGGCTGCGATCGGCATGTAGTAATTCTCGATCTCCAGCGTCGAATCCTCCAGCAGCAGGATCACTTTGGTCGGCGCACCCTCGAACGCGCGATCGGCGAGCGACAACGTGAAGCCGTACCTGCGGTAGTCGGGCAGCGGGTCGAAATCGTACACCGAGGGGTTGCTGACCAGGGTGACAAAGCGCCCGCCCGAATTGAGCCGGCTCGCCAGCCCCCGGCACATCTGCACGAGTTCGGCTGCGGTTTGCGCGTACACCAGCAGCCAGGCACCGACCACCAGGTCGAAATCCGCTTGCCCCACCACGGCCCGGGCGTCTTCGACGCGGTACTCGACACCGAGCGGTCGGCGCGCCTCCTGTGCACGGGCCAAGTCGATCATGCGCTCGGAAATGTCGATTCCGACCACCTCTGCGGCACCGGCGTTGCGCAGCATTCGGGTGAAATGCCCTTCACCACAGGCGACATCGAGCACTCTTTTGCCTTCGACATCGCCGATCAGCTTCATGAATGAATAGGCTTCGACACGTAAATGGAAGGGCTGAGACCTGGCCCGTTGATACTGCTCGGCAAACCGATTTTCGTTGTAATCGGTGACCATGAAGACTCAGACTAGCCATGCCCGAGCTATAGGTCGTGGGACGACCGGGGAACTCACCACCGTGGTGGCGCGGCGCCCCGGCCGAAGCCCCACGTCGACTGACCCAATCTCGGCTTACGCGGTTCGTCGGGCGGTCGCTGAAAGTTCTCCTCCAGCAACGGTTCCGGATCAGCACCCTCGGTGATCGCAGAACACGGCGCGTTGAATTCGCAGTCACGACAATGTGCGGCGAACGTCGGGTAAATGGTTGGCCAACCGGTCATATCGACCGCCTCGGCAGCGATCGCCGGCCCCACCGAGGTGATCTCGTGGCGGCTCCGACGGATGCGAGTGCGACGCAGCACACCCGCGGTGCGCTGCTCGGTGCGGTCGGTTGCAGCGGGGCGTGACGCCTGCGCCGACATCCGTCGGTGCTGTGGGAGCGATCGACCACCGCCGCTGGGCTCGTGTTGGGCCACCGCTTTCGGCAGCCGCTTCGTCGCGGACCCGGCGGGCGGGAATTTGAGTGGGCCGGCGATGCGGACCTCGTTGTGGATGGTTCCGGCGATCTGTACGCCGATGTAGTCGTGCTCGAACGCCCAGCAGGCCGCCACTGCCTGCTCGTCGCGGACCAGCGCGTCGATGTCCTGCCACTCGTCGACGATGTGATGGCAGACCACCCAGTAATCATCGGCAGCGTCTACGGCCACCAAATCGATTCGGCACGGGTAGATGACTGGAGATCCGTCGTGCACCAACAATCCCCGCTGGGGGTCGTCGGGATCGGGGACCAGTGCGTCGACATCGAGGTTGATCTTGACCGGTGCGAAGTCATCGATAGCGCTTGCCCAGGCGTCATAGCAGTCCAGCAACGCTGCCGCCATGTCGAGGACGTCGGTCGCGTCGGCATCCTCCAATGACCGTTCGAGCGCCTTGTGCACCAGCGGCTGGGTCACCTCGTGTTGCCAGTCCCAGGTACCGGGGTAGTAGTACACCGCCAACGCATCCTTGAGCGCGGCGGGCAGGGCCGGCTGGACGAACGCGACCGATCGCAGGTTGCGGCGATGCGGTGAGGCGAAATCCCACTGCCGGCGGCAGCGCTTGAACCAGGTGCGCTCGTGCGCGGTGATCCGATAGTCGACCATGGGTTCAGCCCTCAGTGATGGTGCACGTGCTGCTGCGGCCAGGGCTCGTCGACCGGCCACCGACACCGGTCCGCGCTGTTGGCCATCGACTCGAGTTCGGCGAGCAGATCGTCGAAGAACGCGCGCAGCCGCTCCGGTTCGTCGAGGGGCCAACTGGCCGAAAACGACATCCACACGTCGGGAGTGGTTGCCGGAGAGGGGATTGACGGCGTTTCAGTGCCCGTCAGCATCCGCCAGTTGTAGGCATCGCCGCAGCGCTCGAGGTACACGAGGTCATCGCGACCGGGGCGTATCGCCACGATCGAGGCGAACAGTTCATCCCGTGTCATGCGGCGCCCCGTTTATCCAGCATAGGCGCGCCGGCGGCCGCGATCTAGCGGCGAAGCAAGCGGCGTGCTGCCGGTTTGGCGGCGACGAGTGCACCCGCATCGCCCGCGATGCGGGACAGGATCAACGCTCCCTCGATCAATGAGATGACGGCAACCGCAACGCTTTCCGCGTCCGCCGCGGACCAGCCTTCGGCGACCAGCCGCTCTTCGATCGCCCTGCACCAGCCGGTGAAGGCACGTGCCGACGCGGCGCGCACCAGTGGACTGGCATTCACCGATTCGGTGGCGATCGGCTCGATCGGGCAGCCGTCGCGCCGATCGGCGGTCAGCCCGTCGACCAGCAAGTCAACCCACCGATCGACGATGTCCGCCACCGGCAGACCGCCGGCCAGGAATCTGCGCAGCAGCTGCTCGATCGCGGCCCCGGTGCCATCGACGACGGCAGCGGCCAGCTGCTGCTTGCCCTGCGGAAAGTGGTGATACAGCGAACCGGGCTTGACGCCTGCCTCGGCGAGGATCTGGGTGAGTCCGGTCGCGGCGTAGCCCTGGCGGCGAAACAGCGTGGCCGCGGTGTCGATCAACGCGGCCCGGCTGCGGTCAGGTCTCGGCACGCTATTGACAATACTTGAGTAATCACTCAAGAATGCTGAGATGAAGCAGTTGACGTTCGAAGATGTCGGGCAATACATGTGGCGCGACGTGCCCGATCTGACGATCACCGCGCCGGAGCAGGCCCTGATCAGGCCCTTGGCGGTGGCCTGTTGCGACCTCGACGTCGCGGTCGCGCACGGCCGACTGCCGATGCCGCCCGGACATGCAGTCGGCCATGAGGGACTCGGCGAGGTGGTCGCGGTGGGCGACGACGTATCCGGCGTCCGAGTGGGCGACCGCGTGGTCGTGCCGTTTCAGATCAGTTGCGGAGACTGCCGCGAATGCCGCCGCGGCGTCACGGGTTCATGCGCGTCACTGCCGATGATGGCGATGTACGGAATGGCGCCGCTTGCCGGTCTGGACGGCGGCGGATTCATGAGCGATCTGGTGCTCGTGCCCTACGCCGACGCGATGCTCATCCCGATACCCGGCGGCGTCGATCCGGTTGCCATCGCCTCACTGTCGGACAACATTCCTGACGGCTGGCGCGCGGTCGGGCCTTACCGCGCGGAGCTGGCCGGGCTCGATCAGGCCGATCGCCGCGTCCTCGTCGTCGGCCGACTCTCGATCGGGCTGTACGCGACGGCGTTCGCGGCAGCACTCGGCTTCCATGTCGACTACGTCGATACCGATTCGGACCGGCTGGCGGCCGCCGAGAAGCTCGGGGCAGTGGTTCATGAGGTAGCCAAACCCGACGAGTCTTGGGATCCCTATCCCGTCACCGTGCACACCAGCGGCGATGCGGCGCTGCTTGCCGCATCGCTGCGTGCGACGTGGCCTGATGGCGTGTGCACCGACACCGGGATTTACCCCGAATACAACGTCGAGATGCCGCTGCTGCCGATGTACACCCGCGGTGTGCGATTCATCACCGGGCGGGTCAGCGCGCGCGCCGTCATCCCGGAAATCCTGGAGCTATTGGCGGGCGGCTGCGATCTGTCGCCGGTCGTCGACCGCGTCGTGGCGTGGGACGACGCGCCATCGGTCTGGCCGACGATGGCCGGAAAGACCGTGTTTACGCGCCTTTAGGCGCTCACTTTTCGGACTAAGAGCGAGTCCATCGTCGAGATCGCACTCAGGGCTGTGATCTCTCAAAATCCACGACCCTGGGCGCAATCTCGTCGCGCTGCAGGCTCCCGGCCTAGGCGATATCGGCGACGAAGACCCCGACGCGCCCGATCTGCTGGCGGGCCAAGAAGGGCAGCCCCTTGCCGTCGCTTCCGGCGGGCAGTACTCGGGGGTTGGTGATGTGGACGTCCTTGCGGATGAAGTGCACGTCGGCTTCACCGGCGGCCAGCACGTTCTTCACCCAATCCGTTTTGCCGTGGGCCAGCCCGATGGCCAGCACGTTGCCTTTGCGGTACGCGGCGACGATGGTTTCGTACTCCTTGCCGGATGTGCGGCCACGGTGCTTGATGACCGAGAACGTCGGAAGATAGCGCGCGATCGGCTTTACCGCCGGGTTGAAGTATCTGGTTTGAAAGCTCTCAAACCAGGGCGGAAAGATCATCGGGATGCCCGGGGCGTTGTTTGGATGGTCCTTTCGGGACATGGCGGCTCCGTTTTTCGTGGTTTGCGGTCAGCGTACCGGCCCAATATGCAGTTGCCATTCTCTGGGACAATGGTCCATGTGAACGTGATGGCGCGCATCGACCTGCGGGGCGAGGAGCTCTCGGCTGCCCGGCTGCGGGCGGCGATGCCGCGCGGCGGAGTGGACGTAGATGCCGCGCTGCCGTCGGTGCGCCCGATCGTGGAGGCGGTTGCTGCGCGGGGCGCGGAAGCCGCACTGGAGTTCGGCGAATCGTTTGACGGAGTGCGGCCGCCGACCGTCCGGGTGCCCGCCGCCGAGTTGGATGCCGCGCTGGCCGGCCTCGACCCCGACGTCCGGGTCGCACTGGAAGTCGCGATCGAACGCACCCGTGCCGTGCATGCCGACCAGCGCCGCGCCGACTCCACGACGACGCTGGGCCCGGGCGCCACCGTCACCGAGCGGTGGGTCCCCGTCGAGCGGGTCGGGCTGTATGTGCCGGGCGGCAACGCCGTCTACCCGTCCAGCTTGGTGATGAACGTGGTGCCGGCGCAGGCTGCTGGTGTCGGGTCGCTGGTGGTGGTCAGCCCGCCGCAGGCACAGTCGCAGGGCCGGTTTCAGGGCCTACCGCACCCGACGATCCTGGCCGCTGCCCGCATGCTCGGTGTCGACGAGGTGTGGGCGGTCGGCGGCGCGCAGGCAGTGGCGCTGCTGGCCTACGGCGGCGTCGACACCGACGGCGCCGAGCTCTCACCGGTCGACATGATCACCGGGCCCGGCAACATCTACGTCACCGCGGCCAAACGGCTTTGCCGCTCGCGAGTCGGTATCGACGCCGAAGCAGGCCCAACCGAGATTGCCATCCTGGCCGATGACACCGCAGACCCCGCGCTTGTGGTCGCCGATTTGATCAGCCAGGCCGAACACGACGAAATGGCCGCCAGCGTCCTGGTGACACCGAGCGCCGACCTCGCCGATGCCACCGACAAAGAGCTGGCCGCTCAGCTGGAGACCACCGTGCACCGTCAGCGGGTGACAACCGCACTTGCCGGGCGCCAGTCGGCGATCATCTTGGTCGACGACATCGACGCTGGAATCCGCACCGTCAACGCCTACGCCGCCGAACACCTGGAGATCCAGACCGTCGACGCGGATCGGGTTGCCGCGCAGATTCACTCGGCCGGCGCCATCTTCGTCGGCGCGTACTCGCCGGTCAGCCTCGGCGACTACTGCGCCGGCTCCAACCACGTGTTGCCCACGGCGGGCAGTGCTCGGCATTCCAGCGGCCTGTCGGTGCAGACCTTTCTGCGCGGTATCCATGTCGTCGACTACACCGAGGCGGCCTTGAAAGACGTTTCGGGGCATGTGGTTACGTTAGCCAAGGCCGAGGATCTGCCCGCGCACGGTGAGGCGGTACGGCGGAGGTTCGAGCGATGAGCAGACACCCGGCGCTCGACGCGTTGCCGCTGCGCGACGACTTGCGCGGCAAATCGCCCTACGGCGCGCCGCAGCTGGCGGTTCCGGTGCGGCTGAACACCAACGAGAACCCACACCCGCCCACCCAGGCATTGGTCGACGACGTCGTCGCATCCGTGCGCGAAGCGGCCGTCGACCTGCACCGCTACCCCGATCGCGACGCGGTGGCGCTGCGCCGTGACCTCGCCGCTTATCTCAGCACGCAGACCGGTATCCAGCTCGGGGTGGAAAACCTCTGGGCCGCAAACGGTTCCAATGAGATTCTGCAGCAGCTACTGCAGGCGTTCGGTGGACCAGGGCGGACGGCGATCGGATTCGTCCCCTCGTATTCGATGCACCCGATCATCTCCGACGGCACCCACACCGAATGGATCGAGACGTTGCGTGCCGCGGATTTCAGTCTTGACGTGGAGGCCGCCGTCGCGGCGACCGCCGACCGCCGCCCCGATGTGGTGTTCGTCGCCAGCCCCAATAACCCCTCGGGGCAGAGTGTTTCGCTGCCCGATCTGCGGCAATTGCTGGACGCGACGCCCGGGATCCTGATCGTCGACGAAGCCTACGGTGAATTCTCCTCTCAACCCAGTGCGGTGGCGCTGGTCGCTGAGTACCCGACGAAGCTCGTCGTGACCCGCACCATGAGCAAGGCGTTCGCCTTCGCCGGAGGCCGGCTGGGCTACTTGATCGCCACCCCGGCGGTGATCGACGCGATGCTGCTGGTGCGGCTGCCATATCACCTGTCCTCGGTTACCCAGGCCGCCGCCCGGGCCGCGCTGCGGCACGCCGATGACACCTTGGGCAGCGTCGCGACGCTGATCGCCGAACGCGAGCGGGTGAGCGCAGCGTTGAGCGGCATGGGATTTCGTGTCGTCCCCAGTGACGCCAACTTCGTGCTGTTCGGGCAGTTCGCCGACGCGCCGACGGCCTGGCAGCACTATCTGGATGCCGGCGTCCTGATTCGCGACGTCGGTATCACGGGATACTTGCGCGTCACCACCGGGCTAGCCGAAGAGAACGACGCCTTCCTGCAGACGAGCGCCCAGATCGGCGCCACCGAATTGGCCCAGCCGTTAGGAGCGTCATGAGCCTGCAGCGCCACGCCCGGGTTGAACGCACCACTAAGGAGTGCGACATCGTCGTCGAACTCAACCTGGACGGCACCGGGGAAGTCCACGTCGACACCGGAATCCCGTTCTACGACCACATGCTGACCGCACTGGGCAGTCACGCCAGCTTCGACTTGACGGTGCGTGCCAAGGGTGATGTCGATATCGAGGCGCACCACACCATCGAGGACACCGCGATTGTGCTGGGTCAGGCGCTGGCTCAGGCCCTGGGCGACAAAACGGGCATCCGCCGGTTCGGCGACGCCTTCATCCCAATGGACGAGGCGCTCGCTCACGCCATTGTCGACGTGTCCGGTCGGCCCTATTGCGTGCACACCGGCGAACCGGATCACCTGCGGCACTTCACCGTTGCAGGCAGCGGGGTGCCCTACCACACCGTCGTCAACCGGCACGTGTTCGAAACACTAGCGAACAATGCCCGCATAGCGCTGCATGTTCGCGTCCTCTACGGACGCGACCCGCACCACATCACCGAGGCGCAGTACAAGGCCGTCGCCCGCGCCTTGCGTCAGGCGGTCGAGACCGACCCGCGGGTATCGGGTGTGCCATCCACCAAAGGGACCCTGTGAAGCCCAAATCCGTTGTGGTTTTGGACTATGGCTCAGGCAATCTGCGTTCTGCGCAGCGTGCGCTGCAGCGCGTGGGCGCCTCAGTGGAGGTGACGGCCGACCTCGAGGCCGCCGCGGCCGCCGACGGACTGGTGGTGCCGGGCGTCGGCGCTTTCGAGGCGTGCATGACCGGGCTGCGCGGCATAGGCGGCGAGCGAGTCATCGCCGAGCGAGTGTCCGGCGGGCGACCGGTGCTGGGTGTGTGTGTCGGCATGCAGATTTTGTTCGCCCGCGGTGTTGAGTTCGGCGTGCAGACCAACGGCTGCGGGCAGTGGCCCGGCGTCGTGACTCGATTGGACGCACCGGTGATCCCGCACATGGGTTGGAACGTGGTGGCCGGGGCGCCGGGCACCGCGCTGTTCAAAGGCCTTGACGCCGATGCCCGTTTTTACTTCGTGCACTCCTATGCGGCTCAGCGGTGGGACGGCCAGCCCGAGGCGCTGCTGACCTGGGCCACCCACGGGGTGCCGTTCCTGGCAGCGGTCGAGGATGGCCCGCTGGCCGCCACTCAGTTCCATCCGGAGAAGAGCGGAGACGCCGGGGCGGCAATATTGAGCAATTGGGTTGAGGGGTTATAGACGTGCCGTTGATTTTGTTACCCGCGGTCGACGTGGTCGAGGGTCAGGCGGTGCGCCTGGTACAGGGCCGGGCCGGCAGCGAAACTGAGTACGGCTCAGCGTTGGACGCCGCGCTGGGCTGGCAACGCGACGGCGCCGAATGGGTTCACCTGGTCGACTTGGACGCGGCGTTCGGCCGCGGCTCCAATCGTGAACTGCTGGCCGAGGTGGTGGGCAAGCTCGACGTGCAGGTCGAACTGTCCGGTGGTATCCGTGACGACCAGTCGCTGACGGCCGCGCTGGCGACCGGATGCGCTCGGGTGAACCTGGGCACCGCTGCGTTGGAGAACCCGCGGTGGTGCGCCCAGGTGATCGCCGAGCACGGCGACAAGGTGGCGGTTGGTCTGGACGTGCAAATCGTCGACGGCAATCATCGGCTACGCGGCCGCGGCTGGGAGACCGATGGCGGCGATCTCTGGGACGTGCTGGAACGCCTTGACAGCGAAGGCTGTTCGCGGTTCGTCGTCACGGATGTCACCAAGGACGGCACGTTGACCGGGCCCAACCTCGATCTGCTTCGCGAGGTCGCCGAGTGCACCGACGCTCCGGTGATCGCCTCGGGCGGCGTGTCCAGCCTCGATGATTTGCGCGCCATCGCCACGCTGACGGGCAGCGGGGTGGAGGGCGCGATTGTGGGCAAGGCGCTCTACGCCGGACGATTCACTCTGCCGCAGGCGCTGGCAGCGGTGGCAAGGTAGCGGCGCAATGGATCTCGACGCGCTGGTTGCCGAGGCGTCGGCGATCCTGGACCTCGCCGTGGAGCCGTTCATAGCCGGTCACCGCGCGGATTCCGCGGTCAGCAAGCGCGGTGACGATTTCGCGACCAAGGTCGATCTGGAGATTGAACGCCAGGTCGTCGACGCGCTGGTGAAGACCACCGGAATCGACGTGCACGGCGAGGAGTTCGGCGGAGCCGAGATCGACTCGCCGTGGGTGTGGATTCTCGACCCGATTGACGGAACGTTCAACTACGCCGCCGGGTCGCCGATGGCCGCGATTCTGCTGGGTCTGCTGCACGACGGAGATCCGGTCGCCGGCCTGACGTGGTTGCCGTTCACCGGCGAGCGCTACGTCGCGATCGCGGGCGGTCCGCTGATGAAAAACGGTGTGCCGCAAGACCCGTTGGCCAAGGTCGAGCTGACGGATTCGGTCATCGGCGTCGGAACCTTCAATGCCGATTCACGTGGCCGGTTCCCGGGCCGCTACCGGCTGGCGGTGCTCGAAAAGCTCAGCCGGGTGTCGTCGCGGCTGCGCATGCATGGCGCCACCGGCATCGACCTCGCTTATGTCGCCGACGGGATTCTGGGCGGTGCAATCAGTTTCGGCCACCACGTGTGGGATCACGCCGCGGGCGTGGCGCTGGTACGGGCCGCCGGTGGCGTCGTCACGAACCTGGCCGGCGACGAGTGGACCCCCGATTCACGGTCCGCGTTGGCCGCCGCCCCCGGTGCGCACGCCCAGATACTCGAGATTCTGCGCAAGATCGGACGACCGGATGAGTACTGAAGCGTATTGCGGCAGCAGCCTGGCGGTGCGGGTGATTCCCTGCCTGGATGTCGACGACGGTCGGGTGGTCAAAGGCGTCAACTTCGAGAACCTGCGCGACGCAGGTGATCCCGTGGAACTCGCCGCGGCCTACGACGCCGAGGGCGCCGACGAGCTGACCTTCCTCGACGTGACCGCGTCGTCGTCGGGACGGGCCACCATGCTCGAGGTGGTGCGCCGCACCGCCGAGCAGGTGTTCATCCCGCTCACCGTGGGTGGCGGGGTGCGTACGGTCGCCGACGTCGACGTGCTGCTGCGGGCGGGAGCGGACAAGGTTTCGATCAACACCGCTGCCATCGCACGGCCCGAGCTCCTGGCCGAGATGGCGAATCAGTTCGGCTCGCAGTGCATCGTGTTGTCGGTCGACGCCCGTACCGTGCCTAACGGCTCGGCCCCGACACCATCGGGTTGGGAGGTCACCACCCACGGTGGGCGCCGCGGCACCGGGATCGACGCCGTCGAATGGGCGGCCCGGGGTGCTCAGCTCGGGGTGGGGGAGATCCTGCTCAATTCGATGGATGCCGATGGCACCCAGGCCGGCTTCGACTTGGCGATGCTGCGGGCGGTTCGGGCGGCGGTGACGGTGCCGGTGATCGCCAGCGGAGGCGCGGGTGCAGCCGAGCATTTCGCCCCGGCCGTCGCCGCGGGTGCTGATGCGGTGTTGGCCGCCAGTGTCTTTCACTTCCGGCAGTTGACGATCGGACAGGTGAAGGCGGCCATGGCCGCAGAAGGGATCACCGTGCGATGACGCTCGACCCCGCTATCGCCGCGCGTCTCAAGCGCAACGCCGACGGACTGTTCACCGCCGTCGTCCAGGAGCGCAGCAGCGGCGACGTGTTGATGGTCGCCTGGATGGACGACGAGGCGCTGGCCCGGACGCTGGAAACCCGCAAAGGGACGTACTTTTCGCGGTCCCGCGGCGCGCAGTGGGTCAAAGGAGCGACCTCCGGCCACACCCAGCACGTGCACTCGGTGCAGCTGGATTGTGATGGCGACGCGGTGCTACTGGTGGTCGACCAGGTGGGCGGCGCCTGCCACACCGGCGATCACAGCTGCTTCGACGCCGACGTGCTGCTGGAGTCGGACAAGGCCTGACGGGGTAGTTGCTACGCGAATGCGACTACTAGCTGCTGTGCGGCCGCCCTGTATTGACGGCAACGTCAGCGGCCCAGCGAGGGCTAGCCTTCGCCGTTTTGGGGCGTGACGATGGACCAAGGCGAGTGGATGGAGCGGAGATGCGTGAATCGCGGTTGATGGGCGGTGTGCACAGGGCCCTTGTCGTGGGCGGCGCAGTGTTCGGTATCGCCCTGTTGAGCGCTGGTGTGGCGGGTGCCGCCGACCCGGTCCAGTTGAAGAGCCGATTGGGCAATTGGTGTTTAGACGCCCCGAGTGGGAACAACACTGCGACGATGGTCAATCCATGCGATGGGTCGAAATCCCAGCTCTGGAACTTCAACTCTGCCGGTCAGATCGAGAGCGTTGCCTTCCCCGGGGCTTGCCTGAGTATCAGTAACGCGGCAGATACCACCCCGGTAATCCTCTCGACCTGTCAGACCAATTCGAACAACCAGCTTTGGAACATCCAACCCAACGCCCAGGTCACGAGTGCGCTCGGTCCCTGCCTCAACATCAACGGCGGCGTCGCGAACCCGGGAACTGCGGTGATCGCCTACCACTGCATCCCCGATGTGACAGACGAGGAGTGGGATAGCGTGCCGTGAGCGCGCTGCTAGCCGGCGGTCTCCAGTCCGTTGGCAGCCCCTACCGCCGCGCGGGCCCATTCGTCGCTTCGCACAGCGGGCGCGATCCGATCCTTCCGAATGAGCTCAGCGTTGACGCGAGTTCCGTTGGTCCCGTTGGTCATAGCGACCGGCGGTCGAAACGCGAAGGTTCGGTTGGCGGTGGCGATGGCCAGAAGACCGTCCGTATCACTGAATCCGTTGGCGCGCATGGTGTCCTCAGCCCATCTGAACGGGGTGAGCCCGGAGAAATCGTTGACATACGCCACCCAAAGGTGAACGTTGCGCTCGGTGAAGAGCTTCGAGATGGCGCCCTCCACCGCGGTGCGGCCGGCGGGGGTCAACACGCCTGACGGATCGGTGATGTACCTCGTGAGTTGGATCGACGATGGCGCCGCGGGGGCCCCGTTGCTTGGCTGGCTCGGGCCGGGGTTGGCGCCGTTGCCCGACTGGCTTGTGCCGATGGTGGCGCCGCTGCCCGGCTCGTTCGCGCGGTGGCGCAGCAGTTCTACCCCCACAACCCCCGCCACCACGAGCAGCAAGAGCGTGGCGATAGCGGACATCACTACCGCCGACCGCAATCCGCGGCGCCGCGCTTTCGGCGGTGCGGACTCCTGCGGCGCGGTAACGCGCGTCGTGGGGGCGGCGGCTGCGCGGCCGGCAATCGTCTGTGCTGCGCCGACGCCCGGTTGGCCGGTGAGTGCTGTCGCGAAATCGGAACAGCTGGGGTAGCGATCACCGGGCGCCTTTGCCAGCACTGTGGTAATCACGTCGTTGAGTCCCGCTAGGTCCGGCCGTCGTTCGCCGATCTGCGGGGGCGGCGCGGACAAGTGTTGGCTGATGACCACCGCCGCATTGGAGTTCTGGTACGGCCCTGCCCCGGTCAGCAGCTGAAAAGCAGTGCAACCAAGCGCGTATTGGTCGGCCCGCCCGTCGATGTCTGAACCCATGAGTTGTTCGGGCGCCGAGTAGCCGGTAGTCCCGACCACCATGTTGGTGGCGGTGAGACCGCTGATATCACCGATCTCTCGGGCGATTCCGAAGTCGGCCAACAGGATCCGTCGCGCCCGAGCATCGGCATCAGTCAGCAAGATATTGGCGGGCTTGACGTCCCGGTGCAGCAATCCTCGTAGATGGGCGTAATCGAGCGCGTCAGCGACTGCGGTGACGATCTCGAATACCTCGGTTTTCGGCATCCCGGATGGGTACCGGCTGCGCAGCAACTCGGCGGTGTCGGTTCCCTCGACATAGTCCATCGACAGCCACAGCTGTCCCTCGAACTCGCCGCGGTCGTGGATGCCGACAATGTGGGGATGCCACAACTCCGCGGCGAGGTCCGCTTCGCGGCTGAATCGCTGCCGGTACTCGTGGTCCGCGGTCAGGGCGGCGGGGAGGACCTTGAGGGCGTCCCGGCGGGGCAGCCGCGGATGTTGGGCCAGATATACCTCGCCCATCCCGCCGGATCCCAGCCGCCGCACGATCGTGTACCCGGCGAACACATCTCCCTGGTTCAGCGGCATGCCAGCATGCTACAAAGGCGCCGGTTAGCCGCGTGCCCGTAACGTCTGCAACGCCTTGTTGGCGTGGGTGTCCATGCTCAATTCGCTGGAGATCACGTCGAGCACCTTGCGATCGGTGTCGATGACGAAGGTGGTGCGTTTGACCGGAAGCAACTTGCCCAACAGTCCTCGCTTGACGCCGAACTGGGCAGCGACCGCTCCGTCGGTATCGGACAGCAACGGGTAGTCGAAACCCTGCGTGTCGGCGAACTTGGCTTGTTTTGCAACGGGATCAACGCTGATGCCGACCCGGTTGGCCCCGACGGCAGCGAATTCTCCGGCCAAGTCGCGGAAGTGGCAGGCCTCCTTGGTGCAGCCGGGTGTCATCGCGGCCGGGTAGAAGAACAGCACCACTGGCCCGTCGGACAGCAGGCCGCTGAGCTTGCGCGGGTTGCCAGTCTGGTCGGGAAGCTCGAAGTCGGCCACGGTGTCACCGGTTTTCATGGCCGTTAGGTTACGCCGGGGGTCGCTGCGGCATCCGGGGAGGCCACTTGGAAGATAGAAGGGTGCACGCCAACCCCGCCGTCGCCACCACCTCGCGGGACGATTTCCGCGCGCTGGCGGCCGAGCATCGTGTGGTGCCGGTGACCCGCAAGGTCCTGGCCGATGCCGAGACGCCGCTGTCCGCGTACCGCAAGCTGGCCGCCAACCGGCCGGGCACCTTCCTGCTGGAGTCAGCCGAGACTGGCCGGTCATGGTCGCGGTGGTCATTCATCGGGGCGGGTGCGCCGTCGGCGTTGACGGTGCGTGACGGCGAGGCGGTGTGGCTCGGCGCGGTGCCCCGGGATGCCCCCACCGGCGGAGACCCGCTGCAAGCCCTGCACGCCACGCTGGAGTTGCTGGCCACCGCTGCGCTGCCGGGGCTGCCGCCGTTGTCCGGCGGGATGGTGGGCTTCTTCGCCTACGACCTGGTGCGACGGCTGGAACGATTGCCCGAGTTGGCCGTCGATGACCTCAACTTGCCGGACATGCTGCTGTTGCTGGCCACCGACGTGGCAGCCGTTGATCACCACGAGGGCACCATCACGTTGATCGCCAATGCGGTGAACTGGAACGGCACCGACGAGCGGGTTGACGAGGCCTACGACGACGCGATCGCCCGACTCGACGTGATGACCGCCGCGCTGGGTCAGCCGCTACCCTCGACCGTAGCCACGTTCACCCGACCCGAGCCGCGGCACCGCGCGCAGCGCACTGTCGAGGAATACGGAGCGATCGTCGAGCATCTCGTCCATGAAATCGAATGCGGCGAGGCATTTCAGGTCGTGCCCTCGCAGCGTTTCGAGATGGACACCGATGTCGAGCCGATCGACGTGTACCGGATGCTGCGGGTGTCGAATCCCAGCCCGTACATGTATCTCCTTCACGTACCGAATGATGCTGGCGGAACGGCGTTTTCGATCGCGGGGTCCAGTCCAGAAGCGCTGGTGACCGTGCAGGATCGGTGGGCGACGACGCATCCGATCGCCGGAACCCGGTGGCGGGGGCAGACCGAAGAAGAGGATCAGCTGCTCGGAAAGGAGCTGCTGGCCGACGAGAAGGAACGCGCCGAGCACCTGATGCTGGTCGATTTGGGCCGCAACGACCTGGGTCGAGTCTGCGTGCCGGGCACCGTTCGCGTCGAGGATTACAGCCACATCGAGCGTTACAGCCACGTCATGCACCTGGTGTCCACGGTGACCGGGATGCTTGCCGAGGGTCGCACCGCCCTGGACGCCGTGACGGCCTGCTTCCCGGCCGGAACGCTGTCCGGTGCCCCGAAGGTGCGCGCCATGGAATTGATCGAAGAGGTGGAAAAGACCCGTCGTGGCCTCTACGGTGGCGTGATCGGCTACCTCGATTTCGCCGGTAACGCCGACTTCGCGATCGCGATCCGCACGGCTCTGATGCGTGACGGCACCGCCTACGTTCAGGCCGGCGGCGGAGTCGTGGCGGACTCCAACGGGCCCTACGAGCACACCGAGGCGACGAACAAGGCGCGGGCGGTGCTGAAGGCGATCGCGGCGGCTGAGACTTTGACCGCCCCGGATGCGCCCGTCGACGATGGGGGCCGTGGAACGCCCGGGGTGGGGGTACCTCCCAGCCGCGGAGCGGCGAGGGGGCGAGACGGGCAATTAACGTAGCCAGGATGGCTGATGCCCAGCCCGACCGCCCGGGCCGGCGGACCATCCGGATAGCGCAGGCCCTGCTGGTGGCCGCCGCCGCCGGATTGTGGGCGGCATCGCGGCTGACCTGGGTCGACCTGCGGACATTCGACGGGCTGGGCCCGCCGAAGCTCATCGCGCTGTCCGGCGCAGCATGGTCGTCGGCGCTGGTCCCGTTGGCGCTGGTGCTGCTGGTTACCGCCGTCGCCGCGTTGGCCGTGCGTGGCTGGCCGCTGCGGATACTTGGGATGCTGGTGGCCATCGCGAGCTTGGCGACTGGATATCTGGCGATCAGCCTGTTGGTGATTCCCGACGTGGCCGTGCGCGCAGCCGACCTCGCACACATCCCGGTGCTGTGGTTGGTGGGCAGCCAGCGGCATTACCCGGGTCCGGCGATCACCCTCGCGACCGTGGTGTGCACGCTGGTCGGTGCCGTCCTGTTGATGCGAGCGGCGGCCTCGACTCGCGGCGCAGACACGAAATACGTGACGCCCGCTGCTCGCCGGTCGCTGGCGCAGCAGCGCGACGAGAAGACCATGTCGGAGCGAATGATCTGGGATGCGCTCGACGAAGGCGAGGACCCAACCCAGGACCCGGCCGATCAACCGCACGAGTCGGCGGCGCGGCCGGATCGCGAAGCGCGACACGAAGCTGACACCGAGGGTCGGTGACGGACCGCGCGCCGACGGTCGCTACCCTTCGAAGGACGCCATCGATCTGCTGGCAGCCGTGGGGAAGGAACCGACAAGCATGAGTTCGGCAAACGTGCTCGACTCCATCATTGAAGGAGTCCGCGCAGACGTCGCCGCTCGTGAGGCTGTCGTGAGCATGTCCGAGATCAAGGCGGCCGCCGAGGCCATGCCGTCGCCACTGGACGTCCTAGCCGCGTTGCGCGAGCCCGGTATCGGTGTCATCGCAGAAGTCAAGCGCGCCAGCCCGTCGGCGGGACAACTTGCGTCGATCTCCGATCCGGCCAAATTGGCGCGCGCGTACGAGGACGGCGGTGCGCGCATCATCAGCGTGCTGACCGAACAACGACGCTTCAACGGTTCGCTGGACGATCTCGACGCGGTGCGCGCGGCGGTGTCGGTGCCCGTGCTGCGCAAGGACTTTGTGGTGGGCCCTTACCAGATTCATGAGGCACGCGCGCACGGCGCCGACATGCTGCTGCTGATCGTCGCGGCGCTGAACCAGTCTGCGCTGGAGTCGATGTTGGAGCGCATCGAGTCGCTAGGCATGACCGCACTGGTCGAGGTGCACACCGAGGACGAAGCGGACCGGGCGCTGCAGGCCGGGGCGCGGGTGATCGGCGTCAACGCCCGAGACCTCAAGACGCTGAAAGTGGATCGAGACTCCTTCGCGCGCATCGCGCCCGGGCTGCCCACCGACGTGATCAGGGTCGCCGAATCCGGGGTGCGTGGCACCGCCGACCTGCTGGCCTACGCGGGCGCGGGCGCGGACGCTGTCCTGGTTGGCGAGGGCGTCGTCACCAGCGGCGATCCCCGTGCAGCCGTTGCCGACCTCGTCACCGCGGGAAGGCATCCGTCGTGTCCGAAGCCGGCCCGCTAGCCCGGCGACGATGCAGTGGGGGTACCCTCAGCTGCGCAGCAGCGAGGGGGACGCGTAGCGCAATGAGGAGGAGCCGGGCAATTAGGCTAGGCGTTCATGAGGCGCATGCACGGAAATGGTTGAACCCTATGAGCCGCTTGCGCGTTGAGCCTTCGTGATGGCAGACATTTTGCGCCCGGAACTTCCGCGTTCCAGCGCGGCGATCGCCGAGCCCACCCACCACGATCCCGACTCCCGGGGTCATTTCGGTGTGTACGGGGGCCGGTATGTCGCCGAGGCCCTGATGGCGGTGATCGAGGAGGTTACCGCCGCCTACGAGAAGGCACGCACCGACCAGGAATACCTGGACGCTCTCGATAAGTTGCAGGTGCACTACACCGGCAGGCCGTCACCGCTCTACGAGGCTGTTCGGCTCAGCGCGCACGCCGGCGGCGCACGGATATTTCTCAAACGAGAAGACTTGAACCACACCGGTTCTCACAAGATCAACAACGTACTGGGCCAGGCTCTGCTGGCCCGGCAGATGGGCAAGACGCGGGTGATCGCTGAGACCGGTGCGGGCCAGCACGGGGTGGCCACCGCCACCGCCTGCGCGCTGCTCGGCCTCGACTGCGTCATCTACATGGGCGCCGTCGACACCGCGCGGCAGGCACTCAATGTGGCACGGATGCGACTACTGGGCGCCGAGGTGGTTTCGGTCGAATCGGGCTCGCAGACACTCAAAGACGCGATCAATGAGGCGTTCCGCGACTGGGTCACCAACGCTGACAGCACCTACTACTGCTTCGGCACAGCCGCCGGACCGCATCCGTTCCCGACGATGGTCCGCGACTTCCAGCGGGTCATCGGGCTCGAGACGCGTGTGCAGATCCAGGATCAGGCCGGACGACTGCCCGACGCCGTCACCGCGTGCGTCGGTGGTGGATCCAACGCCATCGGGATCTTCCACGCCTTCCTCGACGACCCGGGCGTGCGGCTGGTCGGCTTCGAGGCTGCCGGCGACGGCGTTGAGACCGGCCGCCACGCGGCGACGTTCACCGGCGGGTCGCCCGGGGCGTTTCAGGGATCGTTCTCGTTTCTGCTGCAGGACGAGGACGGGCAGACCATCGAATCGCATTCGATTTCGGCCGGCCTGGATTATCCGGGTGTGGGCCCCGAACACGCGTGGCTGCGAGACAACGGGCGTGCCGAATACCGGCCAATCACCGACAGCGAGGCGATGGACGCGTTTCGGCTCCTCTGCCGGACGGAAGGCATCATCCCGGCGATCGAATCGGCGCACGCGGTGGCCGGGGCGGTCAAATTGGGCGTCGAGATGGGCAGCGGGGCAGTTATCGTCGTGAATTTGTCTGGCCGCGGCGACAAAGATGTCGAGACAGCCGCGAAGTGGTTCGGCCTGGTGGAGGACGGCGATGATGCGGGTGGCAGCCGATCATGATCGTCAAGCAGAGCGAAACAAGCAGTCTGACTGCGCTTTTCGGGGCGTGCCAGCGCGATAATCGAGCGGCGCTGATCGGCTACCTGCCGACCGGATACCCGGATGTGCGGACGTCGATCGATGCGATGACGGCGTTGATCGAATCCGGGTGCGACCTCATCGAGGTCGGCGTGCCCTATTCGGACCCGGGTATGGACGGCCCGACCATCGCGACGGCGTCAGAGGTTGCGTTGCGCGGAGGTGTACGAGTTCGCGACACGCTGACCGCCGTTGAGGCGATCAGTGCAGCCGGAGGTCGTGCCGTCGTGATGACGTACTGGAATCCGGTGTTGCGCTATGGGGTTGACGCATTCGCGCGCGACCTCGCCGCGGCCGGCGGGCATGGTTTGATTACGCCGGACCTGATTCCCGATGAGGCTGACGAGTGGTTGGCGGCGTCCGACCACCACCACCTGAATCGCATCTTTTTGGTCGCGCCGTCGTCGACGCCGCAGCGGTTGGCGGCGACGGTCGACGCATCGCGCGGATTCGTTTACGCGGCGTCGATCATGGGTGTGACCGGCGCCCGCGATGCGGTATCGCAGGCAGCACCTGAATTGGTAGGTCGAGTCAAGGCGGTCTCTGACATCCCTGTCGGCGTCGGCCTGGGCGTGCGGTCGCGGGAACAGGCGGCTCAAATCGCCGGCTATGCCGACGGTGTCATCGTGGGTTCGGCGCTTGTCTCTGCATTGACTAAGGGTTTGCCGACGTTACGGGCGCTGACGGAGGAGCTGGCGGTCGGTGTGCGCCAAAGGATTTCCGGGTTATGACCACGACCGTAATCGCGTATTTCCCGAGCCCGCCGCGCGGAGTCTGGCACATCTGGCTGGTGCCCATCCGCGCGTACGCATTGTTCATCATCATCGGCATCGTCGCCGCGCTGCTGATCGGTGATCGGCGATGGGAGGCCCGTGGCGGCGAGCGCGGTGTGATTTATGACATCGCACTATGGGCCGTACCTTTCGGACTCATCGGAGGCCGGCTGTACCACCTGGCCACTGATTGGCGGACGTATTTCGGTGAGGGTGGCGCGGGACTCGGTGCGGCGCTACGCATCTGGGACGGCGGTTTGGGAATCTGGGGTGCGGTCGCCCTGGGCGGTGTGGGCGCGTGGATCGCCTGCCGGCGTCGCGGCATTCCCCTTCCCGCCTTTGGCGACGCGATCGCTCCCGGTATCGTTCTCGCCCAGGCGATCGGCCGGCTGGGAAACTACTTCAACCAGGAGCTCTTCGGCCGCGAGACCACGATGCCGTGGGGTTTGGAGATTTTCTACCGGCGTGACCCGGCCGGATTCGTGGATGTGCATTCGCTTGATGGCGTGTCTACCGGACAGCTTGCGATGGTTGTGCAGCCCACGTTCCTCTACGAATTGCTCTGGAACCTGCTGGTGTTCGCCGTGCTGATTTACCTGGATCGGCGTTTCACGATTGGGCATGGTCGGCTGTTCGCGCTGTATGTCGCCGGGTATTGCATCGGACGCTTCTGCGTCGAGCTGTTGCGTGATGATGCGGCCACCCATATCGCCGGAATCCGGATCAACTCCTTCACAGCGACTTTTGTCTTCATCGGCGCGGTGGTGTATCTGATCCTGGCGCCCAAGGGCCGCGAGGACCCGGCGACGCTCAGTGGTTCAGCTGCTGATCGATTGGTACCGGACTCGGTTGAAGAGGCCGCCACGGTCTCTTCGGAGTCCGTCGGCCCCGTCGCCGCCCCGGCTGACGCGCCTGATGAGTCGACAGTGGCGACAGCACCCGTCGATGACGCGGCAGCGCATATGGAAAAGGCGGAGACGATCGCGGTCGACGAACCTGAAGCTGCAGCGATCGTGGAGGAGGCGGAGGCGGCAGAGCCCGACGCACCCGAGGTCCAGGTCACGGACGCCCGTGACCAGACGACACCTGGTGAGACGGCTGGCGATGTCGTGGACTCCGACGCGGAGAGCGCCGAGGGGGAGAAGGCCGAAGCGGCTGATGTATCCGACACCGACGAGACGGCTGGCGATGTCGTGGACTCCGACGCGGAGAGCGCCGAGGGCGAGAAAACCGAAACGGCCGACGTATCCGACACCGAAAGCCCCGCGCCGAAAGCCACCGAAGCGGTGGAACTCACAGAATCGGCCGGCGACGAGAGCACATCAGCGGAGGAGCCGGTGTCAAGTCTGAACCCGGAGCCGACCGATTCGACCGCGACGCGGTGGGGCTGGCGGCTACGACGGCTCAATCCCAGGTCGCGGCGATAGCGAACACGGCGCGGCGCCGGATGGCATGCTGACATGCGTGACCAATCCGGCTCGGCGCGGTAACCCGAGGGTTGGCCGGCTGTCGGTCGCGGTGGGTTCGGGTGCGGTACTGGCGGGCGCGCTCGGTTACATCGGCCTGGTAGACCCGCATAAGCCGGACTCCATCTTCCCCGTCTGCCCGTTTCGGCTGCTCACCGGGTGGAACTGCCCCGCCTGCGGAGGCCTACGGATGATGCACGACGTACTGCACGGCGACCTGGCCGCTGCGATCACCGACAACGTCTTCCTGCTCATCGGTATCCCGATGTTGGCCGGATGGGTTCTGCTGCGCCGCCGCTCTGGAAAACCCCTGTTACCGGTACCGGCCGTGGCGAGTGTCCTGGTTGCGATGGTGGCGTGGACAGTGCTGCGTAACCTGCCGGGTTTCCCATTGGTTCCGACGCTACTCACCAGTTAGCCCGCTGCCGGATCGATAACTGTCGGGAGATGATCAGCTAACGCGACTATGCTGTGTCGTCGTGGCGAGACGCGGCAAGATCGTCTGTACCCTCGGTCCGGCCACCAGTACTGACGAATCAGTCAGAGCGCTGGTTGAAGCCGGAATGGATGTCGCCAGAATGAACTTCAGCCACGGCGACTACAGTGATCACAAAGCTTCCTACGACCGGGTGCGCGCCGCCTCTGATGCCACTGGGCGCGCGGTCGGCGTGCTCGCCGACCTGCAAGGCCCGAAGATCAGGCTCGGCCGTTTCGCTGACGGACCGACGTACTGGGCCGACGGCGAAACCGTGCGGATCACTGTCGCCGACTGCCCGGGCAACCACGACCGGGTTTCGACCACGTACAAGCACTTGGCCCAAGACGCCCTGCCCGGTGACCGGGTTCTGGTCGATGACGGCAACGTCGGCTTGGTGGTCGACGACATCGACGGCGACGACGTCGTGTGCACGGTTACCGAAGGCGGCCCGGTCAGCAACAACAAGGGAATGTCGCTGCCCGGGATGAGCGTGTCGGCTCCCGCCCTGTCCGGGAAGGACGTCGACGATCTCGAGTTCGCACTGCTCTTGGGCGTCGACATGGTGGCGCTCTCGTTCGTGCGCTCGCCATCCGATGTCGAGCTGGTTCACGAGGTGATGGATCGGGTCGGCCGGCGGGTGCCCGTCATCGCCAAACTTGAGAAGCCCGAAGCTATCGACAACCTCGAAGCCGTTGTGTTGGCATTCGATGCCGTGATGGTCGCGCGCGGCGACCTTGGTGTTGAGCTGCCGCTCGAAGAGGTCCCGTTGGTCCAGAAGCGGGCCATCCAAATGGCCAGGGAGAACGCAAAACCCGTCATCGTGGCGACGCAGATGCTCGAGTCGATGATCGAAAACTCGCGGCCGACACGTGCCGAAGCCTCTGACGTCGCCAACGCCGTGCTCGACGGCGCAGACGCGCTGATGCTGTCCGGGGAAACCGCCGTCGGCAAGCATCCGCTGGCCGCGGTCCAGACGATGGCCCGCATCGTGTGCGCGGTGGAAGAGAATTCGACCGCCGCCCCGCCACTGACCCACGTGCCGCGCACCAAGCGCGGAGTGATCAGTTACGCTGCCCGTGATATCGGTGAGCGGCTCGACGCCAAGGCCCTGGTCGCGTTCACCCAGTCCGGAGACACCGTGCGGCGACTGGCGCGGCTGCATACGCCGCTGCCGCTGCTGGCGTTCACCCCGCTGCCTGAAGTGCGCAGCCAACTGGCCATGACGTGGGGCACCGAGACGTTCATCGTCCCCATCATCCAGACCACCGATGGCATGATCCGCCAAGTGGACAAGTCGCTGCTGGCGCTCGGCCGCTATAAACGCGGCGACCTGGTGGTGATTGTCGCGGGCGCGCCTCCGGGCACCGTGGGCTCAACCAACCTGATCCACGTGCACCGCATCGGCGAAGAAGACGTTTAGCCGGGAAATTAGGCGGAGCCGGGCAATTAGGCCGCGCGGTGACGATGCGTTCCGCGTAGCGGAGGGCTGAGGAGCAGGGCAATTAGGCTAAGCCGGTGTCTGACTTCGACGAACTGATGGCGGTACTCGACCTCCATCACATGGGCGACGACGTCTTCATCGGATCTCATCCCAGTAAGAACCCGCCTCGGACATTCGGCGGACTGATGATGGCGCAATCATTCGTCGCGGGCAGCCGCACGCTGACCCGCGACTTGCCGCCCAACGCGCTGTCCGTGCACTTCATCAATGGCGGGGACACCGCCAAGGACATCGAATTCCAGGTGGTGCGGTTGCGCGACGAGCGTCGCTTCGCGAACCGGCGCATCGAGGTCACTCAGGACGGCACCCTGCTGGCGACGGTGATGATCTCCTACCTGTCCGGCGGTCGCGGCCTCGAGCACAACGTCGAACCGCCCGAGGTCGCCGATCCCGAGACATTGCCTTCCATCAAGGAGCTGCTGAGCGGGTACGAGGACACCGTTCCGTTGTTCGTCAACGCATTGCAACCGATCGAATGGCGCTACACCAACGACCCATCCTGGGTGATGCGGGATAAAGGCGAGCGGCTCGACTACAACCGAGTCTGGGTCAAAGCCGACGGTGTGATGCCCGACGATCCCGCACTGCACACCGCCACGATGCTCTATTGCTCGGACACCACCGTGCTGGACTCGATCATCACCACCCACGGGCTCTCCTGGGGGTTCGACCGCATCTTCGCCGCGACCGTCAATCACTCGGTCTGGTTTCATCGCCAGGTCAGCTTCGACGACTGGGTGTTGTATTCCACCTCTTCGCCGGTGGCCACCGATTCACGCGGGCTTGGGACCGGCTATTTTTTCGACCGCTCCGGGCGGCCGGTCGCCACCGTGGTGCAGGAAGGCGTGGTGAAGTATTTCCCCGGTTCACGGGGATAGGCGCGGCGGCAACGATTCGATTGCGGCAGTCCCGCGCCACAGCGGCATAACCCGTTGAAAGCGTAACCTTTGGGGTAACAGCCGGAGGTGGGCTGTGGACGAATTGTCGATCCGCGTCGCGCCCGACGTCCGCGCGCGCGAACGGGTTGTCGTTGACGTCAACTCGCCGGCGGCCCGTTGGGTCGGCGCCTTAGCTCTGCTCAGCGCCGCGTGTTGGTTAATGGCGGTGATCGCCCGCAGCCACGACCACGCGGGCTGGCATGCGACTGGCCGGCTGGAATGGTCGTTGACGGTAGTGGCCGCAGTGACGCTGATCGCGCGGGGCATTTTCCTGGGTCGCCCGGTCACGGCGCGGCACGCAACAGTTGCTGCTCTGGTCCTGTTCGCCGGGATTGGCGCGCACGTGCTGTCTTTCGATCTCTTCGGTGACGTGCTGATCGCCGGGTCCGGCCTCGCGCTGATGTGGCCCACGTCAGCGCGTCGGCATCCCGGCGACCTGTCTCGAGTGTGGGCCCTGATCAAAGCCACCAGCGGCGATCCGCTGGCGCCGTTCGCAATGCAGGCGGGCAAGTGCTACCTGTTCAGCGCGGACGGCAGCGCGGCGCTCGCTTACCGGACACGACTCGGCTACGCGGTGGTCAGCGGGGATCCGGTCGGTGACGGGGCGCAGTTCCCTCAACTGGTCGCCGACTTCGCCAACATGTGCCACACCCACGGCTGGCGGATCGTCGTGCTCGCTTGTAGTGAGCGACGGCTTCACCTCTGGAACGACCCGAAGGTGCTCGGCCAATCGTTGCGAGCGATACCGATCGGTCGGGATGTCGTGATCGACGTGTCCAGCTTTGAGATGGTCGGGCGCACGTTCCGCAACGTGCGTCAGGCAGTCAAACGCACGCACAACTGCGGCATCACCACCGAGATCGTCGCCGAGCAGAAACTCGACAGCCGGCTGCGCGCTGAGCTCACCGAGGTGCTGCGGGTATCAGACAGCGGGGCGCACACCGATCGCGGATTCTGCATGAATCTGGACGGCGTGCTGGAGGGCCGGTACCCGGGCGTACAGCTGATCATCGCCAGGGACAGATCCGGGCGGGCGCAGGGCTTCCACCGCTACGCCACCGCCGGTGGCGGTAGCGATATCAGCCTTGACGTGCCGTGGCGTCGCCGTGGTGCGCCCAACGGGATCGATGAACGCCTTAGCGTCGACATGATCAGTGCGGCCAAAGATGCTGGCGCGCAACGGGTCTCCTTGGCATTCGCGGCCTTCCCGGAGATCTTCGACGAGAAGCAGCGTGGACGGGTGCAGAGCGTGTTCTATTGGCTGATCCATCTGCTGGATCCGTTGATCGCGCTTGAGTCGCTATATCGATACCTGCGCAAATTCCGCTCGCCGGACCAGCGGCGGTATGCGCTGGTATCGCTGACTCAGCTGCTGCCGTTGATCTACGTGTTGCTGTCGCTCGAGTTCATGCCGCGTCGACGCGGCCTTTAACGGTCTACGGCACCGGTGTCGGCGTCAGCGTGACGCTCAGCCGGTCTTGGACGTTTTGCCGAAACTGATCTGCGCAGCGTTGCTGCTGGATGCGGTCTGGGCCGGCATTCTGCATGCAGTCGATGTAGTCGCCGCCACCGACGTCCTTCCAGACCGCCGTCCAGATAGCAATGAACGCCAAGCCGACGACGATCGCGAGCGCACCCAGCACAATGCCGGCGATCGCGACACCGCCATTGTTGGCGGTACCACGCTTGACACGTCCGCGCCCGAAGAACCCGACCACCACCGCGACGAGTCCCAGGACGACGGCGACGAAGACCGACCAGACACACAGCAGCGCGATAATCGCCAGCACCAGCGAGGCGATACCCAGTCCGTTTTTGGGCCCCACCGGCGGTGGCGGGTAACCGTAGTAGGGCGCTGGCGGGAGATAGCCGCCGGGGTATGGGCCGTGCTGGTTCTGATATGGGTACTGATATGGATATGGCGGCGCCGTTTGCGGTGTTCCCTGGGGGTTTTCGCGTCTGTCTGTCGGCCTGTCCGGAGGTTCGGTCATGGCTCGCTTTCTAGATCGGGCGTCCTCGGCGACTATTCGCCAGAGTACCCGTCGGCGCCGATGCGTAGTTCGGGACAGCAAATGTCATTGGGCAGGTGATGAGTAGCCACCACCACCGTCCGCTCTGCGGCCACCAGGCCACCGTCGGCATCCAGGAGGCTGCGCAGAATGGTTTCGGCGTCAGCGGCATCCAGGTGCTCGGTCGGTTCGTCGAGCAGCACGATCCGTGCAGGTGAGATGATCGCTCGGGCGAGCAGCAGTCTCCGGCGTTGGCCCGCCGACAATGCCTGAGCGCCGCCGGACAGCACCGTGTCCAAGCCATTCGGCAGACCGCCCAGCCAGGCGTCCAGGCCGACCCGGTGCAGCGCGACGCCCAGCTCATGATCCGGGCAATCGCCCCGCGCCACCAGCAGGTTGTCCCGAACCGTCGTCGCAAAAATATGCGCGTCTTCGGCGAAAAAGCCTATAGCGCGGCGTATTTCGTCTTCGCTAAATAGGCGCAGCGGTGATCCGTCAACGGTGACGTCGCCGCGCAACGGCGCCAGCAGACCTGCGAGGGTCATCAGCAGCGTCGTCTTACCCGAGCCGCTGGCGCCGGTAACGGCCAGTCGGGCGCCCGGCGGCAGGTCGACCGTCACCGCGGCCGGCGCCCTAGAACCCGGGTGTGCGGCAACCACGTCCTCGCTGCGCAGCCGCCCGGCTGGCAACGGATGGGATGGCGGGGACGCGGAAATGGGTCTGGGATGCGCGGCCGGCACGGCTGGGTCAGCCGGGGTCAGGTCGAGCAGGCGCCGTGCCGCCAACCGTGAGCGTGTCAACTGAATGGCAGCGGCGGACAACGGAGTCGTCGCCTCGAATGCTGACAGCGGCAACAGCATCAGGACGGCCAGCGTGGTGGGTGCAACCGAGCCCGCCATCCCGATGGCCGCCACCACGGCCCCCAGCACGCTGACGCCGATCGCCGCCGTGGGAATGGCCTCCGCAAACGCGGCCGGTCGGGCCGCGGCGTCAATGGCCTCGCCCCAATCGCGTTGCCGGCGCTGCGACTCGGTGACGACATCGCGCAACCTACCACCAACTCGCAGCTCGGGCGCATGCTCCAGGGCCAGCATCGCCGACACGTCACGATCGGAATGATGTTGGCGTGCAACAACTTCCTGGGCAGTGGCAGCCCTCGACGCCTGCCATGGCGCAACAATGCCTGCGACCAGGAGGCAGATCGCCAAGATCGCCGCAGCCGACGGCGAGATAATCCCGACGACCACCACCGCCGTCACCGCAAGCACGGCCGCGACGCTGAATGGGAGCAGGGAGCGCACCAGTACGTCGGCCAGCTGATCGACATCAGCGCCGACTCGTGAGACCAGTTCGCCGCTGTGCAATCGAGTGGCGATGTCGGCAGGACCGTGCGCCAGGCGGTAATAGATCAGCGCGCGGGCAGTGCCAGCGGCCCGCAACGCGGTGTCGTGGCTGGCGAGCCGTTCGCAGTAATGCAGTACGCCACGGGAAATCGCGAAGGTGCGCACCGCCACCACCGCGATCGACAGATCCAACACCGGTGGCATTTGCCACGCGCGGGTGATCAACCAGGCCGACAGTCCGGCCAGCGCCAGAGCGCTGCCCAGCGATAACACCCCAAGCGCAACCGCCAGCAGCAAGCGCGGGATCCGCGGGCGCAGCAGCCGCACCGCGGCTGGCAGGGGATCAGACCCGAGCATGGTGGACGTTCCCCGCGCCGGCCATCTCGATGACGTGATCACCGATTCCGACGACCTGTTCGCGGTGGCCGACGACCACCACGGTGCCGCCGGCGCGGGCCCGGTCGACAATGGCCCGCAGCACTCGGGCCTCGGTTGCGGTGTCCAGGTGGGCGGTGGGCTCGTCGAGCAGCAACACCGGCGCCGGTGAGCCTAGCGCGCGGGCCAAGCCGAGGCGTTGACGCTGACCGAGCGACAGGCCCACTCCGCCACTTCCGATGATGGCGCTTATACCGTCCGGCAATTCTGCCAATACTTGATCGAATCCAGATGCCGCAGAGGCGCTTTCAAGATCGGCGAGGGCGCCGAACAGGGCCAGGTTGTCAGCGACGGTCCCGGGGACGAGCACCGGGCGCTGCGGCAGCCAGGACACCTGCCGCCACCACGCGGTCGGTTCGAGATCCACGATCTCGACTCCGGCGACGGCGACACCACCATCGGTGGCTGCGGTGATTCCGGCAATGACTTGCAGTGTGGTGCTTTTGCCCGAACCGTTCGCACCGGTGAGCACCGTTACCTGACCCGGCTGGATCACAGCGCTGAGGTCATGCGGGCAGAGCCCATCGCGACCTGCAACGCTGAGCCCGTCGAGAACGATCGTAGCCCCCCGCGCCGAGACCGTCCGAGAACCCGGCACCGGGCTTGCGGAGTTCTCGATCAGCGCAAACGCCTTGTCGGCGGCGGCCCGGCCATCCTGGGCGGCATGGAATTCCACGCCGATGCGACGCAGCGGCCAGTAAACGTCGGGCGCGAGCAACAGCACGGTCAAACCCGCGGTCAGGCTGATCTCGCCGAACACCAGACGCAGGCCAATGCTGACCGCGACCATGGCGACGCCGAGGGTGGCGAGAAGCTCCAGTACCAGCGCCGAAAGGAACGCGATCCGCAGTGTGGCCATGGCTGAGCGCCGGTGGGCGGCGGCCAGCTCGGAAATGCGGCGCTCGGGCCCGCTGGCACGGCCGAGCGCCCGCAGCGTGGGAATCCCGGCGATCAGGTCCAACAACCGAGCCTGCAGGGTGGCCATGGCAGCCAGCGTGGTCGCGGACCGGTCAGCGGTCGCCAGACCGATCAGCACCATGAAGATCGGGATCAACGGCAGCGTGATCACCACGATCACGGCCGATTTCAGGTCGTAGAGCCCAAGCACGGCCGCGCTCACCGGAGTCAGGATCGCAGCCAGTAGCAATGCTGGCAGGTACGCGGTGAAATACGGTCGCAACGCGTCGAGCCCGCGAGTCACCACCGCCGCCGCGGCATCACGCTCGACTGCCAGCTGCCTGGGTTGTCGAGCGGTGACGGCCGCGAGCACCTGACCGCTGAGATCGGCGATCACCGCGCTGGCCCCATGTTGGCCCAGCCGGGCTTGCAGCCCGCGCGCCACGGCGCGCACCGCCCACACCGCCAACAGGCTCGATAACGTCGGCACCCACTGGCCCAAATTGCGCGCAGCCGGGTCGGTGATGACCCGGGAAGCGATGTGCGCCAACAGGATCGCCGAGCCGATCGCGCAACCGGAGATCACCACACCGCAAACCGTCGTTGCGGCCAGGAAACGGCGGAGCCCCGCTGACGCCCGCCACAGTCGCGGATCCAGGGGCCCCCGGCTGCTCCTGCTCAGGACGCCCGCCTCGCCAGGCCGGTCGCCGGCGGTATGCAGTCAGCCGAAATCCGCTGCCGGAAAACCCAATACGTCCAGCCCTGGTATATCACCGTCAGCGGAGCCATCAGCGCCGTCACCCAGGTCATGATCTTGAGGGTGTACGGGGTCGACGAGGCGTTGTAGATCGTCACGTTCCACTGCTTGTTCAGCGTGGAAGGCACCAGGTT
>NZ_JBKQTQ010000127.1:0-3777 GCF_052143115.1 Mycobacterium sp.
TGACCTTCCACACCAACCTCAACACCGCCCACACCACCGTCGCACCCCAAACCCCTCACCCCCCGGAGCCACACCCCGTGCTGCCCACCACCCCCTGGCAACACACCCACCACTGGATCACCACCACGCCAGCGCTTGAACATCCGGGCCGCAACGGGGTTGCGGTGAACCCGACCGGAATCGGGAACACTGAGCTCGGCCGGTGGAGCTACCGGCTTGAATGGCCGGTTCTCCCCTTACCTAGTGGGCCTCGTGCCGCGATCGCCAGGAGTGGCTCGTGGCTCGTGGTGTCCGATCAGGGACTGTCGGACGAACTCGCCCGAGTCGCCGACCCCGGGTCCCGTGTTGAGTTCCTCGCGCCCCCGGCGCTCGATGACGATGCGACCAGGCTGCACGGCCTGCTCGATGGTGTGGACAACGTGCTCTACGCACCGCCGGTCGCAGCCGGGCCTGTCGATGTCGAGTCGGCGTACCACATGTTCCATGCGGCACGACGGCTTGCCGCCGCGATGATCACGAGTGATTCCAAGCCGAAGCTGATCGTCTTGACCCGCAATGCCCAGCCCGTCACGGAAGGTGAGCGCGCGAATCCCGCCCACGCGGTGCTGTGGGGTCTCGGCCGCACGCTGGCGCTGGAGCATCCCGAAATCTGGGGCGGCGTTATTGATCTCGATGAGTCGATCCCTACCGAGCTGGCCGCGCGCTACGTCCTGGACGAAGCCGCCGGCCTCAACAAGGAAGGCGGGGAGGACCAGGTCGTCTACCGATCGGGTGTACGCCGTGCACCCCGGCTCGAGAGGCGAACTGCGCCTGCAGCGTCGGTGACGCTGAGCGAGAACACCAGCCAGCTCGTCATCGGGGCCACCGGAAACATTGGACCGCATCTGATCCGTCAGCTCGTGCAGATGGGGGCCAAGACAATCGTCACCGTGTCCCGCAATCCCGGCACACGGCTGGCGGAACTGGCCGAAAGCCTCGACGCAACCGGGACGAACCTCATCCCGGTTGCCGCGGACGCGACCGATCCCGCCGCGATGACCGCGCTGTTCGACCGGTTCGGGGTGGACCTGCCGCCGCTGGAGGGAATCTACTTGGCGGCCTTTGCCGGCCAGCCGGTGCTGCTCGTTGACATGACCGATGACGACGTGGCCGCGATGTTTCGGCCCAAGTTGGACGCCGCACGGCTGTTGCATCGGTTGTCGCTGAAACAGCCTGTAAAGCACTTTGTTTCGTTCTCCTCAATCTCCGGTCTCATCGGTTCGCGATGGCTGGCGCACTACACCGCGACCAGCGCGTTCCTGGACACCCTGGGCTACGCCCGACGCCTTATGGGACTGCCGGCCACCGTCGTGGCCTGGGGCTTGTGGAAGTCGCTGGCCGACGCGCAACAAGGCGCGAGCCAGGTGAGCGCCGAATCCGGACTACAACCCATGGCTGACGAAGTCGCCATCGGGGCGCTGCCGCTGGCGATGAGCCCGGACGCCGGGGTGCATTCGGTTGTGGTGGCCGCGGATTGGCCGCTGTTGGCCGCCGCATACCGGACGCGCGGGGCGCTGCCCATCGTCGACGACCTGCTTCCGGCTCCAGAAGGCGTCACGATGCCGGAAAGTGAGTTCCGCAAAGCCCTGCGGACCTGCCAAGCGGCACGACGACACGATATGTTGTTCGACCACATCGGTGCCTTGGCCGCCAAGGTGATGGGGATGCCTCCGACCGAAACGCTCGATCCGTCGGCCGGCTTCTTCCAACTCGGCATGGACTCGCTGATGAGCGTGACGCTGCAGCGGGTGTTGTCCGACAGCCTCGGCGAGTTTCTCCCGGCGTCGGTCGTCTTTGACTACCCGACCGTTTACAGCCTCACCGACTATCTGGCCACCATCCTGCCCGAGCTCCTGGAAACGTGCCAGCAACCAACGGCGGATACGTATGGCGAATTCACCGAAGCCGATTTTGTTGGAACAACTTTCGGAAAGACTAAGAGGAACGCAATGACCGCCGCGACACCGGATCGCCGAGCGATCATCACCGAGGCGCTGCACAAGATCGATGACCTCACAGCGCGCCCAGAAATCGCCGAAAAGTCCAGCACCGAACCGATCGCGGTGATCGGAATGGGGTGCCGGTTCCCGGGCGGGGTAGACACCCCGGACCAGTTCTGGGAGATGTTGTGCGCCGGCCGAAACGGCATCGTGCGAGTCCCCGCCGACCGGTGGGACGCCGACGCCTACTACACGGACGATCACACCGTGCCCGGCACCATCTGCAGCCGGGAAGGCGGCTTTCTCACCAGCTGGCAGCCGGATGAGTTCGACGCGGAGTTCTTCTCGATCTCCCCACGTGAAGCAGCGGCAATGGACCCGCAGCAGCGGTTGTTGATCGAAGTTGCCTGGGAAGCGCTAGAAGACGCGGGCATTGCGCCGCACACCATTCGCGGTACCCAAACATCGGTATTCGTCGGCGTCACCGCCTACGACTACATGCTCACCCTGGCCGGCCGGTTGCGGCCCGAGGACCTCGACGCCTACATCCCCACCGGAAACTCGGCGAACTTCGCCGCCGGACGGCTGGCCTACATCCTCGGAGCCCGCGGGCCCGCGGTGGTCCTCGACACCGCCTGCTCCTCGTCATTGGTGGCGATACACCTGGCATGCCAGAGCCTGCGCGGGCGGGAAAGCGACATGGCGGTGGTGGGTGGAACCAACCTGCTGCTCAGCCCCGGACCCAGCATCGCATGCTCGCGATGGGGGATGCTGTCGCCGGAGGGGCAGTGCAAGACCTTCGATGTGTCCGCCGACGGGTATGTGCGCGGCGAGGGCGCCGGGGTGGTGGTGCTCAAGCGGTTGGACGACGCGATGCGCGACGGCAACCGCGTCCTGGCCGTGGTGCGCGGCACGGCGGTCAACCAGGACGGCGCCAGCAGCGGAGTGACCGTTCCCAACGGGCCGGCGCAACAGGCCTTGCTGCGTACCGCGTTGACGTCGTCGAAGCTGAAGCCTGCCGACATCGACTACATCGAGGCCCACGGAACGGGCACGCCGTTGGGCGACCCGATCGAACTCGATTCGCTGAGCAAGGTTTTCAGCGATCGAGAGAGCTCCGAGCCGCTGGTGATCGGGTCGGTGAAAACCAATGTCGGTCACCTGGAAGCGGCGGCGGGCGTCGCCGGATTCATGAAGGCCGTACTCGCCATCCGCAACGGCTACATTCCGCGGCACCTCAACTTCAACCAATTGACCGCACATGCAAGTGAGGCCGCAGCCCGGCTGAACATCGCGGCCGAGGGCATTGAATGGCCGACCACGGGTCGACCCCGCCGGGCGGGGGTGTCGTCGTTCGGCGTCAGTGGGACGAATGCGCACGTGGTGATCGAGCAGGCGCCCGACCCGATCGCTGCGCCGGTGCGCACGCCGGATCCGGCGGTGTCGACGCTGGTCGTGTATGGCAAGACGCCACAGCGGGTGGCCACGATGGCATCGGCACTGGCGGATTGGATGGAAGGCCCCGGCGCCCAGGTGGCACTGGCCGATATCGCGCACACCCTCAACCATCACCGGCCCCAGCAGACCAAGTTCGGCGCGGTGGCGGCCATTGATCGGGGCCAAGCGGTAGCGGGGTTACGCGGGCTGGCCTCGGGTCAATCCGCCCCCGGCGTGGTGGCTCCCCATGCAGGCTCCATCGGACCTGGCACGGTGTTCGTCTACTCGGGACGAGGATCGCAGTGGGCCGGAATGGGTCGCCAACTATTGGCCGACGAGCCGGCGTTCGCCGAAGCCATCG
>NZ_JBKQTQ010000128.1:0-11830 GCF_052143115.1 Mycobacterium sp.
CGATGGCTTCGGCGAACGCCGGCTCGTCGGCCAATAGTTGGCGACCCATTCCGGCCCACTGCGATCCTCGTCCCGAGTAGACGAACACCGTGCCAGGTCCGATGGAGCCTGCATGGGGAGCCACCACACCGAGCGCCGACTGGCCGGCCGCCAACGCCCGCAACCCGGCCACCGCCTGCTCACGGGTGCGTGCGGCGACCGTTGCGAAGCTGCCTTGCCGACTGCGGTGATGATTGAGCGTGTGCGCGATGTCAGCGAGCGGCACGACGGCGCCGACACCGTCCATCCACTCGGCGAGAGCACCCGCCCACCTCGCCACGCGCCGCGGCGTCTTGCCCGACACCACCAACGTGCTCACCGGCGCATCGGACAGATGCAATCGCTGGGAGGCCGGCGCCGGGGGCTGCTCGAGCACCAGATGAGCGTTCGTGCCGCCGAATCCGAAGGAGGACACCGCGGCCCGTCGTGGTCGTCCGGTCGACGGCCAGTTCGTGGGTTCGTCGACCACTTTGAGCCCGAGCTCCTCGAACGGGATGTGCGGGTTCGGAGTGTCGAAATGCAGGTTGGCCGGGATTCGGCCGCGCTGAACCGCCAGTGTCGCCTTGATGAACCCGGTTACGCCGGCGGCGGCCTCGAGGTGACCGACGTTGGTCTTGACCGAGCCGATCAGCAGCGGGCTGTCCGGTGCGCGGCCCCGGCCGTACACCGAACCGAGGCCGCGTGCCTCGATGGGATCGCCGAGCAGCGTCCCAGTGCCGTGCGCCTCGACGTAGTCGACCTCGCGTGGCTCCACATCCGCGTCGGCGCAGGCGGCGCGCAACACCGCGGCCTGGGCTGCCGGGTTGGGCGCCATCAACCCGTTAGACCGGCCGTCTTGGTTGATCGCCGAGCCGCGCACCACGGCCCGGACCCGGTTGCCATCGCGTAGTGCTTCGCAGAGCCGCTTGAGCACGACGACTCCGCAGCCCTCGCCGCGCACGAACCCGTCGGCGCCGGCATCGAACGCGCGGCAGGCGCCGCTCTGCGACATCGCCCCGGCCGCGTCGAAGCCGCGGGTGACGGCCGGAGACAGGACAAGGTTGACCCCGGCGGCGAGCGCGAGGTCGCTCTCCCTGGTGCGCAGACTCTTGCAGGCCAGATGGATCGCCACCAGGGACGACGAGCATGCCGTGTCCACCGTGACAGACGGGCCGCGAACGTCGAGGAAGTAGGACAGGCGGTTGGCGATGATGCTCAGCGCGCCACCGGTGCAGGTCCAGGCGTCGATCCGGCCCAGGTCGCGTGACGCCAGGAAGCCGTACTCGCTGACGCACGCCCCGGCGAAGACCCCGGTCTGGGTTCGGCGCAGCGACTCGGCCGGGATGCCGGCGTGATCTAGCGCCTCAACCGCCACCTCGAGCAGCAGCCGTTGCTGGGGGTCGATCTTGTCGGCTTCGCTCGGTGATATGTCGAAGTACTCGGCGTCGAACGCAGCTACGTCGTCGAGGAACGCCCCCCACCGGGTGGTGCGCGCCAGCGCGGTGCCGACCTCGGCAGAACCGTCGTCGAACCCCTGCCACCGCTCGTCGGGCACCTTCCCGACAGCCGAGCGGCCCTCGGCGAGGAACTGCCAGAAGGCATCCGGGCCGTGAATGTCGCCCGGCAGCCGGCAGCCCAGGCCGATGACCGCGATCGGCTCATCCAGCGAGCCGCGCTCGCCGACGCCCGGCACGCCGCCCGGAGTCGGCTCGGTGTCGGGTCCGCATCCAGCACTGAGCAGACCGTGCGCGAGGGTGTTGATCGTCGGGTTCTCCCAGAAATCCACGGGCGAGACCGGGCGGCCCAACATCTCGGACAGCTCCCGCGCCAGCACCACCGTGTCCCGCGATCCGAGGCCGAGTTGGTTCAGCGGCGCATCCAGGTCGATCTCCTCGAACCTGCTGCCGATGGTGGTCACGAGGTAGTCGACCAACCAGTTACGCAGGTCGGCTTCGTTGGCTTCGTCAGCCCATGACGTGGTCATACCGCCATGTCCAGTCGCTCAAATTCGCCCTCGCGGTACAGCTCGACACACGACGACCGGCGGGTCTTGCCGCTAGTGGTCACCGGAATCGATCCGGGCGACACCAGCACCAGGTCGCCGACCCGCAGGTTGTGCGATTTCCATACCGCCGTCGCGACTTCGTGTTTCACCGAGTTCAGTCGCTGGGCGTTCTCGTCGGCGCTGCCGCGCGCCTTCAGCTCGATGATCACCACCAGGTTCTCGGTGGTGTCGTCCTCGACGGCAATCGCCGCCGCGCGGCCACCGGTGATCTCCTGGATTGTGGCCTCGATGTCGTCGGGATAGTGGTTGCTCCCGTCGACGATCAACAGGTCCTTCAACCGGCCGATGACGAACAGTTCGCCGCCGGACATGACCCCGAGATCGCCGGTGCGCAGCCACGGTCCGGCCGGCGTGCCCCCGCTTGGCTCGTTGATTCGCGCGCGGAAGGTGCGTGCCGTCTGCTCGGGCTTGTTCCAGTACCCGAGCGCGACGTTGTCGCCGTGCACCCAGATCTCACCGACGCCGCCCTCCGCGTGCTCAACGCCGGTGTCGGGATCAACGATGCGGATCACGGAGATCAGCGGGGCACCGTAGCTGATTAGCTCGGTAGTGCCCTCCCGGCGGTCCACGCAGGGCTGGGCGACGCCGGCCGAAAGCTTCTCGAGGTCGAAGCGGGCGGTCTTCACCGCCTGGCCGAGTCGCGGCGTGGCTACGTGCAGGGTCGCCTCGGCCAGTCCATAGGCGGGACGCACCACGTCCTCCTTGAGACCGAGCCGGGCGAACCGCTCAGTAAAACGCTTGATGGTGGCGTAGTGGACGCGCTCGGCCCCGCTGATAAGGGCCACCACATCGGCCAGGTCGAGGCCGGCCATGTCCTCGTCGGCGACCCGGCGAACCGCAAGCTCGAACGCGAAGTTCGGCCCCGCGGAGAATGCGCCGGGATGGTTGGCCATCAGCTGCATCCAGCTCCCCGGCTTGCTCAAGAACGCCAATGGGCTGGTGAGCACGGCGCTGCACTCAGCCAGCAATGGCGCGAAGACGCCGAGCATCAGCCCGAAGTCGTGGTAGAAGGGCAGCCACGACACGGCCTTGCCGTTGGGTATCCCGCTGCTGCTGTTGAAGTATTCGTCGAGTATTTGCTGCGCGTTGTGGGTGACGTTGTGGTGCGAGACGACCACACCGGCCGGGGTGCGGGTCGAACCCGAGGTGTACTGCAGATACGCCGGGCCGGGGCGCGAGTAGTCGGTGGTGTCGAGGATGCGGGTGGCGTCGGTGTTGAGGATATCGACCTCGATGACCTCGGGCGCTGGACGGCCGCCCGGCGCGTTGGCGTACTTGTTGACCTCGGCCACCGCCGAGGTGGTGGTCAGCAGGACGGCCGGTGCGCTGTCCTGAAGGGCCGACTTCACTCGATGGTCCTGTACACCCAACTGCGGCACCGAAAGCGGCACCGAGATGAAGCCGGCCTGCAGGGCACCGAAGAAGGCGACGATGTAGTCGAGTCCCTGGGGGGCCAGGATCGCCGCGCGGTCGCCGGGGGAACCGCACCGCCGCAATTCTTCGGCAATCACCAACGCTCGCCGGTATACCCGCGCCCAGGTCAGCGTCTCGGGATGGCCCGTCCCGAGCACGGCGCCGTCCATGAAGGTGTAGGCCGTCGCATCGCCGTGCACGGTGGCCCGCTCGCGCAGCAGTGCAGGAATAGACATGTCGGTGTGGGGCATGCTTGGTGACCTCGTCGCACTTTGTCTATGTGGCTCAAGGCCGGTTGGCCGGCCGAGCTCCTCCCGCGATGTCCTGCCGAAACGACGGCGACCGGAACAGGTGTCAGGCTCCACGAGGGGAATCGTCGCTGCCGTGCGGTGTGATGAGCTCAGTAGTGCACCACTGCAATCTCGCCCGGCCCGGCGCGGTACTACTTGGATGCACTCTTGAGCTCCCGCTTCTTGATGTCAGTAAGACCCGCATGGCGCGCGGCCGCCGCGAAGGGGTGAGAATCGCCGCGTCGTGGGCCTGGGTGAACGCGGAGTTTCTTGGTGCTGGGAGTGCGAAATAAAGACTGAGCTGGGGTCACGGTCGGCACCGCGAATTGTTTGCTTTGAGCATGGCTGACAGCGTCGATTAGTTCGGCGATCCTGCCGGGCTCCACTGCTGGAAGGGTCCGGCGGAGGGTGCCAGTGAGGCAGCCGAGCGCACCACGTTGGGTCACGGGGTCGGAAGTATCGGCGCCGTCCGGTTGTGCAATTGCGGACGAGGTCAGGCCCCTGTCGTCTGGGCGGAAATTAGCCGGAGCCCGAGCCCGCGAATCGGTAATCCCGCGGTGAAACTGAACGAGATTGCAGTAGCACGCTACTGCGCTCGTCGCACCGCAGTCGAGTGACGATTCCTATCGCGAAGTGCAACACCCGGACGCCGTTGGCGATCGTTGCGCGAGGACACAGATAGAGGAACGACGATGACTACCGCAAAATTCGCCGGTCGCGGCTGCGTGATGACGAGGATCGCGGCACACGCGACCGGCCACGAATGGGCCAGGGACGGCACCCTGCTGCGCGTCGACTGCGAACGCGGCATCGGCTGGGTCGCCACGCACTACGACCTGAGTCTGCGTGTCACTCAACAGGTCAGGGGTTCAGATGAGGAAGTACACCGCGTAGCGGCCTACTGGGCACAGGGCTAGGAGAAGCCATGAGGTTGCACGTGGTCGATACGCATCGGGCTGTGCCAGAAAAGGAACACCCCATTGGACGACGCGCCGGGCTCGCCTCGAACCCGACACGACCGGGCACGACGGAGGAAAGCCTGATGAGAAATGGCCACTGAAGACCGACTGCGCGCACAGTCGGGGTGCACCCGAGGTGTCGCTAATCGGATTGATCAGTACCACTTCTGATTTACGTGATGAGAAAGGATCGTGCCATGACTTTGAGCATGACCGCCGACTCGAGCCCTGGGCGGAGCGCACGTACGTCAACCCTGTATGACGTAGGCGATCTGCCGCCATTGGGTGTTGTCCCGCGGCGAATGTATGCATCGGTGATCCGTCCCGACCGATACGGTCCCCCAGCGCGGGCCTTTGCTGTGGAAATAGTTGACGTGCCTCAAGTGCAGCCCGGCTATGTCTTGGTGGCGGTGATGGCGGCCGGAGTCAATTACAACAATGTGTGGGCCGCTCTGGGTAAGCCGGCCGATGTCATCCGGATGCGCGCGCGGCAGGGCGATACCTCAGACATGCATATCGGAGGATCGGAAGCCTCGGGAATTGTCTGGGCCATCGGCGAGGGTGTGCGAAATGTCGCCGTCGGTGATCACGTCCTACTCTCAGGTTGTCGTTGGGATGAGACCGACTCGGCGATACGCATGGGCAGCGATCCCATGCTCGCACCGTCGCAACGTATCTGGGGGTATGAGCTCAACTGGGGAGCTTTTGCACAATTCACACTGGTCGCTGAGGTGCAGTGCCATCCCAAGCCGCCAAAGCTGAGTTGGAAGGAGGGCGCATGCGTGATGCTCACAGCTCCGACCGCGTATCGCCAGCTGACTGGCTGGCACCCGAATACGGTGAGGCCGGGCGACCCGGTGCTTATCTGGGGTGGTTCGGGAGGGCTGGGATGTATGGCAATTCAGCTAGTGCGCCAGCTCGGTGGCCGTCCGATCGCTGTCGTCTCGCGACCTGATCGGGTAGCGTACTGTCAGCAACTGGGCGCGGTCGGTGTGATTAATCGCTCGGAGTTCGACCATTGGGGTTCTCCTCCGCCGCCAGGTACCGAACAGCATCAATCATGGTCAGCGGGCATACGGGCTTTCGGTCGGCGAATTTGGGATATCTTGGGTGAGCAGGTCTCACCGGCAATCGTTTTTGAGCATCCGGGAGCCGATACGCTGCCGACGTCGTTATTCGTGTGCGCACCCGGCGGTATGGTAGTACTCTGCGGCGCCACTTCTGGCTATCTCACTGAGGTGGACCTACGGGTCGTTTGGATGCGGCAAAAGCGACTGCAGGGCTCGCATTTCGCTAATCCGCGGCAATGCCGGGCAGTGATCCAGTTGGTCGAAAGCGGTTTGCTCAAACCGTGTTTGGGCCGTGTGTACAGTTTCGACGAAATCGGACAGGCACACCAGGACATGTACGATGGCACCGCGCCGGCGGGCAATGTCGTGGCGATGATCGGTGCTTCAGCGGACGGACATGGCCACCCATGATCGGTGTGGACTGCCGATCACTGTTGTCCCCTTCTGCGATCAAGCGCGATCGTCTGCGCGCCGTGCACCCGCGTCAACGCTCCCTGGTACTCGGGGCGAGAGGTGATCAGCACCATCGACTGGGTGCGCGGAATGACGGTTAGGAAGTCGGCCAGCATCGACTCGCTGACCGCATCGATCCACTGGACATCCTCGATGATGAAAGCGCCGGTTCGCTGCGCGCCAGCGACGCGGCGTTGATCAGTGCGGTCAACCGACGCCGCCGCGCATCCGGGTCGATCTGGGGCGGCGGCACATCGGGGTCGGCGATGCCGAGCAGATCATCAAGCAGCAACAGATCTTGTGGGTCGGCATCCCGGACTTGTTCCCTGGCCCGGGCGTGGGTGGCCGTGGGCCAGGGCGCGGTCAGTGAGGCGATCACTGTCTTGTTGTCGGCGGCCGGAAGGGCTTCAGCTAAGGGTCAATTCGCGGAAGAAGTGGTCTGCCTGCAGACCGCCGCCCAGTTCGGTGACCAGTCCGGCGCAGTGAGATTGCGCGACCTCGAAGCGATCGTCGAAGGACCACGTGTTGGTGTCGCTGCGCGGTTCTCGGCCGCCCTGAGCGACGGCGACGGCGGTGAATTGACCGCCGTGTCAGAAGAATTCGAGCGCATCGGCGACCTCGTTGCCGCCGTCGATGCCGCCGCCCAAGCCGCCCTCGCGTATCGCAGCCAGGGGCTACGGGGATCGGCGTTGGGATCCGCGACACGCGCAGATGCGCTGGCCGAACAATGTGGCGGCGCATGGACTCCCGCGCTTCGTCAGGCAAGCGAACCCGTGCCGTTGACCGATCGCGAACGAGAGATCGTGATGCTGATCGGTGAGGGGTTGTCCAACCGCGAAGTCGCCGAGCGACTGACTCTGTCCGTACGCACCGTCGAAAGCCACATCTACCGGGCCATGTCAAAGACCGGAACCAGCAGCCGCGACGAACTCGCCGCCCTGATACCCCGCCGTGGTGAGCGAACAGAATGACATCGCCTCTGACGGCGCGCGCTCGGCGCCGGCGATGATTTCAGTATCGCCATACTGAGTCAGCATCACGAAAACATATGCATGCTGCTCAGATGGCCGATGAACTCAGCCAACGCGAGCGGGCGCTACGGCGGCTGCCGTTGCCGTATTCGCTGGCGTTGAGGCTGCGCGACGTCGGCGTCTCCGGCGACGTGATCTGCCGGTACGTCAACGTCGAGCAGGCCGCCCTGGATGGCCTGTACCGCATGGCCGAAGCGAAACTTCTTGCGGTGCAGAACGCAACAGACGATCGCTACCACGGGTGCCGGTGAGGCAGCCGAGCGCACCACGTTGAGGTCGCGGGACAGGCGTTGCCCATCATTTCAGCCGCGGACGACGCTTAGACAGTGCCGTCTGGGCATGGGACAAGCGCGAACTCAAGACGGCGACTAACTAAGTAGTACTGCGCCGAGGCTGGGCGAGATTGCAGTGGCGTGCTACTGCGCTCGTCGCACCGAACGCATTTGACGATTGATCGGTCACAACGCCAACGGAAGAAGGCATGAAGTGTCCGAATTAATTGCGGCACTCGCCGATCCGTGCGAAACATCGACGCCGAACAGGTTGAACCCGCCGCCGGTGCGCTTACCCAAGCTCGTGCAGGGTGTTGGATTCGCTTTTTTTGGCCGCAAGGCGATGCGGAATTGGATCAAGCGGCACGGACGCATCTTCGAAATCAACGTCCCATTCTTTGGTCGATCCGTCGTCGTTTCTGACCCGGCTCTGGTGAGGTCGGTGTGTACCGCGAGCGCCGAACAGCTGATCAACATGCAGCCGAATCTCAGCAATTGGTTCGGGCCCGGGTCGACATTCGGGCTTGACGGCAGTCGGCACCGCGATCGGCGCCGACTGCTCGCACCGGCGTTTCACGGTCAGAGCCTCAAGAACTACGAGAAGGTCATCGAGGACGAGACACTGCGTGAAAGCGCGAATTGGCCCGAGAATAAAGAATTCCGGATTCTCGAACCGATGAACAGGATCACATTGAACGTGATCTTGCGGACCATCTTCGATGCTGATGGGACCGAACTCGAGGAACTACGCGAGATCGTCCCGCCCTATATGAAACTCGGACAGCTCTTGGCATTTGTGCCGGCGCCGCCATTCCGGACCGGACGCCACAGCCAGTGGGGCAAGCTGGACGAGTTGCGCAAGGCATTCGACCGGATCGTATGCACGCTGATCGATAGGGCCGAGGCCGATCCGGGTCTCGGCGATCGGGTGGACGTCCTGGCACTTTTAGTGCGCAGTAGGCATGACGACGAAACCGGGGTGCCGCGGCTGGACATCTGCGACGAACTGTTGACCCTCGTCTGTGCGGGCCACGAAACCACCGCATCAGCACTGGCCTGGACGTTTGAGCGGTTGCGGCGCCACCCAGACGTGCTGGCTGAACTGGTAAGAGAGGTCGATGAGGGTGGCAGCGCCTTTCGTCGAGCCACAATTTTGGAGTCGCTGCGAGTACGCACCGTCATCGATGTGTTTGGCCGCCGGGTCAGTTCGCCGAACTTCGACCTCGGCGAGTGGCGGATTCCGGATGAGCGCACGGTGCTCGTGCGCATAGCCAATCTTCACGAGAATCCGGAAATCTTTCCTCACCCCGAACGATTCGATCCGTATCGCTTCCGCGGAACCAGGCCGGCGGCACCAGCATGGCTGGCGTTCGGTGGCGGAGCACGGCGATGCATCGGCGCTGATTTCGCGATCGCCGAGATGGATATCGTGCTGCGGACGGTGCTGCAGAATTTCCGGATCCAGACCGATACCGCTGCCGATGAGAAGTCGTATTTCCGGGGAGTCGCCCATATCCCGAAACTCGGCGGCCGCGTAGTAGTGAACCGCAGAAGGTAGCCCATTGTGTCGACTCAGCTGATCAGACCATTGAATGCAGAACGGCTCGAAATCCGCTGCAATGTCGGCGACGCCATTGTCGCGAATTTGGCGGTCCACATTGTCTTATTCTTCGAGCGGCATCTCGATACGAGGGCGCTCACCCGTGCATTTGCGCACGCGCCTCACGAATCTTCCGATCTTCGCGGGGCGAATGGCGGTGGACAACGGCAGGATGCGAATCCGATGTGAGGGCAGGGTGTGCCCTTCACGTCTGTGTCGTCCGGCCGCACGCTCTCTGACGCGATCCGGTCGGCGTCGCAGGACAGCGGAGGCTGGCTCATCGACCCGGTGAACGGTGCCACAGCTCGGTGGGGATGGGGCCCGTTGTGCAAGGTACGTGTCACGCACCTTGCGGACGATGCGACCGCGATCGGTTTCGCAGAAGGTCCAAAACACCTCGACCCCGCGACCGGCCGCGGCCGCCCCGGCCTCCCGGGCCGTCCGGCTCTTGCCGATGCCCGGCGGTCCCACCACATTCACGACACCACCGCGGCCACCGATCGTGCGGTCCACCATGGCGTCGAGGGCCGCCATCTCCCATTGCCGTCCGACCAGGCTCGCCTCGGCGCGCCCGACCAGCCCATCCCGTGGGCCGATCCCTATCAGTCGGCGCGCCCGCACCGGTTGGTCGGCCCCCTTGATGCGCACCCACTCCGGTTCTGCCAGCATCACGGTGTGCTCGACCAGCCGCGCCGTTGACTCCGACAGCATCACCCCGCCCGGCGGCGCCACCGATTCCATCCGCTGGGCAAACCCGACCTGCCGACCCATCGCGGCGTAACCCAAGGCCCCCGAACCGATCTCCCCGGCGATCACCCGGCCCGAATTCAGGCCTACCCGCAACCGCAGCGCCACACCATCGCGGCGGGCCACCTCGGCCGCCAACAGGTTCGTCTCCTGCTGGATGGCGAGCGCGGCAAGGCATGCCCGAAAAGCGTGGTCCTCCAACGCAACCGGGGCGCCGAACAGCGCCATCACCCCGTCGCCGGTGTACTCCACGCTCCCGGCGCCGTAGCGCTGCACCACCGCCGCCGCCGCTCCACGAGCTCGGTCATGATCTCGCGCAACCGCTCCATATCCACCGCGGCCGCGATGTCCATCGAGCGCACCACGTCGGCGAACAGCACCGTCACATGCTTGTACTTCGCGGTGTCACCCGAAACCGCAGTTGGGGCACCGCACTCGTCACAGAACTTGGCGTTCTCCCGCAGCCCGGTGCCGCATGACCCGCACGCCACGCACGCCGTCATCCGAGCACCACCGATCCAGGGGTCCCGACTACCCCAATTGCCCAAGGATAGAGCGTTCACCAGCAGGGGACGGCGTCATTGGCCTACGCGCTAAGCGATGCCGATCGATCGCCTTCTCTTGCAGCGCAATAGGAACCGACGGTGGCCACCACGTGTGCACGGACGACGCCGAGCGCATCACGAACGGGTCCGTCGCGGCGCGGGCTGGCACGTCAGCGAGGATGGTCGAATTGCCGACTATTCCTCATCCGCGACCATCGCCTCGGCCCAGGCGATGTGTCCTTCGAAGCCAAGCGATTCCGCCATCGCGCGATAGCGACTCACCAAGTCCCGGTAGGCAACATCGTCGCCGCGGGCCCGGGCCAGCAGCGCGCGCAGCCGCAGCAGCCAGATGTCGCGTATCACCAGACCCTCATCGGCTGGCGCGGCCGCTAACCGCTCGATCGCGGCCTGGGCTTCGGCCACGTCATCGTCGGCCCCGCGGTCGAGCAGTGTTTCCACCAGAACACCGGTCGCCGGAATGCCCAACGCTAGCAGCTGTCCCTGGCGGAACAGATCGTCGAGGGCGGTGCGCATGAGCGGTATGGCGTCATCGCGATCTCCGCGCCGAGCCCTCTCACGTGCCGAGTAGACATCGACGATCGGTAACTCGCCCAGGTGGTCTTCCCGGCGCATCCACACCTCGCTGACCTCGGCCAGGAGCTTGCATCCGCGGTCACGCTCCGCGGCGGTGTGGCGGTTCACCAGCGCAACGCCCAGCGCCATCCAGGCGGACTCCAACGCGAGGTCATCACCGGATCGTTCGGCAACCTGTAGGGCATCCTCGATCTCGCCCATAGCGCGATCGTCGGGCCTCAGCACGCCTAGAGGTATCCCCGCGCCGTAGACGACGGTGGCGGCCCTGGCGTAGGTCACGGGGTCGGCGCTGCGGGCCATGGCGGCGGCGCGGTGCAGGTCGTCGCGCCATCCGGGACGACCCAGGCACCAACGGGCAATAGCCCGCGTCGCCAAGGCGAACGCCAACGGGGACCCGGCAATGAAGTTGCCTTTAGCCGGGTCACCGTCGGCCAGGTCGATGACCGGCTGTGACCACCGCAGAACCTCAGACCACTCGCCGCTCTCGACCTTGGCCCAGATGGCGGCGAAGGACAGCCCCACCGTCAAGGTCGGATCGTCGACCGATTCGATGAGGGCCATGGCTTCCGATGCCAGCCGCGACGCCTCGCGCATCCGGCCCTGATACACGTGGTCCATCACCAGCCCCGCCATCCCGATCGCCAGCGACGCCTTGTCCCCGGCGGCGGTGCACAACTCGCGCAGTTCCTCAAAACGGGCACCAGCCACGCTCATATGGACTCGCGAGGCGATCCCGCACAACATGGTGCGCGGGGCAATGCGCATGGCCGCCT
>NZ_JBKQTQ010000129.1:0-15122 GCF_052143115.1 Mycobacterium sp.
TGCCGTACCGCAGTGTGTTGAGACTGGCGGATTTGGGGCTGGCCGGTGGCTGAGCCGGCCGTCGCGCGTTAGTCACCGTGCGGACTCTCATCGCGATGGTCGCGGCATTGGCGGTGGCATGCTGCGCGGCCTGCTCGGGTTCGCATCACAAGGACCGGGTCTATGGCGCGCTGACCGCCCGGCTCGGCGAATCGTTGGCGGTGCTGGGCTGGAACACGTGGATGTCCAACCTGGGCTAGCAAGACAACTACGTGCTGGTCGACGTCGACGCGGCCCCGACCGATCCCGCCAAAGCCCATGCCGATCCCCGCGACGTCCGGTTCGGCCTCTACGGGGCGCTGGCGCACCCGATGGAGGCCACCGGCATCGGCAGCTGCGACAACGTGAAAATGTTGTCATCCAAGCGCTTTCCGCACCTGAGGGCAAACGGCTGACCGGTACGGTGTGCCTGGGCCCGCTGTCGGACCGCAGCGCGGTGCGCGGGGTGCACCTGTACTCGCCCCGCGACCGGATCGCCGACACCGCCGCGGCCTACCCGGCGGCGTTCCCGGTCGGGGTGCTGCCGACGAAGCAGAACGACACCGGCTTGGTGGTCAAGACCACCAGCGTGGCCGTGTGGCGAGCCGACGGCACCCAGCTGACCCAGGCCTCGCTCGGTGACCCGGGCGCATTCAGCGGCAGCGGCTACATGCTGCTCGGGTTGGACGCCGACACCATCGCCGCGAAATACCGAGACGACTCCGCGGCTCGCGGCGGGCCGATGATGTTGCTCGCCGCCCCGACACTGCCTCCCCTCGGGCTGAGCCCGGCCTGCTCGGCCTACGGGTCGTCCGTGCTGATCCTGCCCGAAGCGTCGCTGGACGCCGTGCATGTCAGCGCGTCGCTGTGCACCCAGGGCGATATCAACGAGGCGCTGCTGTACGCGACCATTGCGGTTGTGGGAACCCACGCGGCAGTCTGGACCACGCAATGAATGATGTGCCCCGCTCTCCCCAGCTGCGCGGGGACCCCACCCCGGGGCGTCCCGGCCCGCATCGTCGCGAGGCAGTGACCGATTCGCCCCACTCCTCCTCGGGCCGTTCCGGCCCGCATCGTCGCGAGGCAGTGACCGAGCCAGGTCCCACCGAATGGGGTATTCCGGCAAGCGGAGTCGGCCCCTGGGTCGGGCCGCCTCCGGACGACCCGCGCTATGACCCGGCGCTGCTGCGCGACGGCGACACCCGCAACGTCGTCGACGCCTACCGGTACTGGACGCGTGAGGCGATCGTCGCCGACATCGACAAGCGCAGGCATCCGCTGCATGTGGCGATCGAGAACTTCGGTCATGACGCCAACATCGGTGGGGTGGTGCGCACCGCCAACGCGTTCGCCGTGGACACCGTCCACATCGTCGGGCGGCGCCGTTGGAACCGCCGCGGCGCCATGGTCACCGACCGCTACCAACGGCTGTGCCATCACGACAGCGTCGCCGACTTGCTGGGCTTTGCGGCGGGAGCGGGCCTGGCGGTGGTCGCCGTCGACATCGTGCCGGGCGCGGCGCGGCTCGAACAGACCACGCTGCCGCGGAACTGCCTGCTGCTGTTCGGCCAGGAAGGCCCCGGCATCAGCGACGACGCCCGCGCGGGTGCTTCGCTGATCGTCTCGATCGCCCAGTTCGGGTCGACGCGCAGCATCAACGTCGCGGTGGCGGCGGGGATCGCCATGCATGCCTGGATCAGCCAACACGGAGACATCGCGAGGGCCTGGTAGGGCGAGTAGGGCAGGATCTGCAGACATGGATCAGGTATGGGTCAACCGGGCGGTCAGTGCGGAAGCCGCCGTCAGCGGCCGCCATCTGAGACGGCTCTGGGCGCTGCCGGGCACCCAACTCGGCGTGGTGGCCTGGCCGCCGACCCGGCGGGACCGATGGTTCGGCGGCTGGCATTACTGGTGGCAGGCGCATCTGCTCGACTGCCTGGTCGACGCGGAGCTGCGCGACCCGCAGCCGGAGCGGCGCATCAAGATCGCCAGGCAGATCCGCTCGCACCGGCTGCGCAACAACGGATCCTGGGTCAACAGCTACTACGACGACATGGCCTGGCTGGCGCTGTCGCTGGAGCGGGCTGCCCGGATCGCCGGCGTGGAGCGCAAACGCGCGCTGCACAAGTTGAACGACCAATTCGTCAAAGCGTGGGTACCCGAGGACGGCGGCGGCATCCCGTGGCGCAAGCAGGACCAATTCTTCAACGCCCCGGCCAACGGCCCGGCTGGGATCTTCCTGGCGCGCTATGGCGACCGGCTGCGACGGGCCCAGCAGATGGCCGACTGGATCGACGACACGCTGATCGACCCCGACACGCACCTGGTGTTCGACGGCATCAAGGCCGGGTCACTCGTCCGCGCGCAGTACACCTACTGCCAGGGCGTGGTGCTGGGCCTGGAGACCGAGCTGGCCGCACGCACCCAGGACGAGCGGCACGCGCCACGGGTGCATCGCCTGGTCGCCGCCGTTGACGAGCACATGGCGCCGGCCGGGGTGTTGCGCGGCGCCGGCGGTGGTGACGGCGGGCTGTTCGCCGGAATCACCGCTCGCTACCTGGCTTTGGTCGCCACTACGTTGCCGGGGGAGTCCGCCGCGGACGCCGCGGCCCGCGAAACCGCCCGCGAAATCGTGCTGGCCTCGGCGCAATCGGCGTGGAACAACCGGCAGTCGGTGCAAGGGCTGCCGCTGTTCGGGCCGTTCTGGGATCGCCCCGCCGAGCTGCCCACCGCCGGCGACCAGCAGGCCGAGTTCGTCGAGGGGGCGGTCACCGAGTCGGAGATAGCCGAACGCGATCTGTCAGTGCAACTATCGGGTTGGATGCTGATGGAGGCCGCGCATGCAGTGACCAACAACGAGAGGACCACCGATGAGTAAAGTCCACCCCGACGCCGAGTCGGCGCTGCACGGCCTGCTGAGAGACGGTATGATCATCGCTGCCGGCGGGTTCGGCCTCTGCGGGATCCCGGAGAATCTGATCCAGGCCCTCGTGGACAGCGGCGTCAAGGACCTCACCATCGTCGGAAACAATGCCGGCGTAGACGATTTCGGCATGGGCCTGCTGCTCAAGGCGCGGCAGGTGAAAAAGGTCATCGCGTCCTACGTCGGGGAGAACAAGGAATTCGAGCGTCAGGTGCTGGCCGGAGAGCTGGACCTTGTCCTGACGCCGCAGGGCACCCTCGCGGAGAAGTTGCGCGCCGGCGGCGCAGGCATTCCCGGCTTCTACACCCGCACTGCCTACGGCACTAATCTTGCCGAAGGCAAAGACACCCGGGTCTTTGACGGCACCGAATACGTTCTGGAAGAAGGCATTCGCGCCGACCTGGCGATCGTCAAGGCGTGGAAGGGGGACACGTCGGGCAACCTCATCTACCGGAAGACAGCGCGCAACTTCAACCCGATGATCGCCACCTGTGGCGCGGTAACCGTGGCCGAGGTGGAAGAACTGGTCGAGGTCGGCGACCTCGACCCCGACCTGATCCATACTCCGGGCGTCTATGTGGACCGCATCATCGAGGGCCGCGACTACGAGAAGCGCATCGAATTCCGCACCACCAGCGGCGGCGCCGCAATAAAGCACGACAGCCCGATTCGCGAGCTGATGGCCCAGCGTGCCGCCCAGGAATTGCGGGACGGTTACTACGTAAACCTGGGCATCGGCATTCCGACGTTGGTGGCAAACTTCATCCCGGACAACATCAACGTGACGCTGCAGTCGGAGAACGGCCTGCTGGGCATCGGTTCCTACCCGACCGAAGACGGTGTCGACCCCGATCTCGTCAATGCCGGCAAACAGACCGTCACCAGCCTTCCCGGGTCAAGCTTTTTCAGCAGCGCCGACGCCTTCGCGATGATCCGCGGCGGCCACATCGATCTGTCCATCCTGGGCGGCCTGGAGGTTGCCGAGAACGGCGACCTGGCCAACTGGATGGTGCCGGGCAAGATGGTGAAAGGACCCGGCGGCGCTATGGATTTGGTGTCGGGCGTCAAGCGAGTGATCGTCGTGATGGATCACACCGCGAAGGATGGCAGCCCGAAGATCCTCAAGCAATGCACGCTGCCGGTCACCGGCAAGGGCGTGGTGGACATGATCATCACCGACCTGTGCGTGTTCGACGTCGAGCCGGAACACGGACTCACGCTCACCGAATTACACCCGGGGGTGACGGTCGCCGACGTGCGGGCCAAGACCGGCTGCGACTTCAAGGTCGCCGTCTGATCACCCGCAGCGCCGCGCAATCGATGGCGGGCTACTCGGGGACCGGTAGGCGCTGCTTGGCTTTCTCACGTTCGCGGCGACGGTTCAGGTAAATCCGTGCCATCGAGATGAAGGCGGGCAACATCGACACGAACAAGATGGCCAGGATGATCTTTTCCAGGTTGTTGTGCACGAACTCGTTGTTGCCGAGAAAGTAGCCCAACAGCGTCGCGCCCGCACCCCAGGCGATGCCGCCGACGATGTCGAACCCGAGGAATACCGGATAGCGCATGTAGGACACCCCGGCCACCACCGGGGTGAACGTCCGCACGAACGGCATGAACCGGGCCATGATGATGGCCATCGGCCCGTATTTCTCGAAGAACGCGTGCGACTCCGTCACATGGTGCTGCTTGAAGAAGCGCGAGTCTTCCTTTTTGAACAGCGCCGGGCCGATCCGCCGCCCGATGAAATACCCGGTCTGATCGCCCAGCACCGCGACCACCGCGACACAGCTGGCCAACACCTCGATGCTGACCGGCGGGTGCGTGCTCGCGGCCAGCAGGCCGCCGGTGAACAGCAGCGACTCACCAGGCAGCAGCGGGAACAGCAGACCGGTCTCGACGAAGACGATGAGCAGGATGCCGGGCAGCACCGCATGCCCGAACACGCCGTCGGCGCCCAACCAGTACATCGGGTCGAGCAGGTTGGGCATGGCCGCTACCGTGGTGTTCACGGTGTTCCAAGATACCGGCGAAATTCAACGGGTCTTTACCAGGCGCAGCTTGCGGGGGCGGTCGGGCTGCCGACCAGAATCTGTGTTGCGATACTGATCGCACACGTCAGGAAGGAAGCTTCATGCCCATCGCAACGCCAGAGGTCTACGCCGAGATGCTGCGACGTGCCAAGGAGAAGTCGTACGCCTTCCCGGCGATCAACTGCACGTCCTCGGAGACCATCAACGCCGCCATCAAGGGCTTCGCCGACGCGGGCAGCGACGGCATCATCCAGTTCTCGACGGGTGGTGCGGAGTTCGGCTCAGGGTTGGGGGTGAAGAACATGGTCACCGGCGCGGTGGCGCTGGCCAAGTTTGCCCGCGTCATCGCCGACGAGTACCCGATCAACATCGCGCTGCACACCGACCACTGCCCGAAGGACAAGCTGGACACCTATGTGCGCCCACTGCTGGAGATCTCAGCCAGGCGGGTCGCGGCCGGCAAGAACCCGCTGTTCCAGTCGCACATGTGGGACGGCTCCACGGTGCCGATCGACGAGAACCTGAAGATCGCCCAGGAGCTGCTCAAGGAGGCCGCGGCCGCCAAGATCGTTCTCGAGGTCGAGATCGGCGTGGTCGGCGGCGAGGAAGACGGCGTTGTCGGCGCCATCGACGAGAAGCTGTACACCACCCCGGACGACTTCGAGAAGACCGTCGACGCCTTGGGCCACGGCGAACACGGCCATTATCTGCTGGCCGCGACGTTCGGCAACGTGCACGGCGTCTACAAGCCCGGCAACGTCAAGCTGCGCCCCGACATCCTGGCCCAGGGCCAGAAGGTAGCGGCGGCCAAGCTGGGGCTGCCCGACGACGCGAAGCCGTTCGACTTCGTGTTCCACGGCGGGTCGGGTTCGCTGAAGTCGGAGATCGAAGAGGCGCTGGGCTATGGGGTGGTGAAGATGAACGTCGACACCGACGCCCAGTACGCGTTCACCCGCCCGATCGCCGGTCACATGTTCACCAACTACGACGGCGTACTCAAGGTGGACGGCGACGTGGGCAGCAAGAAGGTCTACGACCCGCGTAGCTACCTCAAGGCGGCGGAGGCGGGGATGACCGAGCGGGTCATCGAGGCCTGCAACGACCTGCACTGCGCGGGCAAGGCCGTCAGCGCAGGGTGAAGCCGCCAGCGCGGGATCAACCCGTGCTGGCCTCGCAGATCTTCCACCGGTCGTCGCGGTACTGCAGGTCGAAGCTGCGGGTCGAGCGGACCTGCGGCGCGTAGGCCATGAACGCGGTCACGTTGGCCTCAGCGTGGTTTCCGTTGACGACAACCTGGTCGATGTTGGCGACCACCGGATACTGTTTGGCCGCCGCGACCCGACGATAAGTGTCGTTCCATTCGCGTTCGTCGTAGTTGACGTAGTCGTCGCGCATGGTGCCGCAGGTGATGCCGCGCAGCGTGGATAGGTCGCCGTTCTGCACCGCGACATCGAAATTCTGAATGGTGCTGCGAACCTGGTCTTCTTGTGAGGCGTTCGGCCTTTTGTTGCTTCGGGTCATCAGCACCGTGCCCAGCACTGCGACGGCCGCCAACGCCAGGATGATCAGTATCAACGCCAGTACCCAACCCCAGCTGCGCTGGGTCGACGGCCGCAGCTTGGCGCCCAGCCGAGGCGGAATCAGCTGCGGCATCGCGGTTCGCGGCCGTGTTGCGTTCGATCCAGACGGCGGATGGCCGCTCTCGAAGGCCTCGGTGGCGGGCTCGTTGGCGGCGTTGATGACCGCAGTCTCCCTGGCGTCGAACCCCGGGGCAGTGAAGCGACGCTCACCCAGCGGAATCCGCGGTTTGGGTGCATCCTGCTCGCGCGGGGTCTTGGCCATCGCCTCGGTGGCGGGCTCGGCCCGGTAGCTCTCGGTGGGATCGTCATCGGGGCCGACGAGCTGTTCGGTGTCGTCAGCGTCGGATTCCGCCGGGTCGGTCGCGGGACCTCGATCGACGGCGTCTGGATCGAACCCCGGCGCATTCGACTTGTGGTCGGGGTCAGGCCCTGAGGGATTCGGCATAAGCGCTGGTGTCCTCTTCGCTGTCGAAATACGTATTGCAGCTTAAAGCGTGTCGAACAACTCTATCGAGCGTTGGGCACCGCCCTTCTCGGGCGTCGTCGGTTCAGCCCGCTGATGCGGTGTGAACGTCGGTTCCCGCGTCATCCGGGATGGTTATACCGGCACACGAGGAGTGCTGGTCAGCGCCGTCCCGTCGGCGGGCATTGTTAGCCCGGCCCCGTTGCTTGGGGGTCCGGGGATCGATGGGCAGACCGTGGTGGGCCTGGCCCCAGCGGGCCAGATTGGTCGCCGCATTGGTGTCGCGGTCGGCGGAATGTCCGCAGCCGCAGGCGAACACCCGATCGGCCAGCGTCAGATCGCGACGGATAGAACCGCAGGCCGCGCAGAGTTTGCTTGACGGGTACCACCGATCGGCAGGGATGACTTCGCCACCACGCCAGGCCTGTTTGTAGCCCAGCAGTTGGGAGAACTCCGCCCAGCCCGCATCGGAGATGGCTCGAGCCAGGCGACGGTTAGCCAGCATCCCGGTCACGTTCAGGTTTTCGATCACGAGCCGGTCGTGGGCCTTGACTAGCGCGTTGGAAACCTGGTGGAGAAAATGGCGGCGCACGTTGGCGATGTGATAGTGATGACGCCTCAGCCTGACTGCGGCGTCACAGCGGTTACGGGATCCGTTTTGCTTGCGCGACAACGATTTCGCCAACCGTCGTTGGCGTTTCATTCCCGCGGCCAACGCCCTGGGGGCATCGGTGACGCGAGCAACTTCGTGGCCGTCGGCGTCGGCGGCGACCACAAACGCCGACAAACCCCGATCAACGCCGACCCAGCCGCCATCATCTGACGGATTGCGCGGAGCGTGCTTGTAGGTGGGGTGCAGGTCGGCGGCCTCCACATTTAGCGACGCCCGCCACCGCCCCGCCTGGTGGCTTATCGTGGCGAAGAGAATCTTGGCCCTGCCCTTAGCGAGCATGCGCCGCAATCGGCGTGTGTCATCGCACACGCCGATCTGTCCGATCCCGGGCAGAGTGATCGAGCGGGGCTGGTCGTGGTCGCCTACCCGTATCATCGGCTGGCGGTGTTTGGAGTGCTTGTTGCGCAGCCGAAACGAGGCCGCCACGGCGGTTTTCTTCTTGAAGCGGGGGAAGCCGACCCTTGCGCCTTTGCGGTTGCCGGAGCGCGAGTCCGACCAGGCGGCCAGGGCGCGGCCGCAGTCGACGGCGGCTTCTTCGAACACCTGCTGGCACACTTCGGCCCGCCACGGCAATCCGGTCACCACCACCTCGGCGCTGCCAGCGGTGTTGACGGTAAATGTCCGGCCCGCTTCCTCGGTTTTCTTCCATGCGTTGAACGCGTTGATCAGATCAAATCCCGTCCACAACACATCGACTTTCGGGTCGGTCTTGCGTTGAGTGAGTGTGCCTTTCACCATCCGCAAGCATTGATTGAACGCGAACCGGGCCGCCCCGGCATGCCGGGCCAGCACCTGCTGCTGCTCGGCCGTCGGGTCGAGGCAGAACCTGAACGTGGTGTGCCGGCTCATCTCACCGGTGAGCATCCCACCACCCACCGACAACCGTCGGCGGCATGTCGGGCCGCTGATCACCGTCAGGCGTCATGTGATCCGAATCCGGGGCGCCGGCGCCGGTATCAATCCGATTGTCCGACACCGCGCTAGCGGCCCAGGCCCAGGTTTGGTGCGGCGGCGGCGCACGGCACAATAGCGGCATGACGCCCATGCGTGATCTTCTGGGACCGGATCCGATCTTGTTGCCCGGCGACACCGACGCCGAGGCCGAACTGCTGGCCAACGAGAACCCGGCCGTCGTTGCCGCCGCACATCCTTCGGCCTCGGTAGCCTGGGCAGCCCTGGCCGAAGAAGCGCTCGCCGACGACAAGGCGATCACCGCCTACGCGTACGCCCGCACCGGCTACCACCGCGGCCTGGACCAGCTGCGGCGCAACGGCTGGAAGGGGTTCGGGCCCGTGCCGTATGCCCATGAGCCGAATCGCGGTTTTCTGCGCTGCGTGGCCGCGCTGGCGAGGGCGGCCGACGCCATCGGCGAAACCGACGAGCAGACCCGGTGCCTGGACCTGCTCGACGATTGCGACCCCGCTGCCCGCACCGCACTCGGGCTCACCTGAGCCGGGCTAACAGCTGGCCGAGCAATCACCGATACGGCCCGGCGGCTCGACCTGGATGGTGGCGTGGTCCAATCCGTGCGCAGTCAGCACCGCGCGTGCGCCGTCGAGCACCCGCGCCGAGTCGCCTTGGCTGGCCAGGTGCGCGGTCACCATGTCCTTACCGGGCACCAGCGTCCAGACGTGCAGGTCGTGCACGTCGGTCACGCCGTCGACGGCGCGCAGCGCCGTACGCAGCTCCTCGACGTCGATGTGGCTGGGCGACGCCTCCGACAGGATGCGCAATGCGCCGACGGCCAGTGAAAACGCCCGGGGTAGCACCCACAGCGCGATCAGGACCGCCACCACCACGTCGGCGTAGGGCCAGTGCGTGGTGATCGTGACCAGACCGGCGATCAGCACACCGACGCTGCCGACCATGTCGGCGATGACCTCCATGTAGGCGCCCTTGACGGCCAGGCTCTCCGTCGAGTGCGACCGCAGCAGCAGCGCTACCGCCACATTGGTGGCCAGCCCCGCCAGCGCCACGACGATCATTGGTACCCCTGGTACCTCCGGCGCATGGCCGAGCCGCGCGATCGCTTCGCGGAGAATGATCGCCGCCACCGCGATCAGCAGCACTGCGTTGGCCACCGCGGTAAACACCTCGGCGCGGTGCCAGCCGTAGGTGCGGCCCGGAGACGAGCTGCCGCGCCGGGCCAGCACCAAAGCGCACAGCCCCATGAAAGTGGCCGCCACGTCGGTCAGGATGTGGCCGGCGTCGGCCAGCAGCGCCATCGAGCCGATCACCAGCGCGGTGGTCAGCTCCACGACAAAGAACCCACCCAGCATCGCGGTGGCAATGGCCATCTTCGAGACCATCCGGCCATCGCTGGCATCGGTGTTCGCGTGACTGTGGCCGGCACCCATGTCCGATAATATATGCAGTATTACGCATATATCGCAAGCGTGACGGCTAACCTCCAGCACCGAGATCGACGTCAGTGCATCGTTTCTGCGATTTTTCCGCGCTGGCGTCGATCTCGGCGCGGCTACATCAGCCCTGCGTCAGAACCAGGCGTGCCAGAACTGGGTCAGTCGCATGCCGGCAAGCGCCCAGGTGCTCGGCACCCCGGACAGCTCGTAGAACCAGAAGACCATCCCGAAAAACCACCGGTTCAGCTGCGGTGCGAAGAGGATCACCAGCAGAATCAGCCAGCCGAACTGCTTGGCCGGTTCCAGCGCACGCTGGGTCTCCGGACTCAGGTGCGGCTCCAGTGCGTTGTAGCCGTCCAGCCCGGGGATCGGCAGCAGGTTCAACAGTACCGCGGTGACCTGGAGGAAGCCCAAGAAGGCCACCCCGGCCCACAGCACCGGGTGTGCCGGGTCGTAAAGCCACCGGGTCGCCGCCAGCAGCAGCACCGCCAGCAGCAGGTTGGCTGCCGGCCCGGCCAGGCTCACCAGCGTGCGCTGCGCGGCCGTCATGAACGACGTCCGCACATAGACGGCGGCGCCGGGCAAGCCGATGCCGCCCAGCGCGATAAACAGCATCGGCAGACCCAGCGACAGCATCGGGTGGCTGTAGCGCCGCGGATCCAGGCTCAGATAGCCGCGCACGGCGATGTCACGATCGCCGAATCGCCACGCCGTGAACGCGTGGCCGAATTCGTGCAGACACAGCGATACGACCCAGCCGGCGATCACGAAGATGAACACTCCGGCATAGGCCAGCGCACCCAGGTCGGCGCCGTCCCACCAAGCCAGCGCGCCGCCGAACACCGTCAGGCCAACGATGGCAAGGAAGATCGGGCTCGGCCGCACCGATTGGCGCAACTCACGGGCGCTCACGTGACGAAACTACCGACTGGGATGACGGTCCGGCTCCTCGCCCCGCGCGGCGCTCGTCACCGGACTAATAACCAACCCTCGGTGTTCCGATAGATCGTCGACCGGCGCGTCGCCTTGAGCGCCGGCACACCGTCGCGGTCCACGGCCGCACCGGTGCTGCCCAGCTGCGCCGCTCGCCCTGCCAGCCAACGGCGCGACCGGCCGCCCCACACGCGCGCCCGCAGACCCGGCAGTGCGACCGTCGGCTCGATCCTCACCCCGGCAACAACGCCGTCGAAGAGCACAGCGTCGTCGACGACGGCCTCGCCATGCAAGAGTTGCGCGTCGCCGGCTGGCCGCCAGTGGGCTGCTCCCACGATCGCCGTTCCGGTTTCGTCGCGGATCAGCGGCACCCGCCGAGCCGATCCGCGCTGCGCCCGGCGGGCCGCCCGGCGACCCGCCGGCACCCGGTAAACCCGGGTGGCGGCGGTGCGCCGCCGCGGCGCATAGCCGACCTCGACGTTGAGGCGTCCGGCCCGCAGCAGCCGGGTCAGCACGGTCGCCAGGTCGGCGTCGACGCCGACCACCACCACCCGTCTGACTCCGGCGATCGCGGCCGCCAAGACTTTTGCATCCGCTCGATCGTCGATGCGCACCGCGGGCAGTCCGGTCAGCCGACCAGGCAGAGGCAAGTCGCCGAACATCAGCACGGCGATGTCGGAGGCGTTCAATTGCCCGCCTCCTCCCCAGGCCGCTGGGCGGCCTGCATCGTCGCGCGGGCGGTTCAATTTGCCCGCCTCCTCATCATGCCGTTGGGCGGCCTGCATCGTCGCGCGGGCGGTTATTTGTCCGCCTCCTCCTCGCGCCTGCCGGCGCGTATCGTCGCCGGACGGGCCTCGTCGCAAACAGCTGGGCTAATGTGGGTCACCGGCTGGACCACAATAAGCAGGACATACCAGTGGGAGAAACGCCATGCCGGCAATCGTCCTGATCGGCGCCCAATGGGGCGACGAGGGCAAAGGCAAGGCCACCGACCTACTCGGCGGCCGCGCCCAGTGGGTGGTGCGCTACCAGGGCGGCAACAACGCCGGACACACCGTGGTGTTGCCCACCGGTGAGAACTTCGCCTTGCACCTGATTCCGTCGGGTGTGCTGACGCCCGGCGTCACCAACGTCATCGGCAATGGAGTGGTGGTCGATCCCGGCGTGCTGCTCGACGAGCTGAAGGGCCTCGAGGACCGCGGCATCGACACCTCGAAGCTGCTGATCTCCGCCGACGCGCATCTGCTGATGCCCTACCACGTGGCCATCGACAAGGTGACCGAGCGCTATATGGGCAGCAAGAAGATCGGCACCACCGGCCGCGGCATCGGGCCGTGCTACCAGGACAAGATTGCGCGCATGGGGATCCGGGTCGCCGACGTGCTCGACCCGGATTTGCTGACCCACAAGATCGAAGCCGCACTGGAATTGAAAAACCAGATCCTGGTCAAGATCTACAACCGCAAGGCTCTGGAGCCGGGGCATCTGGTCGAGGTCCTGCTCGAACAAGCCGACGGCTTCCGGCATCGCATCGCCGACACCAGGCTGCTGCTGAACACTGCGCTGGAGGCCGGCGAAACTGTGTTGCTGGAAGGCTCGCAGGGCACCCTGCTCGACGTCGACCATGGCACCTATCCCTACGTCACGTCGTCGAATCCGACCGCCGGCGGCGCCGCGGTCGGCTCCGGCATCGGCCCGACCCGGATTACCACCGTGCTGGGAATCCTGAAGGCCTACACCACCCGGGTTGGCTCCGGCCCGTTCCCCACCGAATTGTTCGACGAGAACGGCGAATACCTGTCCAAAACCGGTGGTGAGTTTGGCGTGACCACCGGGCGCCGTCGCCGCTGCGGCTGGTTCGACGCCGTGATCGCCCGTTACGCCACCCGGGTCAACGGCATCACCGACTACTTCCTGACCAAGCTGGACGTGTTGTCCAGCCTGGAAACCGTCCCGGTGTGCGTCGGCTACGTGATCGACGGCAAACGCACCCACGACATGCCAATGACTCAAAGCGATCTGGCCCGCGCCGAACCGATCTACGAAGAGCTGCCCGGCTGGTGGGAAGACATTTCCGACGCACGGACGTTCGACGATCTGCCCGCCAAGGCGCGTGACTATGTCCTGCGGCTGGAAGAGCTTGCCGGAGCACATGTTTCGTGTATCGGTGTCGGCCCGGGCCGTGATCAGACCATCGTTCGCCGCGACGTGCTGACGGCGCGCCGGTGACCGAGTCTTCGCAGAGCCCAGAACAACTCGACCCCGATTACGATCATCACGGCGGCTTTCCGGAATACGGGGCCGCTAGCCCGGGGCCGGGTTTCGGCCGGTTCGTCAATGCCATGCGACGGGTGCAGGATCTGGCGGTGTCCGCAGACCCCAGCGAAGACGTCTGGGAGGACGCCGCCGACCGCGCCGAGGCGCTATCCGCGCTGCTCGCGCCGTTTCAGGCTCCCGAAGGCCAGGGTCCGGCCGGCCGTTCGCCGCAATTGCCGGGAATGGGCAGCCTGCTGCTGCCGCCGTGGACGATGAGCAGATTCGACCCCGACGGCGTGGAGATGCGCGGCAATTTCTGCCGGTTCCACGTCGGCGGCAACGGGGCGGTGCACGGCGGCGTGCTTCCGCTGCTGTTCGACCATGTCTTCGGGATGGTGGTGCACGCCGCCGGCCGGCCGATCAGCCGGACCGGCTTCCTGCACGTCGATTACCGCAAGATCACCCCGATCGACACCCCGTTGGTGGTCCAGGGGCATGTCGTCGCCACCGAGGGCCGCAAGGCGTTTGTCCGCGGCGAACTGCTCGACGGCGACACCCTGCTGGCCGAAGCCAACGGCCTGATGGTGCGGTTGCTGCCCGGTCAGCCGTAATAGCGAGACCTCGCCTGCGCGTGCCTGCGGCTGTGACCGCGACAACCCTCCGCCGTGTGGAGTAGCCTTAACCACAGCGGTAATTCACCCCTCTCGACTAGCGGTCACATTCCTTTCGGACTGGGGCTGGCGCTCAACCTCGGCGACTGCAACGAGGTTTGTTTGCCACCGCGACCAGCGGGATCGTCGCCGATCTGGAGATGCGAGGCGAAGGCACCCTCGGTGGGATCTGGGCATTGGATCGGCACGATTCGTCCAGCCGGACCGGCGCTCTCGCACAACCCGTTTTCGCCGTTCTCGCACCGTCGGTGTGTGTTTGGAGTTTTTGGCCTGATACTTTTTCCCACGTCGCCAACCGATTCGATCTTCCTGCTCGCGGAGTCCGAGAATTGTCAGATGCAGGTGGGCGGGCTGGCGTTGTTCTCCCCGTCTGAGGGCGGCCGCGCTTCGGACGTGCGCGAGATGTTCGTCGCGGCGGTCGGCCGCGACGAGGTGGCCGGCTTTTGGCGCAAGCGGGCCCGCCGGTCGGTGACGTCGCTGGGGCAGTGGGGCTGGGATCCCGGCGGCGAGGTCGAGCTCGACTACCACGTGCAGTATTCGGCGTTACCGCAGCCCGCCGGAATGGCGGAGCTGTGGGCGCTGGTGTCCTGGCTGCACGCGACCCCGTTGGACCGCGACCGACCGCTGTGGGAGATGCACCTGATCGAGGGTCTCGCCGACGGCCGGTACGCGGTGTACATCAAGATCCACCATGCGCTTGCCGACGGGGTCTCCGCGATGGGGATGCTGCGCGCGGCGTTGAGCGCGGACCCCGGCCGGCGCGAAGGGCCCGCCCTGTGGGAGCCAGACGGGCTTGCATCGGAGCCCGCACCGGCCTCGCCGCGGGGCGGTCTGGACCTGTTACGGCTGCCGTCTTGGGCGGTGGCGAAGGCCTGGGGCACGGCCCGGGAGGCCGCCGGGCTGGTGCCCGCGCTGACCGGCACGCTCGAGCGAGCGCTGCGCCACCGCGACGGGCCGCTGTCGCTGGCCGCGCCCCGCACGATGCTGAACGTGCCGATCGACGGCGCCCGGTCGTTCACCGGGCGCTCCTGGCCGTTGGAGCGGCTGCGTCTGGTCGCCAAGCAGAGCGACGCCACCGTCAACGACGTGGTGCTCGCCATGTGCGCCGGGGCGCTGCGCAGCTATCTGACCAGTAAGGGGGCGCTGCCGTGGGCGCCGCTGGTGGCGATGGTGCCGGTCTCGCTGCACGGCACCCGGCCCGAGGGCGGC
>NZ_JBKQTQ010000130.1:0-5107 GCF_052143115.1 Mycobacterium sp.
TCGCTGGATTTGGCCTGCTGAAGCTGCAAGCGCGACTTGAGCAATGGGCTTACCAACGGCACGCAGAGGACTGAAGTGCGTTCCGCGAACCTGATGTCAATGCCCACCGCGCCGTCGACCCGGTCGCTTCGGATCCTCGTTGTCGGCGCCGGTGTGGGCGGCATTTCCATTGCTCGGGGATTATTGCGCGACGGACATGACGTCACCGTCTTCGAACGGCGACCGGATGTGAAGGCAGGTGGCGGCGCCGTAACCATCTGGTCCAATGGCGCAACGGTTCTGGGGCAGCTGGGGGTCGACATGGATGGGGCCGGTCAGCTGCTGTCCACCCTGCGGGTCACGACATCCACGGGTCGCCCGGTCGCCACTATGGACCTGACTGCGATCGTGGACCGGCTGGGCGCACCCGTTCGGATGGTCCCACGTCGAGTCCTGCTTGAACGGCTGCTGGAAGGCTTTCCGGCCGATCGCATCTCGTGCAATGCCCGCGCGGTCGGGGTCGTCAGTACGCAAAACGGAGTTCGCCTCGAGTTCGAAGACGGCAGCTGGGCCGAAGGAGATCTCTTGATCGGTGCGGATGGCCTGCATTCAATGGTTCGAGACATCGTCGGCGCGCAATCCGCGGAGCCGACCGGCTGGTGCAGCTGGCAAGGACTGGTCACCCTTCCACACGTCGCCAACAAGCACGTCGCACAAATGATTATCGGCGAGCACGGAAGCCTTGGCCTGTGGTCGGCTGGAGGTTCGGATGTGCAGTGGTGGTTCGATTTGCCATGGTCGCCCGACTTCGTCAGACCGGGACGTCCGATCGATATGATCCGGTCCAATTTCAAAGGATGGTCCGACTCGGTCGATCAAGTACTCGCGACATTGACCGACGAGGATCTGGCCCGTTCGCCGTTCCCGCATTTTCGGCATCCAATCCCCCGCTCGGGCCAAGGCGCAGTTACGTTGCTCGGAGATGCCGCACACACGATGCCGCCCACCCTTGCGCAAGGGACCAATCAGGCGCTGCTCGACACGATGGTGTTGTGCAAGGCGCTTTCGGATTTCCGAAAGGGCTGGAAAGGGGTGCCTAGCAGCAACGGTGATCTCTCGAGCGCGCTGCGCTGGTACGAGAACACCAGGCGACGCAAGGTCAAGGCCGTGTCCTGGGTGACCACGCTGCAAGTGTCTCGCAGTGAGTCCGTACTGAGACCGGCGGCGCTGATCTCGGACCGGTTCATGACCTGGGCACTGACAACGTTTCTGCGTTCGGTAAGCCACCGACGGATATCCGCGGAGATCAGCCGAGACCTCGGGGCCGCGACAACCACCCATCTTGTCCATGCCAATGATTAAATTGAACGAGTCGCCCCGCACGAACCCTGAAGGTGGGGCGATGTCTTCGACCGCCAAGACCACCAAGGTGCCACCCGCCAAGCTGGCCCGCGTTGTCGAGTGGATTCGCCACTACCTGTATCGGCTCCATCAACGGCTGACACCCGCGCCAGCAGCAATGATGGAGATGATCATTGCCACCTGGACGTCACAGGCGATCACTGTGGCGGCCCAACTCGGTGTCGCCGATGCCCTCACCGACGGCCCGCTGCCGATCGAGGAGCTGGCCGCCCGGGTGGGCGCGGACCCGGACGCGCTACGCCGGCTGCTGCGGGCCTTGATTAGCAAGGGCATCTTCCGTCATCGCCGCGACGGACGCTATGAGCTGAATTCCCTTGCAGGCACCCTGCGTTCGGACGCACCGATCTCGATGACTTGGGCGGCGCAGTTCTACGGGTCGCAGGAGCAGCGCGAACGCTGGACCCTGATGGTGGATTCGATCCGAACCGGGCGCACGGTCGTCCCGGCCTTGCGCGGCAAGGAGAGCTTTGACTACTTCGCCGGGCAGCCCGAGCTTGCCGAACTTTTCAACCAGACGATGACGAGTGTTTCGGAGCTGACGGACGGGCCGGTGGTCGCCGGTTACGATTTCAGCGCCTACCCCACGATCGTCGACGTGGGCGGTGGGCACGGCCCACTGCTGGCCGCCATCCTGGCGGGGGCGCCGGCTTCGCGGGGCGTACTGTACGACCTGCCGCGGGTTGTCGCGAGCGCCCCAAGCCTGTTGCGCGAGCACAAAGTCGCCGACCGGGTGTGTATCGCGGAGGGGTCGTTTTTTGACAGCGTTCCGGCCGGTGGTGACGCCTACATCCTCAAGAACATCATCCACGACTGGCCCGACGAAAAGGCACTGCAGATCCTGCGTAACGTTCGCACGGCAGCCGGCCCCCAAGCCACGGTGTTGCTGGTCGAATTGGTCATCCCTGACCACGACCGTGACTTCCCGGGAAAATGGGTGGATTTGGAGATGCTACTGAATTTGGGGGCCCGCGAACGGACCGCCGCCGAATACCGAAACCTGCTCAGCCAAGCCGGATTCCAGATGACACGGGTGGTGCAAACCGCTTCACCCCTCAGCGTGGTCGAGGCCCGAGCGGCGTAACTACAACCACCTGATGCCGGCAAGTCGGGTTAGCCTTTACCCCCCGTTCGTTCGGCTGCGTTAGCCGTCGACGTTCTACGGCATCAACTCGCTAAACCTCGGCAGCGACACCATCGACCAAGTCGGCTGGAACCCATGGATTGATGCGTCGACCCCGAACCCTGCCGCCCAACCCCGGTGCGTTGCCACACGCGCTGCGGATGGGCCACGCAGCGAAGTAGGTGGCCGGCGAGGTTGAGAGCGCCGCGATGCCGACCAGACTACTCGGGCTGGCCGCTGAGTGGCCCGCCTAGAGGCGCAGCGGCTCCCTGGGGCTAGACGGTGCTGGCTCGTCGACGGCGGTGGCCGATTGTCGATAGTGACCGTCGGTGAGGTCGTGGTACCAGGTCCTTTCCCCTGGCGTCGGCAGACCGGCCTCTTGTAGTGCGGTCGACAGTGGGCGGTAGGAGGGTGTGAGCGGTATGCGGTCAACAATGTGGACGATGGCGGGACGCTGGTCCCGGGGGAGGCCGCCCAACGCGGTGGTCAGGCTAGCCGCGGTGAGGACGCCGCCTTTGCCTAGCGTCACGGCCGCGACCGCGACGTCGTGCGTGTCGGTCGCAACGGGATAGACCACGGCCAGGTCGATCACCATGATGTCGCCGAGGGCGTCGCAAATCGGCTGGCAGAAGACCGGTCCGCACACCGACTGGATCACGGTGTTCCTGTTGTCGACGAACCAGTAGTCGCCGTCGCTGTCGCGGCGAAACAGGTGGTCCGTGGTGATCCAGGTGTCTCCCTTGGCGAATACCCCGCGCATCGACACGCTCGCGGCATCGTGTCCGGAGCGCGGCTTTGCAAGCAGCACGCCCACCTCGTCGACCGCACAGGGACGCACGAAACCGTGGTCATCCTCGATGAACCGGCCCGTCGCGGCGTCGTAGTCGCCGAGCCGAATCTCGGTGCTGCCCGGCAGCGGCCGACCCTTGGCCCCGATCTTCGTGCCGGCGACATTGGCCAGCACCGCGTCCCCCTCGGTGGATGCATAGAATTCAAGCACTCGGGCCGGGGCGAATCGGTCGGTGACCTTCTGCCACAGCCCGGTCGGCATTCCGGCTCCGATGAACAGGCGGACCGGGTGATGTTCCTGAAGCTCGGGCGACGTCGCCTCCACTAGTTCGAGCAGCATGGCCCAGGTGTAGGACACTACCGTGACCCCGTAACGGTGGACCTCGTCGGCGAACCGGGTTGGGTCGACGCCCCGGGTCAAGGCGATGCGCGACCCGCCGGCGACCGCGCCGCCGAGGCCGACCATCAGACCCGACGGATGGTGCAGCGGGGTCAGGCAATAGATGGTGTCACGGCGGCCTAGTGCGGCGGCAGTGGCCGTGCCGTAGGCCGACAGCGCCCACCGATGATTGGTGACCTCCTTGACCACTCGGCGCCCTCCCGTCGTGCTGAAGAACACGAAGGCGAGATCACTTGCCCGGCCCGGGTTCGGCCGATACCACTGCGGCAGCCGCTCGGCGGACAGGTCGAGGCGGTCCACCTCGACGACCCGGTCCGACTCCGTCCGGCCGGGGTCCGCGGTGCGGCCGTGACCGAGGATGAGCACCCTGGCGCCGGTCGCGGCGGCCCCCGCCAGATGGTATGGGTCCGTGACGATGTCGGCCACCTCGCACAGGCGGACGGCGGCGGCGAGGTCATCGTCCGGGGGTAGCAACACCGCCACCGCGCCGAGCCGCGACAGTGCCGCGATCGCGGCTACGGCGCTGGGGCTGGTATCCATCAACACACCGATGTGGGCTCCCTGACGGATACCGACGGCGATGAGGCCGCGCACCACATCGTCGATGCGGTGATCAACCGCCGCGTTGGTGTGGACCCGATCCTCGAAGAGGAAGCATTCCTCTTCGGGCGCTCTGTTCGCCTGTTCGGCCATCAACCCGCCCAGCGACACCCGGGTATGGGGCTGCAGCCGCCCGAGGCGGGCGAGCCGAGGCAGGGTACGCGCGGCCTCCCCGGCGACCTCCCTGCCGCTGCGCGCCGCCCCCATCGCGGCGTCGGCCAACCCCAGGCTCACGCCGATGCCCAGCTCGGCCAACGCACCCGCCGAGTGACCGATACGCGACGACAGCCCGACATCGCCATCGATCCCGACGCTGGGGTCGGCCTCCATCGCATGCACGCTCTCCGGCCTGGGCCCTTGACCGTCTCGCCACAGCACCCAATTACCGACGGTGGGCCACGTGTGCGTGGCGGCGGTCGATCCGACAACGAGCCCGAAGTGACCTGCCCGCAATAGCACCTCGGACACCTCGGCGCGGGGGGCGGCCCGCCGGATTCCTCGCACGGATGCGGGTTGGCCGATGTCATCGATCTCGCCGACGAACGCAAGGACCGGACAGGTGATTTCCGCGAGCGTGATCAACGTGCCATCGATCACGGCGCCGCCGGCCATCATGCGGTTATGGACCACGAACTGCCGTAACAGTTCGGCGACCGCGGGACCCGACCATGCCACCCAGCCCTCCACCTCGAGGAAGCGGCGTTGCTGTTCCCTGGGCAGCAACGCCTCTCGGTCATGGAGTTGCCGTAGAAAGTCCCACCTCGCCCGGACCGTCTTGATCGGGTCCAGAAGTTGAA
>NZ_JBKQTQ010000131.1:0-7446 GCF_052143115.1 Mycobacterium sp.
ATCTCCGACTCGACGCCGATACATCGCGCCACGCTGAAGCCCGCCGCCCGATCGGTCACATACCGCAGCAGCGCCGTCTTGCCGATCCCCGGCTCACCGCGCAACACCACAACAGCGCTGCGACCACCACGCACCCGATCCAACAGCCCGTCAAGCGTCGCGCACTCGCTTCGCCGCCCACACAAAGATGTCAACGGGACCCCGTCGCGATGGCGATCGCCCACCCGCAACCACCGTCCTTACCCTACCAAGCGCCTAAACACCGCGAGGTTTAACGCTGCCAACACTATCCATCCCCTGAAACAACTGTCCATCCCTGGCATGTGGGCACTCGCGGAGCCGTCAGCGGGTGTATCGGCCCAGGCGACGGCAATATCGTGCGCGGTAGATTCCTGGCATGGATCTTGACGGCAGGACAACCCTTCTGACCGGCGCGATGGGGGGCCTGGGGCGAGCGATCGCCCGGGCGCTGGCGTCGCGTGGAGCGACACTCGTCCTCAGCTCACGAAAGGCCGAGGACTTGGAGCAGCTCGCCGCATCACTCCCGGGCGAAGGGCACACGACGGTTGTCTGTGACCTGGCCGAGGAAGGCGCGGCGCTTGCGTTGCTCGAGCAGGCCGGCGATATCGACGTGTTGGTCGCCAATGCGGCGCTTCCCGGGTCGGGTCGCCTGGAAAGCTTCAGTCAAGACGAGATCGGCCGCGCGTTTCGTGTCAACCTCGAGTCGCCGGTACGCATGACCCGCGAGCTGCTACCCGGCTGGCAGCAGCGCGGCAGCGGGCACTTTGTTTTCGTCTCCTCTATGTCAGGCTTCGCCGCCTTACCACGCTCATCCATCTACGCGACGACGAAGTTCGGCCTACGGGGATTCGCCCTGAACCTGCGAGAAGACTTGCGTGGCAGTGGCGTTGGTGTTTCAGTCATCTCCCCTGGTGCGATTCGCGAGGCCGGGATGTTCGCGGACAGCGGCGCCGCGCCGCCACCCGGGATGGGCACTGGCACGCCCAAGCAGGTCGCTAATGCCGTCGTGCGCGCGATCGAGGGCGACAAGTCGGAAATCTCCGTGGCGCCTCTCCATCAGCGTGCGCTAGCCCGGTTCGCGATGCTGGCGCCCGAGATCTTCGGTCGAATTGCGGGCTCGGCCGCTGCTAAGGCTGCCGACGCGGTAGCCGCGGGCCAAACCGAGAAGCGGTAAGGCGCCGCGGGTAGCTGTAGCTAAAGCTGGGCCCAGACCGACTTTGTCTGCATGTAGGCCTCGACACCCTCGGGGCCGAACTCATGGCCCCAGCCGGACTGCTTGTTACCGCCAAAGGGCACGGTGTGATCGAAAACCAACTGGCAGTTCAGCGTGACGGTTCCGGCCTCCAGCCGCTTCGCCAGACGGTGGGCGCGGCTGAGGTTATTTGTCCAGGCGGTGGCGGCCAGACCATAGGTGGTGTCGTTGGCCACGGCTTCGTCGTCGTCGTCGAACGGCAGGACGGTTACTACCGGGCCAAAGATCTCCTGCTGGTACAGCCGCATCCCGCGGTCGACTTTGGTGAGCACGGTCGGGTGGACGAAGTAGCCCTTCCGGTCGAGCCGGTGCCCACCGGTGACCACCTCAACGACATCGTCCTTGCCCTCGTCGATGAAGCCCATGACGCGCGTGAGCTGCTTTTGGCTGATCAGCGCCCCACTCATGCTGCCCTCTTCCTTGGGCCGCTCGGCTTGATCGAATTCGCCACCAGCGCAATGCCTTCCACAACCTGGTCATACACACCGCGCTGCACGAAGATGCGTGATCCGCAAACGCAGCCCTGGCCGGAATGCACGAAGATACCCATCGGCGCCATCGGTATGGCCTTGCCCAGATCGGCGTCGTCGTAGATAAGTACCAGCGACTTCCCGCCGAGTTCGAGCATGACCTTCTTCAGGTTGCCGGCGGACGCTCGCACGATCTCCTTACCGACACCGTCCGGGACGCCGGCCTCGGCGATGAGCTTGTCTAGCAGAAATGCCGACAGCGGCGTCTCCTCGGCGGGCTTGACGAGCATGCTGCACCCCCCCGGCGAGGGCCGGCGCAAGCTTGGCACTCGCATTGAAGATCGGTCCGTTCCACGGGAAGATCAGCCCTACTACGAGCGGACGTTGTGTCGATTGCTCTCAGCTTTAGCGAGGACGACTGCGGCCCAAGCCAGTTCGGTGCGACTTCCGGCTACCAAGTAGCGCGCGGCCCCTGCGGACCCGTATACCAAATTGCGGCTGGCATTGACGACACCCGACCCGCCGAGCGCCATTCTCAATGTGACACAGGTTACACAAAGAAGGTGGGACATGTCGCACGTGCAGCCGACTAGAAGGCAACCGGCACGCATCTGCAGTTCGCAGAGCCGGATGGATATGGCGGCGCCCCTGCGTGTGCTTGGTGGCGCCCGCGCGGCGGTTCAGATGGTACGGCGTGCGGCGATGGTGCACGTGCACGAGGGGGCGCTGTTGATGTCTGGAGCCGCGACGGCGCCGCGACGCCTCGTCGGTGGTGGCTATAAGTCTGCAAGCAGTATGTCGCCACACGCAAAAGCGCACGCCGCCTCCACGACACGTCCAGTGCTGCTCGTCCACGGATTCGGGGGGAGCAAGTCGCACTGGTCCTTGGTGGCGCAAGCCCTAAGTGCCCGCGGCCTAACCGTCGAGGCGATAGCCTATGCGCCGCTCGGAACTTCGGTGGAGCAGCTCGCTGGCCAGCTGGTCGCCGATGTGGAGAGGACGTTGTCTCGAACCGCTGCAGACAAGGTGCATCTGGTCGGACACAGTCTGGGCGGTGTCATCATCGCGCAAGCCATCGCGGACCCTCGCTTGAACGGGCGGGTCGACACGGTCGTTACGCTGGGCGCCCCGTTTGGCGGGTCGCCCTGGGCGGGTTTATTGCCATTTGTCGAGATCGTCCGGGCACTGCGGCCGGGGTCGCCACTGTTGCGCCGGCTCGCCTCCACGCCATTGCCTGACGGGGTGCGGTGGCTATCAGTGACAGCGGCACTCGACATCATCGTGCCCGGCCTGCGGTCGGTGCCGTTCCACGCCCAGGTGGAGACCATCACGGTCAATGACGTCGGCCACCTCGGCATGCTCAAGAGTGGGCAGGTAATCGGGTGCATAGCCGCCGCATTGTGCGCACACAAGACGACCACCGCCGCCAAGCCGGCGATGCGTCTGTTGCCAAGCGCCTCTTGATAATCCGTACCCGCAGCAAACCAGCGAAGCCGGGCCCGCGACCGCTTATCGACTCAGTGTCCTAATGCGAGGCCCGCGGCCGCGCCGTGGAGGCGGGCCGGTGTGGCGGCATCGTCGAGCACAAAGACGCCTTGTAGCGCTGCGCCGTGATTTGTGGAAGCAGTCTGCGAAGATGGTCGCCTATGTTAGTTGCGAATGGCTGCAACAACCGCTAATCCGTTAGCCATCAGACCTTGCCCACGCCAGTAACCACGAGTAAGACAGCGAATGCGCCGACGACCATTGCGGAGAGAGCCTGGCGGCGCGCACTTATCCAATCGTTCAGGCGCTGCACGACGGCTAGCGTCTTCGCCGGCGTTGCGAGATAGCTGACAAGTGGAACCTCGACGACCGTAAAAGCCACGAGGGTGAACATGAGCGCCGCGCCCACTTGCGCAGCGGCAGTTGCTCCCGAGGCCAGAATCGCGATGATCGCCGCCAGGTACTCGACGGGCGGCGTTGCCAATCCCAGGCCGGCGACAAAAGCCACCACCAGTGACCCGCCTTCAAGCTGGCCGCGGATCGACAGTCGGCTGGACCCGGTCGGTATGTTCGGCTCTAGCACCAGGATCGAGGGCTCGCCGCCGGTCACCGGCACGGCGCGCCGGCGCGCCCAGAAGCGCGCCGCGATCAGCGCGGCGATCCACACCGCGAGCACACCGATCCCGACCTGTATGTACGCGACAGTCGGGCTGCTGAGGGCCGAAAGTACAACTCGCATAACGGAAAGCGTGAGATCGCGTAGAAAAAGCAGCACAACCAACGCGGTGGCGATGCCCGCTGCCATGCCGCCCAACCAGAAGGCAAGCAGGTTGAGAATGGGCCTTGGCCGCGAAATCAAGAGCGCCATGATCCCGATCCGAACGGGGTCCATCGCCACTAGAAGCGACAGCACGAAAACTGCGCTACACACAGCCGACACCTACTCCCAACGAATGTCGCTGTGCTAACGCAAAATCGGTGCACCTGCGCGTGACTAGCAACTCTATCCCGTCCATAGGTACTGACGCTCACTCAGCGTAGGACAGCGCCTCGGCTGGCGAAGCTGATGGATGTGCGGGTTTGCTCGCCGGGACCCTATTGTGCAGCCGGGCAAGCGGTTTGGGTGCCCACCAGTTGAACCGGCCCATGACACGCATGAACGCCGGAACGAGCAGCATGCGCACCAGCGTTGCGTCTCCCAGAACGGCCAGCGTCAAACCCAGCCCGAACATCCGCATGAACGACACTTGGGCGGCGATCATTGCTGCGAATGAGATCGACATGATCAATGCGGCGGCGGTGATCACGCGGCCGGTGTGGGCCACCCCGAGCGCCACGCTTTCGTCGTTGTCGGCCGGTGTCCGGTTGGGATCCAGCCAATATTCGTGGATCCGCGACACCAGGAATACTTCGTAGTCCATCGACAAGCCGAACGCGATGCAGAACAGCAGCGCGGGCATGGTGACCACCAGCGTGCCGGTGGCGGTGGTACCCAATGCGCCGAGATGTCCGTCCTGGAAGATCCACACCAGTGCGCCGAACGTGGCTGTCAGCGATAAGCCGTTGAGCACCAGCGTCTTTAGCGGCAACACCACACTGCCGGTGAGGAGGAACATCAGTACGAAGGTGATCGCGGCAATGACCGCGAGGACGATGGGCAACCGCGAGATGGCCGCGTGGGCGGTGTCGCGGTTGGTCGGTGCGGTCCCCGTCAGAAGCGCGTGCCGGCCTGCGGGACCGGGCACGGCCTGCAGCCCGTCGAGCTGCGTCTGGGAGGCCTGCGAGTACAGCGGCACGCTGCTCGTGACGGTCAGAAAAGCACTGCCGTCGGTGACGGCGGTCGCGCCCGAGGATTGTCCGACACGCCTACCGGCGACGAACGTGCCACCGGGCGCCGACACCGACGACACCGCGGGCACCTGCGAGAGCTGCGTCGCGTAGCGGTCCAACTCGGCGGCGCTGATCCCGCCGGCGTCGGGGATGACAATGGTCACGTTCGTCGCCAGGTTGTCAGCGAAATCGGTGCGGAGCTGATCACCGACCTGTCGCGCCGAGCTCGATGTCGGTAACACGCGATCATCGGGCAGGCCCCACTTGGCAGTGGAAAACGGCAAGCCTAGCGCGACCAGCAGCGCGGCACCGGCGAGCCCGATCGGAATCGCCCGGGGCATCACGAATTTGGCTAACCGGTAGAAGGATGTCTGCTCAACCGGGCGGTGGACGGGTTCCGGCCGCCGCAGCAGCATGCGTGCCAGCCGGCGAACATCAAGGGAGTCCAACCGTTGGCCGAGCAGCGCAATGGCCGCTGGCGTGACCACGATCGCGGCGACGGCCGCGAACACCACCACCGCGACGCCGGCGTAGGCGAATGACTTCAGGAAGTACATCGGAAACAGCACCATCACCGACATCGACAGCGCCACCGTCATCGCCGAGAACAGCACGGTCCGGCCGGCGGTGGCCATCGTCCGCATGAGGGCCTCGTCGCGTCCGGCGCCGTTGGCAAGCTCGTCGCGAAACCGGCTGATAATCAGCAGCGTGTAGTCGATCGCCAAGGCCAGCCCCGTCGCGACGGACAGATTCAGCGCGAAGATCGAAACGTCGGTCGCGAAGGTGATCGCGCGCAGCACTGCCATCGAACCAAAAATCGCGAAGCCGCCAACTGCCAACGGCAGCGCCGCCGCCACCACGCCACCGAACACCCGCACCAACACCAGAAAGCTCAGCGGGATCGCGATGGATTCCATCAGCTTGAGATCCTTTTGGGTCTGGAGGTTGATCTCGGTGGCGGTGATTGCCTCGCCCCCGGCGCGCACCGTCACGCCGTCACGGTCGTGTACCAATTCGTTGCTGAGAGTTTCGGCATGCTGCTGCGCGCCGTTTTCACCGCCGATGATGCCCGCGACGATGAGCCCGGTGTTACCGTCCTTGCTGATCAGTGCCTTCGCCAAGGACGGCGGTGCTGTCCATGGCGAGGTCACCTGTGCCACATAAGGCGAGTTGTGCAGCCGAACAACGATGTCGGTGCCGACAGCGCTGGCGGCACCGCTTTGTGCGCCGTCGTTGGAGCTGACGGTGATCAGCATCTGCATGTCGCCCTGATTGAACTTGCCGGCCAACAGCTGGGCGGCATGGGCGGAACCCGCAGTTGGATCCTCGAAGCCACCCGCCGACAGGCTTTTCGCCACCGGTATGCCGAAAACCGCCGCGCCCGCCATGACAAGCAGCGCGATTGCGATGATCCGCCGCGGCGCACGAATGGCCAGCCGAGCAATACCCTCTAACACATTTCCTCCGCCTGGGATCTTGTGACCTGTGCTTTCAGACGATCAGCGCTTCGTGCGGCGGGCCGCGACGGGCGCTCGATCTGGTTCAGAAGCGAATGACGGCGCCCTCGATGGTGAGCCCCGGCCCGAACGTCAACAGGACCCCGTACTCTCCCCGGCGGGGCTTATCGACTCGCAGAATGTTTTCCAGTACCAGTAGCACCGTGGCCGAGGCGCAGTTTCCGGCGTTAGCGAGGACGTCCCAGCTCGCCCGTAATTGCGCCGGCTGCAACGCCAACTGCTTTCCCAGCACCCGCACGATCTTCGGACCGCCTGGGTGTATTCCCCAGTGGTTGACATCGCTGGCCGACAGTCCCAGAGGCTGCAGGAGTTTGACAAGAAAGTCCTCGATGTTCTCTTGGAGCGCCGCTGGTACGCCGGCGGCCAGCGTCATCCAAAATGACTGGTTGCCGATGTTCAAACTCATCATCTGGTGCTGGTCATAGAGCTGCTCAGTGTGCGTGCGCAGGAACTGAATTCCGGCTCCGTCGGGCGCCGACCCCATCAGCATGGACACGCTGGCATCGCCGAAGAGCGCCTGCGTGATCAGTGATTCCGTCGGATCCTCGTCGGGCATCGGGCTATTGCGGACATGGGCCGAACTGAGCTCGGTGCAGTTGCCGATCACCAGCTCTTCGGGTCTTGCGGCCAAGCTGTCCATGGCGACCTTGATGACGTTGAGCGCCGCGTAGCAACCCATGTGACCTATGAAGGTGCGCCGCAAATCCGACCGCAGGCCAAGCTTTTTGGCTAGCAGGAGATCGGGGCCGGGATTGATGTAACCGGTCGAGCAGGCCATCACGAAGCTGCCGACGCGGGCCTTATCGAAACCCTCGATCGCTTGGCTGATCGAACGCGAGGCCACATCTATGGCGGCATCGGCATGGGCTGC
>NZ_JBKQTQ010000132.1:0-13052 GCF_052143115.1 Mycobacterium sp.
GGGCCGCCCGCGCGATCAGCGTGGTGCTGCCCCAGCTCGAAGGCCGGCTCGACGGGTACGCGCTGCGGGTGCCGGTGCCCACCGGTTCAGCCACCGATCTCACCGTCATCGTCCGCGAGCCGGCAACCACTGAGGCGGTCAACGCCGCGTTCGCGGCCGCCGCCGACGGTGAGCTGAAGGGCTTCCTCACCTACACCGAGGATCCCATCGTCTCCTCCGACATCGTGACCGACCCGTCGTCGTGCATCTTTGACTCCGGGCTCACCAAAGTCACCGGTGACCTGGTGAAGATCGTCGGCTGGTACGACAACGAGTGGGGTTACTCCCACCGCCTCGCCGACCTGACCGGCCTGGTGGCGTCGACCCTGTGAGCCGCTTGCCTCCCATGGTGCTCCAAGATGCTGCCGGGGCACCTACACGGGGCGGATAGTGATTGAACCAAAACAACTTTGGAGGCCGCTGGTGGAGCACTTGACGACTCTTGATGCCGGCTTCCTCGAGGCCGAAGATTCCGACCGGCACGTGAGTCTGGCGATCGGCGGCCTGGCCGTCATGGAAGGGCCGGCCCCCGACCATGCCTCGCTCGTATCGGTGCTCGCCGAGCGGGTGTCCGAGATTCCCCGGTTCACGCAGGTGGTGCACACGTATCCGCTCGACCTCGCGGCGCCGGAATGGGTCGATGATCCCCAGTTCGATCTCGCCCATCATGTGCATCGAATTGCGTTGCCGCAGCCCGGCGATGATGCAGCGTTATTCCGGGTCGTCGCCGATATCATGGAACGACGCCTCGATCGAGATCGACCGTTGTGGAAAAGCTGGACTATCGAAGGACTGGCCGAGAATCGCTGGGCGGTCCTGACTAAGCTGCACCACTGCATCGCCGACGGAATCTCCGCGACGCGCCTGCTCGCGGGGCTGTGCGACGGCGCGGAAGCAGAAACGTTCGCCAACCGGATACGTGCCGCCGCCGAGTCGCCCGCGCCTCGTCCGTCCGGGCCGAGCCTGAATCCGCTGGACTGGGCTGGCGGCATCTGGCACCTTTCTAACGCCGTCACGGGTGCCGCTGCTCGCATTGCGGCCGGCGCTGTTCAAATCGTCGCCGGCATCCTGAGTCAGGCGGATTCCTCGCTGATCGGCCCGGTCAGCAATCTGCGGCGTTACAGCGCAGCCCAAGTCCTCCTTGTCGATTTGGCCATGATTTGCCATAAGTTTGACGTGACCATCAATGACGTTGCACTGGCTGCGATTACCGATAGCTTCCGGGCAATGCTGATGCACCGAGGCGAACAGCCGCAACAAAATTCGCTGCGCACATTGGTGCCGGTCTCGGTGCGGTCGGCCGACGCATCGAACCAACTCGATAATCGCGTCTCTCTCATGCTGCCATACCTTCCCATCGAGCTCGAGGATCCCGTAGAACGGCTGCAAGCGGTGCACAGCCGATTGACAAGAGTCAAGTCCGGCGGGCAACGACAGGCCGGATCTGCGTTCTTTTCGGCGGCCAACTACATCCCCTTCGCTTGGACGGCCTGGGCGGTTCGGTTGCTAACCCGGCTTCCCCAACTCGGGATCGTCGCCTTGGCAACCAACGTGCCCGGCCCCCGTCGTCGATTACGCATGATGGGCCGAGATGTGCTGCGCCTGCTACCTATCCCACCGATCGCACTTCACCTCCGCACCGGCATCGCGATGCTCAGTTACGGGGACGATCTGGTGTTCGGTATCACCGTCGACTATGACGCGGTACCCGATGTCGACGAGCTTGCTGATGGTATTGAACGTGCGGTGGCCCGATTGGTTGCGATCAGTGAAGGGGCCGGGTGATCAGGGCAGCGGTGCTGACCAGCGCAGCACGGTGCCTCCGCCGGGAGCATCCGCGATGCTGAACCCGCCGCCGGCCTGCTGCGCGCGGTGATGCAAGCCGGTCAAGCCCCTGCCGGTGATGCCGCCGGCGACGCCTCGACCGTTGTCGATAACCTCGATGCACACGTCGTCCTCGACCTTGACCGTCACCGCAAGTTTGGTCGCGCCCGCATGCCGGACAACGTTGCTGACCGCTTCGCGCACAACGGCTTCGGCGTGATCGGCGAGTGCGGCATCGACGACCGACAAGGGGCCCACGAATTGGACCGTGGTGCCCAGTTCGGATCCGCAGAACTGCGCGACTGCGTTGTCGAGCCGCTGTCGCAGCCGGGTGATGTGCGGCGGTGCGCCGTGCAGGTCGAAAATTGCGGTTCGGATCTGCTGAATGACGCCTTGAAGATCATCAATGCTGCCGGACAGTCTCTGCTGCACCTCAGTTGATCGCGCCCGCGGAATGGTCCCCTGCAGAGCCAGTTCGACCGCGAGGATCTGCTGGATCACGTGGTGGTGCAGGTCGTGGGCGATCCTGTCGCGGTCAGCGAGAATGTCGAGTTCATGCATTCGGCGCTGTGTGGACCCCAGCTGCCAGGCGAGCGCCGCCTGGTCGGTAAACGCGGCCATCATGTCGAGTTGCTCGTCGCCGAACGTCGGTGCGCCGTCGCGCCGCACCGCGACCAACACCCCGGCGACGCTATCGGTGGTGCACAGCGGAAGCACCAGCGCTGGGCCGGCATGTTGGACGCCGTCGATGGCGATGTCGAAGTTCTTCAGTCGTCGAGGGATCCGCTCCACGAAGGCCTGCCCGATCAGGGTACCGGCGAGGGAGATGGCATGGGCCGCCGGCGAGGTCATTGCAGCACCGGCGGTTTCCACGATCATCAGATCGGCCACCTCCGACGTGGGTATGTCGTGGTTGATTGCGACAGCGACCAGTGTGATTTCTGCGCCCGTCAGCTTCAGCGCTTGTTGGGCGATGGACCGATATACCGTTGCGGGCATCAGCGCCGGAGAGTAGCTCGGTTCCGACGTCACGCGTGGCTTCGCCGCTTTAACAGCAGACATGGTCATTCCGATCACCTCAGATGTCGTCATTGCGGAGGGTTCCATCTCCAGTTGCGGATTTCGGGGTGGTCTTGGCCGTGGGTGTTGATGTAGCGGGTGTGTTCGACGAGTTTGTCGGTCATGGTCTGTTTGAGGTAGTCGCCCTCCGCGCCGAGCTGGGGCAGGCGGTCGATGACGTCGCTGACCAGGTGGAAACGGTCGAGTTTGTTTTGTACCCGCATGTCGAAGGGCGTGGTGATGGTGCCTTCTTCGTTGTAGCCACGCACGTGCAGGTTGTCGTTGGTTCTGCGGTAGGTGAGTCGGTGGATCATGGTGGGATAACCATGGAAGGCGAAGATGATGTGTTTGTCGGTGGTGAACAGGGTGTCGTAGTCGCGATCGCTGAGTCCATGTGGGTGCTCGCTGGCTGACTGCAGTTTCATCAGGTCCACCACGTTGACCACGCGAATCTTCAACTCGGGCAGGTGTTCCCGCAGGATCAACACCGCGGCGAGCACTTCGAGGGTGGGGGTGTCTCCGCAGCACGCCAGGACCACATCGGGTTGGGCGCCGCGGTCGTTTCCGGCCCATTCCCAGATGCCGATGCCTTCGGTGCAGTGCACCACCGCCTCATCCATGCTCAGCCACTGCGGCATCGCGCGTTTGCCGGCGACGATCACGTTGACGTAGTGGCGGCTGCGCAGACAATGGTCGGCCACCGAGAGCAGGCAGTTGGCGTCTGGCGGCAGGTAGACCCGCACGACGTCAGCTTTCTTGTTGACGACGTGGTCCAAGAAGCCGGGGTCTTGATGAGTGAACCCGTTGTGGTCTTGCTGCCAGACATGAGAGGCCAGCACATAGTTCAGCGACGCGATGTCACGGCGCCACGGCAGTTGCGCAGTGACCTTGAGCCATTTGGCGTGCTGGTTGAACATCGAGTCGATGATGTGGATGAACGCCTCGTAGCAGTTGAACAGCCCGTGCCGGCCGGTCAGCAGATAACCCTCCAGCCACCCCTCGCTTTGGTGCTCGCTGAGCATCGAATCCAGCACACGCCCCCGCGGCGCGAGGAACTCGTCGTTGGCGACGGTGCGGGCCTCCCATTGGCGGTCGGTGACCTCGAAGACCGCGCCGAGCATGTTCGACAGGGTTTCGTCGGGGCCGAAGATCCGGAAGTTGCGCGCCTCGTCATTGAGCGCGATGACGTCGCGCAAAAAAGTGCCCAGCACGCGGGTGTCTTCAGCTTCAACCGCGCCGGGCGCGGCCACCGCGACCGCGTGGGCACGGAAGTCGGGCATCCGTAGGTCACGCAGCAACACCCCGCCGTTGGTGTGCGGGTTGGCACCCATCCGCTGTTGCCCATCCGGGGCCAGCGCAGCCAGGTCGGGCAGCAGTCGCCCGGTCTGGTCGAACAGCTCTTCGGGTTTGTAGCTGCGCATCCAGGCGTCGAGTTGCTCGACGTGCCCGGGATGGTGTTCATCGACGAGCAGCGGCACCTGGTGTGCCCGGAAGGTGCCTTCGATCTGCTGGCCGTCGACTTCTTTGGGTCCGGTCCAGCCCTTGGGGGAGCGCAGCACGATCATCGGCCACCGTTTGCGGGTGGTGTCGCCGGCGGTTCGAGCGTTGCGTTGGATCCCGTGGATGGCCTCGACCGTCTCATCGAGGACGGTGGCCATCAGCTCGTGCATGTCTTCGGGGTCCTCACCCTCGACGTAGCGCGGTTCCCAGCCGCAGCCGCGCAGGAACTGGTCCAGCTCCTCGTGTTCGATGCGGGCCAGCACGGTGGGGTTGCTGATCTTGTAGCCGTTCAGATGCAGGATCGGCAGCACCGCTCCGTCGCCGATCGGGTTGAGGAACTTGGTGGAATGCCAGGCCGTCGCCAGTGGCCCGGTCTCGGCCTCGCCGTCGCCGATCACGCACGCGACAACCAGGCCCGGGTTGTCGAAAACAGCGCCGAACGCGTGACTCAGCGAGTAGCCCAGTTCCCCGCCTTCGTGGATCGATCCCGGAGTCGTCGGTGCTACATGGCTGGAAATGCCTCCGGGAAAAGAGAATTGGGTGAACAGCTTCTTCAACCCGGGCTCGTCCTGGCTGACATCGGGATAAATCTCCGAATACGAGCCCTCGAGGTAGGTGTTGGCGACCAGGGCCGGGCCGCCGTGGCCGGGGCCGGCGACGTAGAACATGTCCAGGTCGTACTTCGTGATGACCCGGTTTAGGTGCACGTAGATGAAGTTCTGCCCCGGCGTCGTTCCCCAATGGCCGACCACCAGCGGTTTCACATCCGAGAGCGCCAGCGGACGTCTCAACAATGGATTGTCATACAGATAGATCTGGCCGACCGACAGGTAATTCGCCGCCCGCCAGTAGGCGTCCATCTTGTGCAGCAGTTCTGGTTCGAGGGTCCGGGTCGTCATTGTGGTGCTCCCTTGGTCGACTCGCATCTACCCGATTCGTGTTGACGTGTCGGCCCCATTAGCGGTGGTGACCGGTTGGGTCGGGGACGCGGCGGCCGCACTTTCTCTGGAGAGGAAGGCGCCCAGTTCACCGATCGCACTCATGAGCGGCGCCGGGAACACGATGGTGGTGTTCTTCTCCACCCCGATTTCGACAAGCGTTTGCAGGTTGCGCAGTTGCAAAGCCAACGGGTGCGCCATCATCGTGTCCGACGCCTCACCCAACGCGGCCGCGGCCATTGATTCGCCCTCCGCCGCAATAATTTTGGCTCGCTTCTCGCGCTCGGCCTCGGCTTGCCGAGCCATCGCACGTTTCATGCTGTCGGGCAACTGGATGTCTTTGAGCTCGACCAGTGTCACTTCGACACCCCATTCGAGTGTTGCGATGTCGAGGATCTTTCGGATATCGGCGTTGATGGTGTCGGTCTCCGCCAGCGCCTGGTCAAGGGTGTGCTGGCCGACGACCTTGCGCAGCGTGGTTTGCGCGATCTGGTTGATCGCGGCGTGGACGTTCTCGATGGCGATCACCGACTTCACCGCGTCGACGACCCGGAAGTAGGCGACCGCCGAAATATCTACGCTGACGTTGTCGCGGGTGATGATGCCCTGGGACTGGATCGGCATCGTCACAATCCGCAGCGAGACCTTCAACAGCCGATCGATGACCGGGATGATCACGGCCAGCCCGGGGTCCTTGACACCGACCACCTTGCCGAGGCGAAACAACACACCCTTCTCGTATTGCGTCACCACTCTGATCGACAGCGGCAACACGATCAGGCCGACAAGAACGAGCACCACAACCAGGACGATCAAGGCCTTCATCGCATGTCCTTAGTAGATATCGAGGAATCGAGGGTTTCGCCCTCAGCCGGGGATGAGGCCGTTGTTGCGCATGAGGAAGTCCGCGAGGCAACCGTCGCCGGAATCTGTTGCGCCCGCAGGTAGGTGGGTTGATGACCGCGGTACACATGGGTCACCTGGGTCACCGTCTGCTCGTTCACCGGGTCATCGAGCAGGGAAATGCCGTTGTTGGCACAGAAAGCAAGTGAAGTGGTCATGGTGACCTGACGTGCATTGGATCACCGGTTGTGAGGGTTCGGAGCCAATGCTCCTTGAGTTAAGCGGCGGACGGCTGAACTCATCCCGGACCAGCTGAAATTCTCAGCACAGGCACGACAGTGTGTTTCTGCTCCGCCGCGACCGGCGTACTATCAATTTGACAACCATCTCGTGACGCTTGCGCCACGATGGCGCTGGGCTTCGGTGTTCGATTCCCAGCTCCGCCAAGACAATTGAGCGCAGGTAATGACGGAGTTGACCGGGGACGACGGCTTACCGTTGGGGTCGCTGAGCGCGCAGCAGGCTAGCGCTGATGCCGCCTACTTGCGGGCTGGGATCGACGACCTGGCGGGCTTGGTGGCGGGCAGTCTGGGGTTGCCTGAGTTGTTGACTGAGGTGTCGACGTTCGCGGTGCACGCGATACCGGGCGCCGACGGTGCCGGGGTTACCTTGTTGCAGGTCGACCAGCTGGACAACATGGTGGAGGCGTTGGCGGCCAGCGCCCCGTTTGTCGCCGAGATCGACGAGATTCAGTACGCGACCCTCAAGGAGGGGCCCTGCATCACCGCGGCACTGGAGCGGCGCACGGTGCGGTCTGGGTCGTTGGGTGGGGAGAAGATGTGGCCGCGGTTCGGTCCCCGGGTGGGCCGCTTGGGCGTGCACAGTGCGCTGTCGCTGCCGCTGCTGCTGTCGGATCAGGTGATCGGCGCGATCAATGTCTACGCCCACGGCAAAGACGTCTTCGATGAGCACGCCGCCGAACTGGGGGAACTGTTCGCCAAACCCGCGGCAGTGGCGGTGCATAACGCCCAGGTCCTCGCGCACGCGATGGCGCTGACTGCCCAGTTGCAGAAGGCGCTGTCGACGCGCCCGGTTATCGATCAGGCGATCGGCCTGATCCGGGGACGCAGCGGGCGCAGCGCCGAGGAGGCGTTTACTCAGCTGCGGGCGATCAGCCAATCCGAACACCGCAAATTGGCTGAGGTAGCCCAACACATCGTCGATGAAGCCGTGCGCCGCGCCCGCGCCCGACGCAACCCGATCTGAGCCCGAACCACCAGGTCGGCCCGCGGCCGAACTGCCGCTGCACGGTGTAACGCGCGTAGGTTGGAGGGTGGGAAAACAGTCAACGCGACGGGTCCCGGCTTGCGTCGCGCGTTCCCCACCCTGCAGGCGGCTCGCCTGTTCGGCACCGGCAGGCTCGATCCGCGCTCGGGAGCGCCCAGCGGAGCAATCCCGTCATGAAGATCAGTGCGGCCCTGGCCGCCGATTTGGGCATCCTCACCGCCGCCCTGGATGAGCCCGGCGCCGATGTGCTGCACAGTCTGCACCAATTGGGCGTCGACGCCCAAGCGGCGGTGCCCAGCTATCTCGGTCTGAGCGTGACCTTCGACGGCAGTGATCCGCCATTCACGTTCACCACCCTCGATGACGGCACGGCCGACAATGTTCGCACCTCGCTTCGGCTCACGCCGCTGGCCCGTGTCGGTGACGGCCGGGCGGCGCCTTCGGTTGCCCTCATCCTTTACGCGGAGACGCCGGGAACATTTGTCGACCTCACCGCCGACCTGGCGTGGCTAACCGGCCGTCCGCCCAGCGACTTCGCGCTCGATCAGCACCGGAGCGTCCCCGCCGGGTCGGACGCCGGGACATCTCTGCGAGCGGCGTCGGTCATCAGCCAGGCCATCGGAGTACTCATCGGCCGCGGCTACACCCCGCGGCAAGCACATTCGAAATTGGACACCCAAGCTGATGGCGCGGGTACCGATCGATACACCACCGCGCAGTTCATCCTCGACACGCTCACAACCGAGGACCCGGCCGACGCCGAGCGCGCCGATCAGGAGCCCAACATGGGCTGAGTGTGCAAGCGCGTAAAAACCGCGCTGCGCGGTGGCTCACTCTGCCCGCGCCGTATAGCGTCAGCGATGTTGAGAAGCCAGCCAGTCCGGGACGAGGTCAGCTGTCCCCCGCTGTCCTCGATCGTGCGGATGACCTTCTCCGACAGCGTAATCTGTTCGACGAACAGGTCATGCCATATGCGAACACCTTCGCCTCCGGCCTGAAAGAACTGAATTGTGCTAGGGGCCAAGTCAACCAAACCACACTGGGAAATCGACCAGCGGTGTCTGCAAGTAGTGCGCGAACATCTCGGTCCAGTCCTCGATGGGGTGCGTGGTGGCATATGGCGAGACCTGGGATCCGGCCAGTGTTACCGTGGCGTCCACAATATTAGGTGCCACCGCTAACCCCTCGCTGACGCATCCGCGCCGGTGTGGCAAGCGCTAGGGGTTTGTCAACTGCAACTGGGCGGCGAGCAGACTCGTGCCACTGAGCGGTTGGGTCCACTCGCGCCGATGGCGGTCAGCAGTTCACAATGAGTCCGGGTCGGTGACATGCCGATGAGAGGGACTGAATGATCGACAAAGAACAAGCGCAGCACATGACAGATGTTGCCGGCGAGTGCAATCGGCTCAACGAGATATCGCAACCACTGGGGTATGCGGTCACCGCGACCACCAGCCTCGAGGACCAATCCACGCAGCAGTTTACGGTTCATCGGCTAGACCAGACCGTCGCCAGCGGCCCCAAGTTCGCAACCACCGAGGAGGTTCGTGCTCACTTCGAGGCAATCGCGAAGCTACCACTCTGGCGACTGGATCTCGTGAACAACAGCGCGATCGTCTTCGATCCAGCGGAGCTCGAGGTCACCGATGCCACCACCGGACAGAGCTTCAGCTTTAGGGGCTGGGGCTTGGGAGTCGCACAACTCGCGGCAAGGGGCGAGGGCCCAGGCGCTCAGGAGGGGGTAACGAATCTAACTGTCTATTCTGAGGATCCCCCAACTATCGGGAATTGGTACAAGTCAGACGTCGGGTGATAGTGCGCGACCGACTCACCGACATTTCGCACCCAGGCTAATCTGTTGCGGGCCAAGACAGGTCATTACCGCCCGGAGCGGCCAGCGTGTCGATGACCATCTCGCGTACCATCGGGCCCCTCACCTACTGGTTGCGCGTACCCACAGCCAGGAGCAGGGACAGATAGCCGATTTTCGGGTGTGAAGACCCGCACAGCCGTGTCCTTGTTCGCGATCTCCGCCGCCTGCCGGAGGAGATCCGGGTAGTCGCGCGAGTCATTGAGCCCCACCGGGGCCCGCGCCCGGGTCTCCCGCGACACCGAACGCTGCCAGGCCCTTACCACCTGGCTGCACACGTACAATCACCACGGCCACACCGGACTCGGCGGCCAGCCACCACTACCCGTGTGGGTGACCTCTCAGGTCAGAATCTCGCCGGGGGTACCCGACAGGTGTAAAGTTGTTGTTGCTGAGCCCTTCAGCCAGTCCGGAAAGAGTTTTGGCTGTACGCCGCCGAACTTGATGAGCATTTGCTCGCGCCGCACATTTTGACATCTACCCGTTGCATTCGAGACAGCATGCGCATTTCGCTCATTCGTCGTTAGCCCGGAATTCGGCGGACCACCAACTCCGCGTTCACCCAACCCGTGCACGTCGGTTTGTCGACCACCTGACCGGCGACCGAGCGAGAAAACAACCGTGCCAATGACGCCGGGTACACCCGGCCGTGCACCGAAGGACGCAACGATCAGCCGAGGGCAACGCCAAACCGGCGGCGGGCCAAGTTAAATGACGCGTTCAATCACTGACCCGGGCAATCCTCCTCCAAACATCCACACAGAAACTAGGTAAATGTCATGATCGGCCTCGGAATCCTCCTTATCGTCCTCGGGCTCCTCCTCCCTGCCCTCATCCCTACCTTCGCCTACGCCCATATTTGCTTGGTCATCGGGGTCATCCTCCTCGTCGTCGGCCTGCTACTGATGGTGATGGGACGGATGGGACACGCCGTCGGCGGCCGCCGCCACTACTACTGACCGGCCCGATGTACTCCCCGGCTCGGCTAGCAGTGGCTGACCGAGCCGGGTGTGGTGGGTTGCGGTTTTCGTTGGCGATTAACGCCGGCAGCCCGAGTTATGAACCCGAAAGAAAGGAGGATAACGATGGCGATCACAGACGTTCCGGCCTTTGCTCACCTGACCGACGCCGACATCGACAACTTGGCCGTTGAGCTGGACGCGATCCGGCTGGACATCGAGGATTCCCGTGGCGAGCGCGACGCGCGCTACATCCGCCGCACCATCGCCGCGCAACGTGCTCTGGATGTCGCTGGCCGGCTCATGCTGGCCGCGAGCTCAAGACGCTCGGCATGGTGGGCGGGAACGGTGACGCTCGGTCTGGCCAAGATCGTCGAGAACATGGAGATCGGCCACAACGTCATGCACGGCCAGTGGGACTGGATGAACGATCCCGAGATCCACTCCTCGACGTGGGAGTGGGACATGAGCGGCGTGTCCAAGCACTGGCGATCCACCCACAACTTTCAGCACCACAAGTACACCAACATCCTCGGCATGGACGACGACGTGGGCTACAGCACCCTGCGGGTCACCCGTGACCAGCCGTGGGAGCCCGCCCACATCGGCAACCTGCTGTTCAACACCATCCTCGCGCTCGGATTCGAGTGGGGAATTGGCTTGCAGCCCATCGAATTCGGCAAAATCCTCAAGGGCGGCTCGGACCGCGAAACCACCCTCCTGCAGATCCGCGAATTCTCGGCCAAGGCCGGAAGGCAGCTCGTCAAGGACTACGTCGCGTTCCCGGCGCTTACCTCGCTGTCGCCGGCGGCGACCTATAAATCGACGCTGAAGGCCAACGTGGTGGCCAACGTGATCCGCAACATCTGGGCCAACGCGGTGATCTTCTGTGGGCATTTCCCCGACGGGGCAGAGAAATTCACCAAGACCGACATGATCGGCGAAACCCGGGGTCAGTGGTATCTGCGACAGATGCTGGGCAGCGCCAACTTTGAGGCCGGGCCGGCGATGCGGTTCATGAGCGGCAACCTGTGCCACCAGATCGAGCACCATCTCTACCCCGATCTGCCCAGCAACCGGCTGCACGAGATCTCGGTCCGGGTCAAGCAGGTCTGCGACAAATACGACCTCCCGTACACCACGGGTTCGTTCCTGATGCAGTACGGCAAGACGTGGCGCACCATCGCCAAACTGTCGCTGCCGGACCGCTGCTTGCGCGCCACCGCCGATGACGCTCCGGAGACCCGCAGCGAGCGGATGTTCACCGAACTGGAGCCCGGTTTCGCCGGGACCGACCTAGCGACGGGGCGCCGCCGCGGCCTCAAGACAGCGATCGCCGCGGTCCGCCAATGGCGTCGCGACCAGCGCAGACGACCGTGATCTACTGGCCAGTAACCTACGGGACCGTAGGTTACGTTATAATCGATTAATAGTCGGGTCGGCATGCCGGAACACCGTTGGATGGAGACCAATTCACGTGACCGAGATGAACTATCTCGATCTGCACGGTGAGCGTATTGCCTATCGGGACGCAGGTGCCGGCGAGGCGCTGCTGTTGATTCATGGCATGGCGGGAACTTCGGCGACCTGGCGGGCGGTCATCCCTGAGTTGTCGAAAAAGTATCGGGTGGTGGCACCGGACCTGTTGGGACACGGTGAATCAGCCAAGCCGCGCGGTGACTATTCGCTGGGTGCGTTCGCGGCGTCGCTGCGTGATCTGCTCGATGAACTAGGCATCAGCCGGGCGACCGTGGTCGGTCAATCACTTGGTGGCGGTGTGGCCATGCAGTTCACCTATCAACATCGCGACTACTGCCAGCGATTGGTTCTCATCAGCAGCGGTGGCCTCGGCCCCGACCTGAGCTGGATATTGCGGATCCTCTCGGCACCCGGAACCGAGCTGGTGCTGCCGGTGGTCGCGCCGCAACCGGTTTTGAACATCGGCAACAAGCTGGGGTCGTGGCTCACGTCGGCCGGAATCCAGTCGCCGCGCGCGGGCGAGATATGGAACGCCTATTCCTCGTTGTCGGATCGCCAGACACGCCAGGCGTTCCTGCGTACATTGCGCTCGGTGGTGGATTACCGCGGCCAGGCGGTCAGTGCGCTCAGCAAGATACATCTAAGTTATGGATTACCCACCCTGCTGATTTGGGGTGAGCAGGACCGGATCATTCCTGTCGCCCACGGCTACGCCGCTCACGACGCCGTGCCGGGTAGCCGACTTGAGGTGCTCGCCGGTGTCGGGCACTTCCCGCATGTCGAGGCCCCGACAGCCGTGGTGGACATCCTTGACGACTTCATCGCAACGACCGGCCGGCATGCCGACCTGGCGAATCGAAAAACCTGATTTGTCACAACAGTTCGCTCACCCATCGACGCCATCGTCGCCGCGCTTCCGATTCGCTTGGACTGAAGATCTCCCCACGCACTCCGAAGGCCAAGCACCCAACTGGCGCGGCAGCGAGCAATGATCAGAACCTGTGGATGAGCCCGATCGAAAGTACTTTTGCCACCGTGCGGTTGCGGACCAAGGTCACCAAGGGTCCCGGTTCGCGTGCCGCCGGAATTGCCATGGCCTACAAGCTGATCGACGCGGCACAAGCCCGCTGGCGGGCCGTCAACACCCCACACCTGGTTGCCCTCGTCCGTGCCGGGGCCGTCTTCCACAAAGGCAAACTACTCGAACGACCCATCGACATCACACCCGCCGAACCATCGACGGCCGAACCTCAA
>NZ_JBKQTQ010000133.1:0-3689 GCF_052143115.1 Mycobacterium sp.
ATGCGTGCAAATCGAACGCATGACCCACCACGTCGGCGGCGCAGACTCCACTATCGAATCACAGTACGATCATCCCAGGCACTAACGCTCGCAGTTTCGTTCCGACGCAACCTGCCCCACTAGGTCCTCCGGCAAACACGTTGCGGTAACCGCCGCCCTCACGGCATAGTGTCAAATACACACAGAGCCTCATGTGAATCGCCGGGCCATTTACACCACGCCACGGGGCGCTGCCCTCGCGTGGATCGACCGCCATGCGGCCATGAGCAGCTAAGACTTCACGAATCCGATTCTGCATTACGCTTTCCCTCACATTTCTGTCGTAGCTCAACTTAATTAGCCGGTGTTTTCGGGCTAAGACTCCCTGGGCGGAACGTAGGTTTCGGTCGCCTTGAGCCGCTTGCGAGCGGTGCGGCGGTAACTGTAGAAGTCCGACATAAGCGCCGGGCTGCCGTACAGCCAGTCCAGGGGTTCTCGCATGTCGTCCACGTAGCCGATGGCGAGGGAGCCGCGCTGGTAGCCCATCAGCCTGAGCAGCCCCTCGGGGAGGGTGCGGGCGATCTCGGGCGGACAGGCGAGATATTGGTTTTCCTCCTGGCGCAGCCACCCGAGCGAGTAGCCCACGTTCATCCCGATCCGGGTGGTCTTGGTGGTGTTGGCGCCCCCACCGTGGAATACCGAGCCCGTATACAAGAGGACCGAACCCTTGGTCATGACCGCTGGGGAGGACAGGGCGGGGTCCACCTCGTCGGGATCGTCCTCCCACCGGTGGCTGCCCACCACCATCCGTGTCGCACCCATCTCTTCAGTGAAGTCGGTCACGGCCCACATGGTGCCGACTTCGGCTTCGAAGCCCCTCGGGAACTGGTAGTGATCGAACGACCACTGATCCCGATGAATCATCTGCGCCGGCGCACCGGGTCCGATGGTAACCAGCTGGGTCAGGTCGACCTGGAAGGTGCTGGCGTGGTCGCCCAACACGAGGTCGAGCGTGTCGATGATCGTCGGGTGGGTAATGAGTGAGCGAGAGGTCGGCGAACGGGCGATCAGGGCGCCGGTACGGCGGGTGGTTTCGCCCAGGAAGTCAGTGTTGCCTCCGCCGGTGGCAGCGAGGTACGGCTCGAGCTCGGCCCGTATCTGATCCATCGTTTGGCGTGGTGCAAGGTCGGCAATGACCACACACCCGTCTTCGTTGAGCAGCTTCGCAATATCCGTCGACGAGAAATCCGAACCGACTGTCCGTACTGCTATTGGCATAGCTCATACTGTAAGGGACGATATAAGGATGATTCAATGACTATCGGTCGGTTTGTTACCGGCTTTCATGACCGAGCAGCGGAGGTGCCACGACAGATGCTCCCGTTCCGATTCGGCGTGCAGGCCGCGGTCGCGCCAACCATGTCGGCGTGACCAGGCCCGCCGGTGACCGCTTCAGTTCGGTCGAGCTCCAGATTGTGGCCTTCGCCACCAGAGTCGTCGCCAGCCGCCGCGCGGCCATGCGCACCGCAACCATGCTCGGCCTTCCGGGTGAGGACGCGCTCGAGCTTCCGATCGTCCTGATAGGCACCTCGGACGAATTGTGTGAGCGGCTTCTGGAGCGCCGCGAGAGGTGGGGCTTCACCAACATCGTGGTGCCGGGCGAGGCGATGGAGTCCTTCGCACCTGTGGTCGCCCGGCTCGCGGGCACCTAGCTCCGGTGACCTCCACCGGAGCGAGAATAGCGAGCATGCAGCACCTGCGAGAAGACGTGACGGACCACGGTGTGCTCGGTGCGGTGCTGGACCATGCCGATCGAGCCCCGGATCGGCCCGCTGTCAAGGACCTGGATCGCGCGTTGACCCGGGGCGAGTTGCGCGCCGCGGCTGGGAGAGTGGCCGCTGGCTTGCTTCAGAAAGGCGTCGAGCCCGGGGATCGGGTTGCCCTGCTGATCGGCAATTCTGTGGACTTCGTGGTGGCGGCACTGGGCTGTCTGTGGGCGGGGGTCACGTTCGTTCCGCTGGCGATCACCGATCCAGATGTCCGCCGTGCGCAGATCGTGGCTGACTGCCGGCCCGCACAGGTGATCACCGCAGGTTCGGACCAAACGGCGCCATCGGGACTTCCCGTCGGCACGGCGTGGACCTCCCTTTCGGCGTTGAGTGCCGCAGATGGGCGCACGCCACCACCCGTAACGGGCCCCATCTCCTACGTCATTTACACGTCGGGGACGACGGGTATCCCCAAGGGGGTGCAGATTTCCCCGGAGGCCTTTTTCACCGCAGTCGAAGCATGCGCCGACGCCGTGGGACTCACCGCGGACGACCGGGGCCTATGCGTTTCGCCCGTGCACTTTGACGGGTCCTTCTCTGCCATCTTTCCTCCGCTCGTGCGCGGCGTCCCCCTCGTCATCCCCGACCGGGAAGCCCTGCTGTTCCCACGCCGGTTCTTCTCGATTGTCGTCAGCGAGGGGATCACGGCGACCAGCTTCTCTCCCAGCTACCTCCGGTTGCTCCGGGCCAGCGGCCGTCTGGCGCGGTTGGCTGACACCCCGCTGAGAGTGATGGCCCTGGGCGGCGAAGCGCCGTCCACGGCCGATATCAGGGCGGTGTGGGCCGCCAGTCCGGGACTGCGGGTGGTGAATCGGTACGGTCCAACCGAGACGACCATCGCCGTCGCCCATCTGGAACTGACGCCTGAGTTGCTCGACGCGGGGCTGGTACCGATCGGTCATCCTCATCCCGGGAGCTCGTTCCACCTCGTTGATGAGCACGGAAGGCTGGTGGATCGTCCTGGAGTGGTCGGCGAGCTGTACATCGGCGGACTGCAGCTCATGGCTGGATATCTGAACGACCCGGCGCTGAGCGCAGCTGTGCTGCGTACGGACGTCGTCGAAGGAACCACCGTCTACCGCACTGGTGACCTCGTCTTCCGCGACGACCGGGGCAACTTCGTATACGTGGGGCGTTCGGACCGCGTCATCAAACGACATGGTGTGAGGACGTCGCTGATCGAGGTGACCGAGGCGCTCGATGGTATGGACGGGGTCGCATCCGCGGCGTGCACGACCTTCGACCTGGAGGGCGATCTGGGGGTCGTCGCATTCGTAGTGCCGGACGGCGAGCTCACCCCTGTCGCCGTCCGCCAGGCCGCCAGCAAACGGCTCCCGGAAACGATGCTGCCCGATCAATTCGTCTTAGTGGCCAACTTGCCCTTGACGTCTTCCAGCAAGGTCGACGAGCGACGGCTGCTGAAGGAGGCTGGCTTGTCTCCGCCGAACGAAGGGGCCTGAGCCGTCAGTGTCGTTGCAACTCAGTTATATGGAGATCGACTCGCAGTGCCGAGTCCTTCCACGAGAACCTGCTTGCATTCGCGAGCCCCCAACGTGGTGAGACGCGACTGCAGGTCTCGGTCGAGTAGATGACCATCAACCCGGCCGACATACTGGACAACATGTACATTCCCGCCTATTTCGCCGCCGACGAGCAGGCCGTCGACGACCTGCTCACTCACCACGGTGCCGCTGACCTGATCACTGCAACACCGGAGGGCGTGGTCGCTACTATGCTGCCGTTCGTCTATGACGCGGGCATGAGGACCCTTCGTGGTCATCTCGCCCGCAACAATGACCAGTGGCGGCGCCCGGTGGTTGGCGAGGCTCTGGTCATCGTGCGGGGACCAGATGCGTACATTTCCCCGGCCTGGTATCCGAG
>NZ_JBKQTQ010000134.1:0-2992 GCF_052143115.1 Mycobacterium sp.
GCAGCCCATGCCGATGCCGCCATAGATGTGGCCTCGCGTTCGATCAGCCAAGCGATCGAGGGTTTCGATAAGGCCCGCGTCGGCAGCTTCGTGATGGCCTGCTCGACCGGTTACATCAATCCCGGCCATTGGGTGGGCGTTTGAAAACGACCGGATCCCGCTGGGCAGGTCCGTGCTGCGGCTTCCACGAGCATCCTGCCGTCGACATCGAATAACGCCGCGGCGTGTAGTCCCCGGGTGGGAGCGAAATCCTTTTGCACTGTTCGCAGTTGCCCCGGCATTGCGGCCAGTGTTTGCGTAGTGGTACTTCCGGGCCGGCGGTAGAGCAGTAGCGACTGGTCAAGCGCCACCCCGCATCGCTGTATACCTTTACGCACGATGACGTCGTGGAGAAGTTGCGCCTCACTTCGACGCCGTAGTCCGGCAAGCAGCCACCGATGTCACGTCGAGCACGTTGTCCGTGGCCATGAAAAAGTCCCCACTGGTGGCCAAGTGGAGGTCCCCACTGGTGGCCAGATAAAAGTCCCCACCCCGTGTTCGTCGTGTCGATCAGGAACTGCGGGCCCCGGTGGTGACGGTGAAGGTGCCAACCACTCATCGCCACCACCGGGGAGTTCCATTGAAGTCTGCGAGGGACCGCATGGACATCATTTCTGCCTATCAACAACTCGGGTCATTCCGAGGCGCCGCCGAGCTGTGCGGCACCACCCACAAGACCGTCAAACGGGTCGTGGAGAAGTTCGAAGCCGGCGAGACCGCACCACCGCGGGCTGAGCGGGCCCGTAACTACGATGCGGTGGCCGAGCTGGTCGCCGAACGCGTCGCGAAGTCGGCGGGCCGGATGTCGGCGAAGCGGATGTTGCCGATCGCTCGCGCTGCTGGCTATGAGGGTTCGGAGCGTAACTTCCGCCGGTTGGTTGCGGTGTCGAAGACATTGTGGCGCAGCGAGAATCACCGGGGCCGCCGCCCGGCGGTGTGGTCGCCGGGTGAGTATCTGGTGATCGACTGGGCCGAAGCCGCGCCCGGGCTGTTCTTATTCTGCGCGGTGCTGGCGTTCTCCCGGTGGCGGTTCGTGGCGTTCGCCACCGATCAACGGGCGTCGACGACACTGGCGCTGATCGCCGAAGCATTGGCTGCGATCGGCGGTGTCCCGGCCCGGGTGCTGGCCGACCGGATGGCGTGTTTGAAGGGCGGCGTAGTGGCGAATGTGGTGATTCCTACGGCCGAATATGTCCGGTTGGCGAGCCATTACGGGTTCGCACCGGATTTCTGCCATGCATCCGATCCCGAATCGAAGGGCATCGTGGAGAACTTGTGCGGCTACGCTCAACGCGATCTGGCGGTGCCACTGCTCACCGACGCTGCCATCACCGGGACACCGGTTGACGTGCGGGCCGCCAACGCCGCGGCCAGGGCGTGGTGCGTCGAGGTCAATGCCGCGGTCCATTCGGAGATCATGGCGGTGCCCGACGAGCGGCTGCTCATCGAACGTGAACTCCTGCAACCATTGCCGTCGCTGCGTCTGCAGATCGGGGCGCCCTCGGTGCTGCGTAAGGTCGACCGGCTGTCCTGCATCCGGTATGCCTCGGCCCGCTACTCGGTGCCCACCCGGCTGATCGGAGCCAGGGTGGCCGTGGTGGTCGATCACGGGGCGGTCTGCCTCGTCGAGCCCACGACCGGGATGATCGTGGCTGAGCACGAACTGGGTGCCCCGGGCACCGCGTCGATCAGCGATGCCCACTACGACGGGCCACGACCGGCGCCCAACCGCGGGCCACGCCCGAAAACGACCATCGAGAAGCAGTTCTGCGACCTCGGTGCCGACGCCCAAGCGTTCCTGGTCGGGGCCGCCGCGATCGGCAACACCCGCCTGGGTTCTGAGCTGGAGATCCTGCTGGCACTGGGCGCTGCCCATGGTGAACAGGCATTGGTGGCGGCGTTGCGCCGGGCGCTGGCGTTCCGGCGGTTCCGTGCGACCGATGTCCGCTCGATCCTGGCCGCCGGGGCGGGAACACCCCAGCCCCGCCCCGCTGGGGATGCGTTGATCCTCGACCTGCCGGTCGCCCCGACGCGTTCGTTGGATGCCTACAAGGTCACCCCGGCCGCCGATGGTGGTGTGAGTTCATGACAACCACATCGGCCAAGGCAACCAAACCCGTTGCACCGCTCTCTGTTCCAGAACTGGCTGCCGATCTCGACGCCGGGTTGCGTCGGCTCAAGCTCGCAGCGATCCGGCGCACCGCACCCGAGGTCCTGCAGACGGCCAAGACCCAACGCTGGACCCCCGAAGAGGTGCTGCGGACCCTGGTCGAAACCGAACTAGCCGCCCGCGATGCCTCCAACGTCGTCAACCGGCTCAAGACCGCCGGGTTCCCAGTCGCCAAAACGTTGGAGTCGTTCGACGTGGCCGCCTCCTCAATTCAGCCGAAGGTGTTCGCCTACCTGTCCAGCCTGGAATGGGTTCGCGCACAATCCAACCTGGCGATTATCGGACCGGCCGGGACCGGGAAATCCCACACCCTGATCGGTCTCGGGATCGCCGCCATCCACGCCGGGCACAAGGCCCGCTACTTCACCGCCGCCGACCTCGTCGAAACCCTCTACCGAGGCCTTGCCGACAACACCGTCGGCAAGATCATCGAATCCCTGCTGCGCGTCGACCTGATCATCCTCGACGAACTCGGCTTCGCCCCGCTCGACGACACCGCGACCCAACTGCTGTTCCGTCTCGTCGCCGGCGCCTACGAACGCCGCTCCCTGGCCATCGCCTCGCACTGGCCCTTCGAACAATGGGGCCGATTCCTGCCCGAACAGACCACCGCCGTCAGCATCCTGGACCGACTCCTGCACCACGCCACCGTCGTCATCACCAGCGGAACGCAAAGCTGCAATTGACGGTGGTGCTGGCTCCGCTGGAAGCGGTTCCGGAGCTGTATCTGCATCCTGAACACCGTCGGCGGCGCTGGCGCCCGGCCCTGCGGACTGAGTTCGA
>NZ_JBKQTQ010000135.1:0-4213 GCF_052143115.1 Mycobacterium sp.
GTTCGGTCTGGCACCTGCTCTGGGCGGTCAGATGCCGATGGGATCCTCGCTCGGCTATGGTGCTGCGGCGACTATGGGTCACGCAAGCTCTGTCGGAACGCTGTCGGTGCCGCAGACGTGGGCGGAAGCCGGGCCAGCCGCGTCGGTGCCTGCCGGCCCAATGCCCGTGCCCACCACGGGCTTTGGCGCAGCGCCTGCTGCGTCGACCAATGCGCCGGCTACACCCAAGGTGACATTCCCGGCTCTGGTCGAACGCGAGGTCGACGGGCTGCAGCGAATAGGGTTGCGTGCCACCATGCTCCCGCCGCCGCTGGTCGGCTAATAAGCGAAAACGGTTGTGGCCCGCACATCGTTGGGTGTGCGGGCCACAGGGTTTGTGTTGTTAGGCCCAGCTGGAGCCGACGGCGCTGTCGGTGGAGTTCATGTTGTTGCTGGCGTTTGACACATTCTGGCCGTGGGAGTTGGCTTGTTGGTAGATGACCTGGAAGTTGCGGCCCAACTGGGTGATGAACTCCTGGCAGGCCACCGAACCCGAGCCGCCCCAGAAGTCGCCGGCGGCCAGCACATCGCGCACGATGGACTGGTGCTCGGCCTCCAGGGACGCGGCCTGGGAGCGAATCAACGCGCCGTGGGCATCCACGTCGCCGAATTGGTAGCTGATCGACATTGCTTTCCTCCTACAAGTTTTCGGTGCTGGGCTAGCTGGACAGGATCTGCTGGGAGGCCTGCTCTTGCTGCTCGTAGTTGTTGGCGTCGCGGATCAGTCCGTCGCGCACCCCGTGCAGCATGTTGACGATGTTGCGGAAGGCCTGGTTCATCTGGCCCATGGTGTCGTAGGACGTCATCTGGGCGGTACCGCTCCAGCCCGCACCGGCGATGTTTTGGCTTGATGCCCACATCTTGCGGGCCTCGTCCTCCACCGTCTGGGCGTGCATATCGAAACGGCCCGCCATCGACCGCATCTCATGCGGGTCAGTCATAAAACGCGTAGGCATGTGAATATCTCCTTGTCGTGACGTGATTGAACTGGTCGAGGTTGATGACTGGTCTTAGGCAGGCGGCATCGCCTCCCTGGTCATCAGACGAACACCTGCTTAGGCATGACTTTGGGCTTGACGCCGTAGCGCGGCCCGGCGAAGCCCATTCCCGACTTGCCGCCGGCGGAGGCCATCCCCGGCATGATGCCCGGCGCGCCTCCCATGCCGGCACCCTCGTCGGCGGCCGCGGTCCAGCCCGTGCCCGCCAACGTGGCGTCGCTGACGGTGGCGGCCGGGGTGGCCGCCGACCAGCCGGCCGGCACCGACAGCCCGCCGACCGAGGACGCCTCGCCCATACCCGCCGCCATCGCTCCGCCGATTGGCGCCTGGGCGCCCGCCAGCGTGGTGCCGAAGCCAAGCCCGGCGCCCAGCGGGGTGGCGTCGCCGATGCTGAACCCGAATGCAGAGCCGGCCATGAAGTGCGCGAGCAGCGGCAGGGTCGCCTCCATCATGGCGGTGTTCCATGCCAGCGTGACACCGATGTTGTAAATGCCATTGGAGACGATCGGTACGCCGAGCAAACCGTTGATAGCTGACAAGATTGGTACATTAGCGACGATGCTCTGCAGCGGGTTGGGGATGGCGAGGCTCTGCAGCGGGCTGGCGGACGAACTCACCGCGCTTTGCAGGCTGCCGAGCGTGTTGTTCAGCGTCGCTGAGGTCCCGTTGCCGCCGACGGCCTGGCTGACCGCGGCGGCTTGTAGGCCCTGCCCGGCCGGGTTGGTGTTTTCGGTCGGGTCGGTCAGCGGTGTCAGCGCCGACGAGGCTGCTGACGCCGCGGCCGAGTAGCCGTACATCGCGGCGGCGTCCTGCGCCCAGAACTCGCCGTACATGGCCTCATTGGCCGCGATGGCCGGGGTGTTCTGGCCCAGGATGTTGGTCGCGACCAGCGCAGCCAGCTGCACCCGGTTGGCGGTGACAACCGGTGGTGGGATGGTGGCGGCATGGGCCGCCTCGTAGGCCGCCGCCGATGAAGTAGCCGCGGCGGCCGCGTCCTGCAGTTGCGCCGAGGTGGTGGTCAGCCAGCCGATGTGGGTCTGGGCCGATGCGGCCATCGCCGTTGACGACGGACCCGTCCACTCCGAGCCGAGCTGGGAGATTATCGACTCGTAGGACGCCGCGCTCGAGCTCAGTTCCGAGCTGAGGGCGCTGAACGAGGAGGAGGCGGCCATCAATGGTCCCGCTCCTGAGCCGGAGTACATGAGTGCGGAGTTGATCTCCGGGGGTCGCGCTGCGAAATCGAAAGCCATTTGTCTAATCCCGTCCTTGAATTGATCGGATTGCGATTGAGGTTTAACCGGCCACTATTGGCCGCGTGGATTCCTTAGGTGGCCGTCGGCTTGGGAATCGTCGGCATGACCTTCGGCTTGACGCCGTAGCGCGGGGCACCGAAGCTCGAGCCGCCACGACCGCCGTTGGCGACCGCGGGCATGCCGGCGATGCCGGGTCCCATCCCGCCGGTGGACGGCGCGGGGGTGGTCCAGCTCTGCGAGGCCAACGTGACGGGCGTGCTCGCCGTCGGCACTCCGGCTGCTCCGCCGGCCCAGCTGGCCGGCACCGACAGCGGGCCGATCGACGACCCCGAGCCGGCCGCCGCCAACACCGGCGCCGCACCCATGCCGCCGGCTCCGCCGACGGCCCCCGCCGGACCGACGTCGCCGACCAGGCCGGATCCCAAGCCCCCGAGGTCGGCGGAAGCGGTTGACGGACCGGCCAGCGCGGTGAGCAGACCGCCACCGCCCATGCCGATCAAGTCCGATTCGGCGGAGGCGAAGTTGCCCACCTCATCCAGCGGCACGATCGAGAAGTTACTCGACACGACGGAGCCAGTGAGGAAGGACGTCAGGTCATTGATGATGCCTGCGAGGCCCCCTTGCGCGGGAACCGCGGCGGCCGACGACGCGCTCGACGACACGCCCGACAGCGAGCTAGCGGCGGCCCCGAGCTGGTTGGCTCCTTCGGTCTCTTGGTAGGAGCCGGAGGAGCTCTGCAGGAGGCTCACGAACTGCTGGTGAATGGCCTGGGCTTGGGCGCTGACCGTTTGGTAGAGCTGGCCATAGGTAGAGAACACGCCGCTTTGTAGGATCGACACCTCATCGGCAGCCGCGGGGGAGACGGCTGTGGTCGAGCCCGCGGCCGCCGAACTCTCGGTGGCAAACGAGGTACCAACACCTTCCAGCTGGGCCGCGGCCGCGGCGATGGCGGGGGGTGCTGTGGTTACGAATGACATGTATTTCTCCTGGGTGCCAAGAAGCCGACCCGTCAGCGGGGTCGGCCACGATGATCACTGTCAGTGTGTGCGGGTAGCCGGCAGCGGTTCCACACCCTACCTTGGCGTAACCTGAGCGGGAGCGCATACCGCGTTAATAGCTTCTTAACGGGGGGGCGAAACTTTTAACACACGGCTTGAACCGACCGGGCGATTCGGGCGCCCGGTTAGAGTTTCAGCAGCCACGCGTTACATTCGTTGCTGGCCCCCATAGCCCAATCGGCAGAGGCAGCGGACTTAAAATCCGCCAAGTGTCGGTTCGAGTCCGACTGGGGGCACGGCGGAAGGCGGGGACGTGGTCTCAGGGTTGTCTCAGGCTGCTCTCAGGGGTCAAGGGTGCTGATATTTGGACAACGGCGTCCAGAGCTTCACCTTGATACGACCCGCCTCGGATGGCCAAACACCTTTACGGTTTCTTAGCGACCCACCGGGCCACTTGCGGCGGGCGGATCAGACGATCGGGTCAGGAGGTCCATCCGGGCCGCCATTGCCAAGCAGATCGAGCTGCATCCATGCCACGTCGTGCCAGCTGTCGTGCTTCCATGCCACGCGCCGGTATGAGCCGGCGTCCTGGAACCCGAAGGATCGATGAAAGCCGTTGCTGGGCTCGTTGGGTTGGGTGATGCCGGCGAAGGCTTGCCGGTAGCCGCGCTCGGTGAGCCGGCGCAGCAGTTGCGTGTAGAGCTCGCGTCCTCCGCTGGCGCGGTGATGGTGGACGTCGACATAGATACCGGTCTCAGCCGACGATTGGAAGGCGGCCAGGCGTGGCTGCCGTACGCAAAGCCGATGATCTGGTCATCTTGCTCGAGGACGAGCCAATCGTGGGTGGCGCGGAGCCCATCGATGCGCGCAGCCATCTCGTCAACGGTCGGGACGTCGATCTCCCAACTGATCGCCGTGTTCTGGA
>NZ_JBKQTQ010000136.1:0-90529 GCF_052143115.1 Mycobacterium sp.
GAAAGCCATCCGCACGACATCACCATGACCGCCGAAGCGCCCAACTACTACGTGCGGTGAACCGATCGAGAAGGGTCGCTCATGCGTGACATGGTCGAGATCGGCATGGGCCGAACGGCAAGGCGCACTTACGAACTCGATGACATTAACATCGTGCCGTCACGGCGCACCCGCTCCTCGCAGGACGTGTCGACGGCGTGGCAGCTCGACGCGTATCGGTTCGAGATCCCCGTCATGGCTCATCCGACCGATGCGCTGGTGTCGCCGGAATTCGCCATCGAACTCGGCCGGCTCGGCGGTCTGGGAGTGCTCAACGGCGAAGGGTTGATCGGCCGGCACGCGGACGTGGCCGCCAAGATCGCTCAGGTCACCGAGGCCGCTGCCAAAGAACCCGAGCCGTCGGCGGCCATCCGGCTGCTGCAGCAGCTGCACGCTGCGCCGCTGGATCCCGAGTTGCTGGCCGCGGCGGTGGCCCGCATCCGCGACGCCGGGGTGACGACCGCGGTGCGGGTGAGTCCGCAGAACGCCCAGGCGCTGACGCCGACGCTGCTGTCGGCCGGCATCGACCTGCTGGTCATCCAGGGCACCATCATCTCCGCCGAACGTGTCGCCAGCGACGGCGAGCCGCTGAACCTGAAGACCTTCATCTCCGAGCTTGACGTGCCCGTGGTGGCCGGTGGGGTGCTCGACCACCGCACGGCGCTGCATCTGATGCGCACCGGAGCAGCCGGTGTCATCGTCGGCTACGGGTCCACCAGCGGAGTGACCACCAGCGACGAGGTACTCGGGATCAGCGTGCCGATGGCCACTGCGATCGCCGACGCCGCCGCGGCCCGGCGCGAATACCTCGACGAGACGGGCGGCCGCTACGTGCATGTGCTGGCTGACGGGGACATCCACACGTCCGGCGAGCTGGCCAAAGCCATCGCCTGCGGCGCCGACGCAGTGGTGCTCGGGACGCCGCTGGCCGAGGCGGCCGAGGCGCTGGGTGACGGATGGTTCTGGCCGACGGCCGCCGCCCACCCGTCGCTGCCGCGCGGCGCGTTGCTGCAGATCGCCGTTGGCGAGCGGCCTCCGTTGCAGCAGGTCCTCAACGGCCCGTCCGACGATCCGTTCGGCTCGCTCAACCTGGTCGGCGGCCTGCGCCGATCGATGGCCAAGGCCGGCTACTGCGACCTCAAGGAATTCCAAAAAGTCGGCCTCACCGTCGATAGCTGACGCCGAATCGCTGGCGCCCTGGTTTATTAACGCCGGGTAAGTCCATACTGGTGCGGTGAAACCGGATTACGACGTTCTGATTATCGGTTCGGGTTTCGGGGGCAGTGTCACCGCGCTGCGGTTGACCGAGAAGGGTTACCGCGTCGGCGTGCTCGAGGCCGGTCGCCGCTTCTCTGACGAGGATTTCGCCAAGACCTCCTGGAACCTGCGCAAGTTCCTGTGGGCGCCCAAGCTCGGCATGTACGGCATCCAGCGCATCCACCTGCTGCGCAACGTGATAATCCTGGCCGGGGCCGGCGTTGGCGGCGGATCGCTGAACTACGCCAACACGTTGTACGTGCCGCCCGAGCCGTTCTTCGCCGACAGGCAGTGGTCGCACATCACCGATTGGCGCGCCGAGCTGACGCCGCATTATCAGCAGGCGCAGCGGATGCTGGGCGTGGTGCAAAACCCGACCTTCACCGACGCCGACCGCATCGTCAAGGAGGTCGCCGACGACATGGGCGTGGGCGACACGTTCGTGCCGACCCCGGTGGGCGTGTTCTTCGGGCCCGACGGCACCAAGACACCCGGCGAGACGGTGCCCGACCCGTATTTCGGCGGCGCGGGCCCGGCGCGGACCGGCTGCCTGGAATGCGGATCCTGTATGACCGGCTGCCGCTTCGGCGCCAAGAACACGCTGGTGAAGAATTATCTCGGTCTCGCGGAATCCGCTGGGGCAGAGGTGATTCCAATGACGACGGTCACCGGTTTCCAGCAGCGCTCCGATGGGATCTGGGAGGTCCGCACCGCGCGCACCGGCCGCTGGCTGCGCCGCAAGAAGCGCACCTTCACCGCAACCCACCTGGTGCTGGCCGCCGGCACCTGGGGAACGCAGCATCTGCTGTTCAAGATGCGCGACAAGGGCAAGTTGCCGGCACTATCCGATCGGCTGGGTGTGCTGACCCGCACCAACTCCGAATCCATCGTCGGGGCGGCCCGGCTGAAGGTCAGCGCCGACATGGACCTCACCCATGGGGTGGCGATCACCTCGTCGATCCACCCGACCTCAGACACCCATATCGAACCGGTGCGCTACGGCAAGGGCTCCAACGCGATGGGGCTGCTGCAGACACTGATGACCGACGGCCCCGGCCCCGGCGGCAGCGATGTGCCGCGATGGAGGCAACTGTTGGATCAAGCCGGCGAAGATCCGCGCGGCATACTTCGAATGCTCAATCCCCGTCAGTGGAGCGAACGCACGGTGATCGCGCTGGTCATGCAGCACCTGGACAACTCGATCACCACGTTCACCAAACGCGGCAAGCTGGGGCGCCGCCGGTATGTCAGCAAGCAGGGCCACGGCGAGCCGAACCCAACCTGGATCCCGGTCGGCAACGAGGTCACCCGGCGCATCGCCGCCAAGATCGACGGTGTCGCCGGCGGAACCTGGGGCGAGCTGTTCAACATCCCACTGACCGCGCACTTCCTCGGCGGCGCCGCGATCGGCGACAGCCCGGACCACGGGGTCATCGACCCATACCAGCGGGTGTACGGCTACCCGACGCTGTTCGTCACAGATGGCGCGGCCATCTCGGCGAACCTGGGGGTCAACCCGGCGCTGTCGATCACAGCGCAGGCCGAGCGGGCCGCGTCGCTGTGGCCGAACAAGGGCCAGAACGATCTGCGGCCACGCCAGGGCGAGTCATACCGTCGGCTGGACCCGATCGCGCCGCAGCACCCGGTGGTGCCGGCCGACGCGCCCGGCGCGCTGCGCTGGCTGCCGATCGAGCCGATCAGCTCGGCTGGCTAACCGACCGGTAAGCGTTGCGGTGCAGCGGCGCGCGCCCGGGTGGTTGCTGCGGGGTGGGCAGCAGCGGCTCACGCTTTATCAGCGTGATCGTCGTCGGTTCGCTGGTGCTGAGCTCAACATCCTCCCCGGCATGCCGGATGGTCAATTCGCCGCCGGGCCCGTCGCGCAGCGTGTAGATCACTGTGTCGTGGATGACGTCCACGGTCAGCCGGAAGCCGCGCCAGCGCAACCGGAATCGCAGTCGCGAGATGCCTTCGGGCAGGTACGGGTCCAGGTACAGAATGCCCTCGTCGTCGCGCAGGCCGCCGAAGCCGGCGACCAGCGCAGTCCACGCGCCGGCCAGCGACGCCATGTGTAAGCCGTCGCGAGTGTTGTGGTGCAGATCGCGAAGGTCGACCAGAGCCGCCTCATAGGTGTAGTCGTGCGCTAGCTCCACATGCCCGACGTTGGCGCACATCACCGCTTGGGTGCAGGCGGACAACGACGAGTCGCGCACCGTGCGCCGCTCGTAGTAGTCGACGTTGCGCGCCTTCTGTTCGTCGCTGAATTTGTGACTTTGCCAGTACATGGCCAAAACCAGATCGGTCTGCTTGACCACCTGCGCGGGATAGAGCAGCGCGTACGGCTCGTGCAGCAGCAGCGGGTAGGTTGTCTTCTCGTTGAAGTCCCACTCGGCGTAAGTGGTGAAGCCTTCGCACTGCGGATGCACGCCAAGCTCTTCGTCGAAGGGAATGTGCGCGGCGTCGGCGGCGTCGCGCCATGCGGCGGTCTCTTCGGTGGTCACGCCCAGCTCGCGAGCGGTCTCGGAGTGCCGGGCGCACGCGTCGGCGGCAACCCGCAGGTTGTGTGCCGCCATCATGTTGGTGAACACATTGTCGCGCACGATCGCGGTGTATTCGTCGGGACCGGTAACCCCGTCCAGGTGCCATACTCCGTGGCGGTCGTGATGGCCGAGTGAATGCCACAGCCGGGCCGTCTCGATGAGCACTTCCAGCCCGCAGTCCCTCTCCAGCGACTCGTCGCCGCTGACGATCCGATAGCGCTCGAAAGCCATTGCGATGTCGGCGTTGATGTGCCACGCGGCGGTTCCGGCCGGCCAGTAGGCCGAGCATTCCTGGCCGCGAATCGTTCGCCAGGGATAGCTGGCACCCTTGAGGTCCAGCTGTGCGGCGCGCTCCCTTGCTAAGTCCAAAGTCGAAGCGCGCCAACGCAATGCATCGGCAGCCGCGTGCGGCAAGGTATAAGTCAGCACCGGAAGAACGAATCCCTCAGTGTCCCAGAAGATGTGGCCGTCGTACCCGGTGCCGGTCAAGCCTTTACTGCCGATACCGCGCCGCTCGGCTCGCGCGCTGGCCTGCAGCAGGTGGAAAAGCCCGAACCGCACCGCCTGCTGGCATACCGGGTCGCCTTCGACCTCCACATCGGCGCCGTCCCAATAGTCGTCGAGAATCTTGCGCTGGGCGTCGACCAGGCCGCGCCACCCGCTGTAGCGTGCGCTGTGCAAAGCGGCGGCAGCCTGGTCGCGCAGCGCCGGACGTGAACGCTGGCTTGACCAGCCGTATGCCAGGTATTTCACGATGCGCAGTTGCTGGCCCGGCCGCAGCCCGCAGATCACGGTCGTGCGGGCGAGGTCGTCGCCCGCGTCGTTGGTGATTTCCACGCGGCCTTCTACCTCGACTTCGTGGTCCATCGCCGCGGCCATCATCAAGGCACTGGCGCGCGTCCGGTGCATCAGCAGCGCGCCGCATTCGGTGTCCTCGTGGTCGACGGCCTCCAGCGGACTTTCCAGGATCGCCGCCACCCGCGGATCGCCCGAAGTCGTGGGCTGGTCCTCGTTGGCCACCAGCTCGGATTGCACCGTCACGCGAACGAATTCAGCACCCGCCTCGACGATGTACTCGATCGCGGCGACGCTGCGCTGTGCCAGTGACACCAGCCGGGTCGAGGTCACCTTCACCTGCTTGCCGACCGGTGACTGCCAGTGCGCGGATCGGGTCAACGTGCCGGCCCGCAGGTCGAGCACCCGCTCGTGGCTCAACAGCTTGCCGTAGCGAACGTCGAACGGCTCGTCGTCGACCAGCAGACGCAGGATCTTGCCGTTGGTGACGTCGACGACGGTCTGCCCGGCCTCCGGGTAGCCGAAACCGGCCTCCGCGTACGGCAGCGGACGGACCTCGTAGAAGGAGTTCAGATACGTGCCGGGCAGGCCGTACGGCTCGCCTTCGTCGAGGTTGCCGCGGAGTCCGATGTGCCCGTTGGACAACGTGAACAGCGACTCCGATTGCGCCAACACATTGAGGTCCAGTTGGGTCTCGCGGAGCTGCCAGGGTTCGACGGGGAAGGTGTTATCCGGGATCATCGCGGCGCCTACAGCAGATCGCCGAGATCGGTCACGACAACATCGGCGCCGTGGCTGCGTAATTCATCGGCTTGACCCACACGGTCGACACCTACCACGTAACCGAAGTGTCCCGCATGCCCGGCGGCGACGCCAGAAAGCGCGTCCTCGAACACGGCCGCTGCGGCGGGGGGAACGTTCAGCAGCTGGGCGGCACGCAGGAAGGAGTCTGGCGCCGGCTTGCCGGCGATGTGCTCCTCGCGCAGCGTGACGCCGTCGACTCGCTGTTGAATGAAGCGTTCCAGCCCGGTGATCTCCAGCACCTGGCGGGTATTGGCGCTGGAGGACACCACCGCCGTAGCGAGACCCGCGGCGGCCACCTTTTCCAGGTAGCGGCGCGAGCCGTCGAATACCTTGACGCCGTCGCTGTGCAGCGTCTCCTGGAAGGCATCGTTCTTGCGGGTGCCCAACCCGTAGACGGTGTCCTTATCGGACGTGTCGTCGGGGTCGCCATCGGGCAGCTCGATGCCGCGGCTGGCCAGAAACGACCGGACTCCATCCTCCCGCTTCTTGCCGTCGACATATTTCAGGTAGTCGTCGACCGGATCGAACGGGACGAACGGCTCGCCGGTCTGTTCGGCCCGTTGCTGCAGGAACGCGTCGAACATGACCTTCCAGGCCTTGGTATGGACACTCGCGGTGTCGGTCAGCACACCGTCGAGATCGAACAGACAGGCGTGCACCGCTTCAGGTAGACCCAGCACGGCGGACCTCGCTTCCAGGGGGTGATTTCGGCCGAGGCAATTACCACCTCACCATGCCCGACGCCGTTCCGCTATGCGATCTGCTGTCCTACTGTTTCCCCGCTGTTCGGCTGCTCGACCTGTCAGCTTGCTGCGGTCTGGAGGGCCTGCAGCGGAGCGCCGCTGATTACCCGGCTGCGTTGGCCGTGCACGTCGACCGGTACGTCGCCCATCACGGTGACCCGGTGCATCAGCCGGTACTGGTCGTCGTAGTCGTCGATCGCGCGGTGCTGGGTCGCCCGGTTATCCCAGATGGCGACATCACCGGACTCCCAGTTCCACCGGATGGTGTTCTCCGGCATGGTGATTCGTCGTTGCAGCAACTCCAGAAGCACCTGCGACTCGTAGTTGTCCATACCGACGAAGCCGCGGACGAAATCCCCGGCCACCAGGGTCCGCTCACCGGTTTCCGGGTGAACCCGCACCACCGGATGTTCGGTGCGGAAGTCCGCCTTTTCGAACCGGGTCCGATGCGCCTTTTGCTCTTCGGTCTGCGCCTGGGCAGCAGCGACATAGTCGAAGCGGTTGCTGTGCAGCGCCCAGAGATTCTCGGTGAGGTGTTTGAGCGGTTCGGGCAGCGCCTGGTAGGCCGCCGCGGTGGATGCCCACAGCGTCGATCCGCCGTAGCTGGGCAGGGTGACGGCGCGCAGGATCGACGCGGCGGGGTAGTTCGCGACGAACGTGACGTCGGTGTGCCAGCGGTTGGCCTTGCCGTAGTCGGAGTTGATCGGCGTAATGATCGGCGCGTTTTCATGCTGGACCGAGGGGTGAGCGATCGGAGTGCCCAAGCGGGCGGCGAAAGCCTGCTGCTGGGCATCGTCGAGGTGGTGCTGATTCCGGAAGAAGATCACCTTGTGGCGCAGCAGCGCCTCGCGGATCTGTCCGACCGTGGCGGCGTCAAGGTCGCCGGCGAGGCGGACGCCGTCGATGTGGGCGCCGATCCGGCCGCACAATTGCGTCACGGTCAAGGTGGATGTCGACGGACTCGTCATTGCAGTGGTCCTCTCACCTAGTATGTAGTCATTTGACTACACCTGCATACAGACTACTGTAGTCGGTTGACTACGCGCGTGTCAAGCCGGGGTTTGAGACCGCGTGCGGCGCTCATCGGCCGGCGGCTTCCGGCCACTAGACTGTGCCGGTGGAGTCAGCATCGCCCCGTCCCGTGCTGGTTGTCGATTTCGGTGCGCAATACGCGCAATTGATCGCCCGCAGGGTGCGCGAGGCCCGGGCGTATTCCGAAGTGATTCCGCACACCGCGTCGGTCGACGAGATCAAAGGCCACGACCCGCAGGCGGTGGTGCTCTCCGGTGGCCCGGCCAGTGTGTACGCCGAGGGCGCGCCACAGCTGGATCCGGCGCTGTTCGACCTGGGCGTGCCGGTGTTCGGCATCTGCTACGGGTTTCAGGCGATGGCACAAGCCCTCGGCGGTACCGTCGCGCGCACCGGCACCAGTGAGTACGGCCGAACCGAATTGAAAGTCGTTGACGGTGACCTGCATTCGGATCTGCCCGAGACGCAGCCGGTGTGGATGAGTCACGGTGACGCCGTCACCTCGGCCCCGGACGGGTTCGAGGTGGTGGCCACCAGCGCGGGTTCCCCGGTGGCCGCCTTCGAGAACCGATCCCGCCGGTTGGCCGGTGTTCAGTACCACCCGGAGGTCATGCACACCCCGCATGGGCAGCAGGTACTCAGCCGGTTCCTGCACGAATTCGCCGGCATCGCCGCCGACTGGACGCCGGCGGGAATCGCCAGTGCACTGATTGAGCAGGTGCGCAACCAGGTTGGCGATGGCCACGCGATCTGCGGACTGTCCGGCGGGGTGGATTCCGCGGTGGCCGCAGCGCTGGTGCAACATGCCATCGGGGACCGGCTGACCTGTGTGTTCGTTGACCACGGGCTGCTGCGCGCCGGCGAACGCGCGCAGGTGCAACGCGACTTCGTCGCCGCTACCGGCGCCAACCTGGTGACCGTCGACGCGGCCGCGACGTTCCTCGAGGCGCTGTCCGGGGTGACCAATCCCGAGGGCAAGCGCAAGATCATCGGGCGTCAGTTCATCCGCGCCTTCGAAGGTGCTGTTCGGGATGTATTGGGAGACAACGATGTTGAGTTTCTGGTGCAGGGCACGCTGTATCCAGACGTAGTGGAGTCCGGTGGCGGCACCGGTGCAGCGAACATCAAGAGCCACCACAACGTCGGCGGTCTGCCAGGCGACCTGAAGTTCACACTTGTCGAGCCGCTGCGGCTGCTGTTCAAAGACGAGGTGCGTGCGGTCGGGCGGGAGTTGGGCCTGCCGGAGGAAATCGTTGCGCGCCAGCCCTTTCCGGGTCCAGGTTTGGCGATCCGGATTGTCGGTGAGGTCACCGCGGCGCGGCTCGACACGCTGCGGCGTGCGGATTCGATCGCGCGTGAGGAGCTGACGGCGGCGGGTTTGGACCAGCAGATCTGGCAATGCCCGGTGGTGCTGCTGGCCGACGTCCGTTCGGTCGGTGTGCAGGGCGACGGCCGCACGTACGGGCACCCGATCGTGTTGCGGCCGGTGTCCAGTGAGGACGCGATGACCGCCGACTGGACTCGGGTGCCTTACGAAGTGCTGGAGCGGATCTCCACCCGGATCACCAACGAGGTCGTCGAGGTCAATCGGGTGGTGCTGGATGTCACCAGTAAGCCGCCCGGCACCATCGAGTGGGAGTAGCTGGACCGGGCAGAACCAGCGCTGGGATGGCCGGCGGACTTGCTGTTGTAACGCACGCCATCAGCGAGGAAGGAAGAGTCGCGATGGCTGCTGCTGTCGATCCATCGGTGCCGCCCAGTGGTATTGGTTGTGCCGAGTGTGATGCCGCCGGTGGTTGGTGGGTGCACCTGCGGCGGTGTGCGGCCTGCGGCCATATCGGTTGCTGCGACGATTCGCTGTCCCGGCACGCAACGCAGCATTGGCGAGAGACTGGGCACCCGATAATCCGATCGTTCGAACCGGGTGAGGACTGGTTCTGGGACTACGAGAGCAATGACTACTACGAAGGTCCCGAACTTGCCCCACCGAAATGCCATCCCGAGGACCAGACGGTCCCCGGTCCTCGCGATCGAGTGCCGCGCGACTGGGCCGACCTGCTCGGTCAGCAAGACGGATAGTTCACCTCGCCGAATCGACCTGGTCGGAGGAGTAGCCGATGACAGGCGTCGACTCGCCGTAGATGTCGAGGGTGTGCAGGAAGCGGTGCAGTCCCATCGTTCCGGCGCAGGTGAAGCCAAGTTCGACGATCTGTGCGGCAGTGAAATGCTCGCCCAGCCGCCGGTAGAATTCGTCGTCGATGGAGTGGTGATCGCCGGACAGCCGGTCGAGGAATTCCACGGCCATATGCTCCTGCGGTGTCAAAGCGTCGTGCTCCGGCGCGAGCAGACACAGAACGTCTTCGTCGGTGATCGAGTCGTGCTTGCGTGATTGGCTGCAGGGCTCGCACTCGCCCAGCTGGGCGCTGCGGATGCGCAACAGCTCCAGTATCCGGCCGCCGAGCAGGGTGCCGGCACCGAGGTGGGTCCTGGCCATGTTGACCTGTTCGAGCTGCGCGCTGCGATACGCGAAGATCTGCAGGGGAACCGGGGTCGCGTAGAGTCCGGCCGCGACGCCGGCCTCGACGATTTCGCGGGAGTGTGAGCTGAGCTCTTGCATCGGGATTGGCGCAATACGCGGCATCGAATCAGGCTAACTTTCTTTAGCGTCACCGAACAGAACCGGCCTTGGGAGAACTCGATGTCCAGACTTGCCGGAAAGGTTGCGATAGTCACCGGAGGTGCTGGCGGGATCGGTGCGGCAACGGCGCACGAATTGGCGCGTGAAGGCGCCGCCGTCGCGGTCGTCGATATCGACGAGGCGAAGGCCGCCGAGGTTGTCGACGAGATTCGGCGAACGGGGGCGCGGGCGATCGCACTCGGCGGCGACCTCGCAGAAGAGCAGACGGCCAGGCAAGTCGTGCAATCCACGGTGGCGGAGTTCGGCCGCCTCGATGTACTGCACAACAATGCGGCGCTGACCACCAGTAGCTTCCTGTCGCGGGATACCACCGTCAGCGAGATGGCGCTGGACGTGTGGCAGCGGTCTTTGGAAGTCAACCTCGGAAGCCAGCTGCTGATGTGCAAGTACGCGGTGCCCGAAATGCGAAAGAGCGGCGGCGGTTCCATCGTCAACATGTCGTCGGGGGCGGCGCTATCGGGTGACCGGACCCGCCTGGCCTACGGTGTGTCGAAGTCCGGGGTGCACACCCTGACGATGTACGTCGCGACCAGTGAGGGAAAGCGCAGCGTGCGGGCGAACACCATCGTGCCCGGATTGATCCTGACCGACGCCGTACGCGCGCATCTATCCGAGGACATCATCAGTCGCCTCGGCCACGCCACGCTGACGCCGTATCTCGGACAACCACAAGACGTCGCTGGCCTAGTCGTTTTCCTGGCTTCGGAGCAGTCTCGCTACATCACCGGACAAATGATTTCGATCGACGGCGGAATGTCCGCACACGTCATGCTGGACACCGGTGATTAGAAGCGCTCAGCTGCTCGGTCCGAGCGCGTAGGCGCCGGTCTTCGGGTCGTGGTACCAGCCGCTGGCTGCTTGGGTGCCGCCGTCCACGTGGATCGTCTGCCCGGTGATGTAGCTGGACATGTCGGACGCGAGAAAAACTGCTGCGCCTGCCATCTCGTCGACGTGGCCTGCGCGTCCCATCGGAACCGTGAAGCCGAAGCGTTCTTCGGAACCCGGGGGTGCTATTTGCCTGATCCCTTCGGTCAAGGTGATGTCGGGCGCGAGCGCGTTGACCCGAATGCCGTGCGGGGCGAGCTCGAGTGCCGCGGTCTTGGTGTAGTTGATGACGCCGGCTTTGGCCGCCGCGTAGGTCGCGTAACCCGGTGCGGCGCGGACACCTTCGATCGACGTGACGCTGATGATGCTGCCCGCCAATTTCTGCTCGACGAGGACGCGGGCCACGCGCTGCGTGCACAGGTAGATGTGGCGCAGGTTCGACTTGTACAGCGCGTCCCAACCGTTCTCGGTGGTGTCGAGGATCCCCGACCAGAAGACGCCGCCGGCATTGTTGACCAGGATCGTCACCGGCCCAAGCTCGGCTGTGGTCTGGGCGAGTGCGGCGTCGACCGCGCCACTGTCGCGCACGTCGACCGTGATACCCAGCGCACCGATCTCCGCTGCGGCGGACGCGCACGACTCGGGGTTGCGTTCCCAGATCGCCACCTGCGCACCGAATGCCTTGAAACCCGCCGCGATGCCACGGCCGATGCCCGCGCCGCCGCCGGTGACAACCGCGACGCGGTCGGTGAGAAGGACGCTTGAGGGGTCGAGTGCCATGAAACTGAATATAGAACAATCGCACGTCAAGGTTTACAGTCTTGACTGAATGTGTTCGATATGTAACAACCGATGCGTAGGAGGATGGCCATGCCCAGCACGATCTTCGTCACCGGCGCGACCGGCCAGACCGGCGGCAACGTCTGCGAGCAGTTGATCCAGCGGGGCGATCAGGTTCGGGCCCTGGTCCGCAATCCGGACGAAGCCTCCGCGCTTTCCGATATCGGAGTCGAGTTGGTCAAGGGCGATATCCGCGACGGCGACGACGTGCTGCGTGCGGCCAAGGGCGCTGAGGCGGCCATCCACTGTGCGGCGCTACTGGGCGGCGCGAGCCAGGACCTCGAAGACTTCAAGGCCGTCAACATGGTCGGCACCGCCAACGTTTTGGATGCGGGCAAAGCTCACGGCATGCGTCGGGTGGTGGCACTGAGCACCGCCACCTTCCTCAATCTGAGCACCGGCGTCGACTTCGAAGAGGCACCCGTGCTGGACAACCCGCCCAAAGACCCCTACACCGTGACCAAGCTCGCCGCCTTTCAGGAAGCGCACCGGCGCGCTGCCGCGGGCGACGACGTGTTGACGTGTCACCCTGGTGCGATCTTCGGCCCTGCCCCGGTCGTCGAACGCGCCTTGCACCGAACCAGCTTCAACCGGGTGCTGCTGGCGGGCATGCGCGGAAAGATCAAGCGCTACCTCGCTTTTCCGGTGACGTGGGTGGCGGGCAAGGACGTCGCGACGGGCTCGATCGCGGCGCTGGACCGCGGCGTGGCCGGCGAGCGCTACCTGTTGGTCGGCCGGCCGCGGGAAAGCTTCAGCACCGCCGGCGGAATCAATCGTGCCTGCGAGATCGCCGGAATCGACCATCGTGTCCAGGATCTCGATTACCGCACGGATCCTGAGGCATTGACCGCCGAATTCGGGCCCACCTTGATGGCCATCGCGAAAGCTGCGGCCAAGAGCGAGCGCAAGCTGAGAAGCAACGACAACCTGACCACCCGGCGCCTCGGTTATGAGCCCATGTCGTTCGACGACGGGCTGCGGCTGCTGATCTCGTGGCTGCGTGGACTCGGCCGGCTCGATCCGGTAGCCGCCTGAATTCCGGGCTGAAACGCAGGAGTTGCCATCGTGTCGATCGCCGAACCGCACGGATCCGGTTCAGCTCGCGGCGATCTGGCCGATCGGATACTCGAGGCGGCTCGGCGGCTCGTGCTGAGGACGGGCGCACGCAAGTTGTCATTGTCTGATGTGGCAACTCTGGCTGGGGTGTCACGGCCGACCATCTATCGCTACTTCGTGTCCAAAGAGGACCTGATCGATGCGCTGGGAGCGCATGAACGACGGCGTTTCGACGCGGCGATGGAACGGGCGATGAGCGGGGTCACCGGCATCGCACGATTGGAAGCGGCGGTCGACCTTGTGGCGACTTTCGTGGAGGATCAGCCGCCCGGGCGCCAGCTCGATCTGGATCCGGGCTTCGCGCAGGACCAGATGGCGCGGGCGTTGCCGATGATCAGCGAGAGGTTGATGGTGGTCTTGGAGCAGTGCGCTCGTGAGGACGGCTTCGATGCCGCGGCGAATGCCCGTGATCGTGCGGGTGCAATCGCACGAGTTGCATTGAGCCACTATATGTTTCGAGAGAACGACCCAGCGGCGGCACGTCGGGAGATCCGCGCTACGGCCGGCCTTCCGGACAGTCGATCCAGGATGTCGCGTTCACGTTGATGGTGATCGCGTGATGGTGTTCCGAGGCCGGGATCGATGCAGAAAAACGCCAGTAGGAAAGCACCAGAAGCCACATGAGTACCGGTTGTATGAAACAGCCTCTCACGTTTCTTGACGGTGTCGGAGGGCGGGTGTTGACTGACTTCTATCGAACATATATTCGAACATCATTGGTAACACCCGGACACCAGGAGGTGGTGATGACTGCGGCTTTCGCCTCCGATCGGCCCCATCACAGCCGTGCTGAGCAGCTAAAACAGCTGCGTCGCCAGATGGCGGCGGTGTCCGGAAAGGTCGGTTCCGGTCGGCTTAGTCATATTCAAAGCCATGCTCATAGTCACCCCGGCCCGGACGACCTGCTTCCGGATTCGGAGACCAAGCTGCCGATCCCGCAGCTGCTGGCTGATTTGCTCCCAGACGCGTTGCCACGGGGAACGGTGGCGGTGCTGTCGGGGGCCCGGTCGCTGCCGTTGAGCATGGTGGCCGCGGTGACGGCCGCCGGTGGGAACGCGGCCATTGTCGGCCAGCCGGATATCGGATTGCTGGCCGCCGTGGAAATGGGAGCGGATCTGAGCCGGCTCGCGGTAATCCCAGATCCCGGTTCCGATCCGGTGGAGGTGGCTGCGGTGCTCATGGACGGGATGGATCTGGTCGTGCTGGCTCTGGGCGGGCGCTCGGTGCCACTGACACGGGCGCGGGCGGTGGTTGCCCGCGCTCACCACAAAGGCTGCACCCTGCTGGTCACCGATGGTGACTGGCAGGGTGCATCGATACGGCTCAAGGCCCGGGTCTGCGGCTATGAGACCACGGCGGGTACGCCCGGTTTCGGACGGATCAGCAAGGTGCGGCTTGACGTGTGCGCAGGTGGGCGGGCAATCGGCCGGGTGCGAACCGGGTAGTTCACGTGGCCTCCCGAGTACTGGCGATTTGGTGTATGGACTGGCCTGCGGTCGGCGCGGCGGCGGCCGCGGGCCTGCCTGCGACCGCACCCGTCGCCGTCACGCTGGCCAACCGGGTGATCGCCTGCTCATCGGCTGCCCGTACGGCGGGAGTGCGGCGAGGATTGCGGCGGCGAGAGGCGGCGGCCCGCTGTCCGCAACTGCACGTCGTGACCGCCGACTCCGACCGCGACGCCCGCTTCTTCGAAGGAGTTATCGCGGCGGTGGACGATCTGGTGCTGCGCGCTGAGGTGCTGCGGCCCGGGCTCTTGGTGTTGCCGGTGCGTGGGGCGGCCCGCTTTTTCGGGTCCGAACAGCAGGCCGCTGAGCGGCTGACCGACGCAGTGGCCGCAGCCGGCGCCGAGTGTCAGGTCGGAATCGCCGACCAGCTGTCCACCGCGGTCTTCGCCGCCCGTACCGGTCGTATCGTCGAACCGGGAGAAGACGCGCGGTTCCTGGCGGCGCTGTCGATCCGGCAACTCGCCACCGAGCCCAGCCTGTCCGGTCCCGGACGAGACGATCTAGCGGATCTGCTGTGGCGGATGGGGATTCGCACCATCGGACAGTTCGCCGCACTGCCGCGCACCGACGTGGCTTCCCGGTTCGGCGCCGACGCGGTCAGCGCGCACCGGTTCGCCCGCGGTGAGCCGGAACGCGGACCATCCGGGCATGAGCCGCCGGCCGAACTCGACGCCGTGCTGCATTGCGATCCACCGATCGACCGGGTTGACGCCGCGGCATTTGCCGGCCGTTCGTTGGCCAGCACGTTGCATCAGACATTGATGGCCGCCGGAGTGGGATGCACCCGACTGGCCGTTCACGCCGTCACCGCCAATGGCGAAGAGCTGACCCGGGTATGGCGATGCGCCGAGCCGTTGACCGAGGATGCCACCGCCGACCGGGTGCGTTGGCAACTGGACGGATGGCTGAACACCCGGACCGTCGCGGATCGGCCCACCACGCCGGTGACGCTGTTACGGCTGCAGGCGGTGGAGGTGGTGTCGGCCGGGGCGTTGCAGCTACCGCTCTGGGGTGGCCTCGGTGAAGAAGACAGGATGCGTGCCCGTCGGGCGCTGGTGCGGGTGCAGGGTCTGCTTGGCCCGGAGGCGGTACAGGTGCCGGTACTGTCCGGCGGTCGTGGGCCGGCCGAGCGCATCACGTTGACGCCGCTGGGCGACGAGCCGGTGCCGCGGGCCGACCCATGTCTGCCGTGGCCCGGTCAACTGCCCGAACCGTCGCCAACGGTGCTGCTCGATGACCCGGTGGAATTGCTTGATGCCCAAGGTAACTCGATCCGTGTGACCAGCCGCGGGCTGTTCTCCGCCGACCCGGCACGGCTGACCTCTCGCGGCCGCGACGACCAGCTGCGCTGGTGGGCCGGCCCATGGCCGGTCGACGAACGCTGGTGGGATCCGGATCGGGTGGCCACCGGCGCAGGTGGGCGCACCGCCCGGGCCCAGGTGTTGTTGGAAGGCGGGCAGGCATCCGATCCCGGGATCGCGATGCTGCTGTGCTATCGCCAGCGGAGGTGGTACTTGGAGGGAATCTACGAGTGACGGCTTGCGGCCTCAGCCCAGGCGCGCGGCGAACGGTCCCACCCGATCGATGAACCGGTCGAAGAACACTGCTGGATCAACTCCGACACCGATCAGCGCGTTGGGTTTTCGGCGCCAGCGCCCTGACCAGTCGGTCACCGTCATGCCGCGGGTCAGGCTACCCGTCAGCTCGACGTCCACCGTCGCTGGCCGGGTGGCCAGCAGCTGCGGGTCCAGCGCGACCGCCGCGGCCAATGGATCGTGCAGATGGGCCTGGTAACCGTGGCCGAGGTCGTGGTAGGACTCCAGGTAGAACCGCGTCGCGTCCTCGATCAGCCGAATCAGCGGGTTGGACGCCGACGACCGGCTGCCCCGCTCATCGTCGACGCCCATCATGGTCGTCGCCGTGTTGGCAGCCGCCGCCAGTCTGACCAGTATCTCCGGTGTGATCGAGATGTTCCGCGTCACGTCCAGGCCGCACAGAATCGGAAGCGATTGCGGGTCAGCGCCTTCCGGTATTTCGGGGGACCAGGCGGCGAAGACTTCGGCCGCCGCCTCGGGGTCCACTCCGATGTTCCACTCCGCGACCGGATTGATGTTGCCGCGGTAGTCATAGGCCCCGCCCATGATCACCAGCCGGCGCAACAGCTTCGGCAGCGCGGGTTCCTTACGCAGCGCCAGCGCCAAGTTGGTCAGCGGGCCGGTAGCCAGCCCGATCAGCTGTCCCGGATGAGCATGTGCCGCCGTGACCCATGCCGTCGCCGCATCGTCACCGGCGAGCTGACGATCGCTCGGCGGCAACTCCGCGTAGCCCAGACCCCTTGGCCCATGGACTTTCCCGACCGGAAGCATGGGGGAGTTCAACGGGTGATCTACACCTTTGGATACCGGCACGCCGTCGATCCGGCACAGCTCGAGCAGGCCGAGGTTGTTCTCGCAGACTTGATCTACCCCGACGTTCCCACCGGTCGAGGCGATGCCGACCAGCTCGGCCTCCGGGCTGGCCAGCAGGTAAATCAGCGCAATGGCGTCATCTACACCGGTGTCGACGTCGGCGAAAACTGGTGCGGCAGCCACTGCTGCAACGATACCCGGAGGGGCTACCAGTGCACGCCGGGCACCAGCCGTATCGCCCGCTTGACCGGCCGCGGAACCCGCACCCGGGTAACCGCACGTGTCGGTCGCCTCGGTCGGCGCCGCGAAGACGATTGCGCAGCAACGGTTTCCGGCGGCGTTATTCCTTGCGCTGCCGCTGAATCCGGATATCCGAGGTAGAGCTGGTGCAGGATCCGTCGCAACAGCTTGGGGGTGAAGTAGTTTCCGGCTTCCGCAAGGGTGCCCACCGGGGTGTCGATGCGGGCCGGCTTGTCGACCAGCCCACGCACCACCATCGCCGCCGCATGCTCGGCACTGATCGGCGGAACGGGGTTGAGCCGCCGTGACGGCGCGATCATCGGCGTGGCCACCAACGGCATGTGGATGTTGGTGAACGTGATGTGGTCGGAAAGCGTCTCGGTGCCCACAACTTCGGAGAACGCGTCCAACGCGGCCTTGGTGGGCAGATACGAGCTGTACTTGGGGCTGGGGGCCTGCACGCCGGCGCTGGATACGTTGACGACGTGACCGAACCGGCGCTCACGCCAATGCGGCAGCAGCGCCAATACCATCCGCACTGCGCCGAAGTAGTTGACCGCCATCACCCGCTCGTAGTCGTGGAACCGGTCGGTGGCGTTGACCACCGAGCGGCGGATCGACCGGCCGGCGTTGTTCACCAGGTAGTCGACGTGGCCGAAGCGGCCCAGGATGTCCTTGACCGTGTGCTCCACCGAGGCGGAGTCGGTGACGTCGCAGGTGAAGGCGTGAGCCTGACCGCCGTTGGCGCGGATCTCGGCGACCAGGTCGTCGAGCGCCTCACCGTTGCGCGCCAACGCGAATACTGTTGCGCCGCGTTCGGCGACGGCGATCGCCGCGGCCCGGCCGATGCCACTGGACGCGCCGGTGATGATCACGTGGCGCCCCATCAGTGCTCCGGCCGGATCGTCGCGTCGGGCCCGATCGGGGTCCAAATGGTCGGCCCAGTACCGCCACAGCTTGGGTGCGTAACTGGCGAACTCAGGAACCTCGATACCGGTGCCGTGCAATGCTTTTCGCGTGTTGTGGGAGATGAACGTGGGCGCCAGCTCGACGACGTCGAGAACCTCGGCGGGAATGCCCAGTTGGGTGGCCGCCATGTTGCGCCACACCTTGGCCCGCCCGCGCACCTTCGTCAAAGGTGCAGAGACGGACCGGGGCAGTGATCCGCGCAGCGGCGGCAGCCCGGCCGCGTCGGCGATCCCGCGATAAATGCCGCGCAGGCCAATCGTTTTCGGTGCGGTCAGATGGAACGTCTGGCCGTCGCGACCGTCGGCGTGCATGAGGGCGACCAGCGCGTCGACGACGTAGTCAACCGGGACGATGTTGGTGCGGCCGGTGTCGGGCAGCATGATCGGCGTGAACCGGGGCAAAACCGCGAGCTTGGCCAGCACGCCGAAGAAGTAGTACGGCCCGTCGATCTTGTCCATCTCACCGGTGCGTGAATCACCCACCACCACCGCGGGACGGTAGATCCGATGACGCAGGCCGGTCGCCTCGCGCACCAGCAGCTCGGCCTCGAACTTCGTCTGGTGATACGGCGTCGGCAGCTGCTGACCGACGTCGAAATCGTCCTCGGTGTACTCACCGCGGAATTCCCCGGCCACCGCGATCGACGACACGTGATGCAGCGTCGCGTCGAGCCGGCGCGCGAGTTCGATCACGGCGCGGGTGCCTTCGACGTTGGCGATGCGTTGATCGGGTTCGGGGGTGGTGAGGTCGTAGATCGCCGCGCAGTGCACCACATGCTCGACGTTGCCCAGCTCGGCGATGGCCTCGTCGGTCAACCCGAGATCGGGCTCGGCCAGGTCGCCGACCAGTGGTTTCGCTCGTTCGCCCCACTGACCGGCTAGGCGTTCGAACCGGCCCAACGACGGGCGACGAACCACGACCCACACCTCGGCGTCCGGCCGGGAGTCCAGCAGACGTGACACAACGCGCCGCCCGATGAACCCGGTACCGCCGGTAACGACGTACCGCATGTGAGCCATCGTGGCCGCTCAGATGGGCAACGTCAACTAGGTGTGACGCGATCGTGGAACGCGGAAGGCCGACTACCCGGAAGTAACCGCCGTGGCGGGATCTCTTCGTCGTCCCATAGCAGTAGTTGACGGACCGCGGGACGTGGCCCGTACGGCCGAAGCATCTGGCTGGCCGGGCGTGGACGGACTCGTTGCGGCCACCAGAACCAGCGGCCGAGCAGGGTAGCGATCGAGGGCGTCAAAAACGAACGCACGATCAGCGTGTCGAACAACAGGCCGAGGCCGATGGTGGTCCCTAGCTGACCAAGCACCTGCAGATCGCTGAACACAAACGCGCACATGGTGATCGCGAACACCAAGCCGGCAGAGGTCACCACCGAGCCGGAGCCGGCCATCGCACGGATGATGCCGGTCTTCAAGCCGGCGTCGATCTCCTCCTTGAACCGGGAAATCAACAGCAGGTTGTAGTCGGATCCCACGGCCAACAGCAGGATGACGGCTAACGCGAGGACCACCCAGTACAGCTGGATACCGAGGATGTACTGCCAGACCAAGACGGAGATCCCGAACGAGGCGCCCAATGAAAGCGCGACGGTACCGACAATGACGAGCGCGGCAACCAGGCCTCGGGTGATGAGCATCATGATCAGCAAAATCAAGCTGAGCGCGGCCAGTCCGGCGATCATCAGGTCGTACTTAGCCATGTCCTGGATGTCTTTGTAGGTGGACGACGTGCCGCCGAGATAGAAGCCGGCGTTGGCCAAGGGTGTGCCCTTTACGGCTTCGTGTGCGGCCGTAGTGATCGGGTCGATGTGTGAAATGCCTTGCGGCGTCGCGGGATCACCTTCATGGGTGATGATCATCCGAGCGGCCTTGCCGTCCGGCGACATAAACAGTTTCAGGCCGCGCTTGAAGTCGGCGTTGTCGAAAACCTCTGGAGGCAAGTAGAACGAGTCGTCGTTTTTGGAGGCGTCAAAGGCTCGTCCCAGGGCGGTCGCGTTTTCCAGGGCGGCCGACGTCTGGGCGTAGATCCCGGATTGGGTGGCGTAGCTCGACAGGGTCAGGCCCCGGTTGGTCTCCTGGCTGGCGATCTGGGGCGGAGTCAGTGCCACCAGTTGTGGTTGCAGCGCATCCAATTTGTCCAGGGTTGCGGTGAGGTTCGTAAATTTTTCGCTGAGCTGGTCGATCCCGTCGATCGTGTCCCAGACGGATCTAAAGGCAAGGCAGACGGGGATGTCGTAGCAGTGCTTTCCCAGTAGAAGTAGCTGCGAATCGGCCTAAAGATGTCGTCGAAATTCGCGATCTGGTCTCGCAGCTGGTTGATCGTCGCGATGGTGTCGTGAAAGGCCTGGGTCTCGGCGTGGGTATCGGCGGCCAGCTGCTGTTGGAGAGCAAACTGTTGCTTCAAAATGCCGATCGTTTTCGCCAATTCGGCTGCCTGCTTGAGCAAGTCGGCCGCGCGATCCTTCTGGTATTTCAGATTTTCGATCTGGCTGGCGCTTTGCGCGCTGATCTGAAACGGGATCGAGCTGTGGTCGAGCGGCGTCCCCAACGGCCTGGTCATGGCCTGTACCTGAGCGATGCCGTGTACATGGAACACGGCCTTGGCCACCCGTTCCAAGATCAGCATGTCGGCAGGATCGCGCAGATCGTGATCCGCCTCGATCATCAGCAATTCGGGTTCCAGCCGGGACCGAGAGAAGTGCCGCTCGGCAGCCGCGTAGCCGATCTTGGACGGAGCACGGTCGGGCATGTAGGGCCGAATGTCATAGCTGGTCTTGTATCCCGGCAGGGCGAGCAGACCGATGAGGGCAATCGCGGATGCCACGGCAAATATGGCTCCAGGCCAGCGGACGATGGCCGTGCCGATGCGCCGCCAGCCCCGAGTTCTCAACGCGCGCTTGGGATCTAGCAGACCGAAGGAACTGCCCAGTGTAAGCACCGCAGGACCGAGGGTGAGTGAGGCCACTAGCGCAACGAGAATGCCCAAGCCGGCAGGAATCGCCAGGCTTTGAAAATAAGGCATCCGGGTGAAGCTGAGGCAAAATACCGCACCGGCGACGGTCAGGCCGGACCCGAGGACGATATGCGCGGTCCCCCGGTACATCGTGTAGAACGCAGTTTCCCGATCCTCCCCGGCGCCACGCGCTTCTTGATATCGGCCGACGAAAAAGATCGCGTAGTCCGTTCCGGCGGCGATGACCAGTAACGTGAGCAGGTTAGTCGAGTACGTCGAAAGTCCGATGAACCCGTGGTAGGCCAAAAACGCGACGATTCCTCGGGCTGCGGCCATTTCAACAAGGACAGTGAGAAGCACGAGGATCATCGTGAGGACGGAACGGTAGACGAAAAGCAACATCAGCGCGATCACCAGCACGGTTATCGTGGTGACCTTCGCGGTACCTTGACTGCCCACTTCGAATTGATCCGCGGTTAGCGGCGCCGCGCCGGTGACGTAGGCCTTGACACCCTTCGGGGCTTGCGTGTGATTGACGATGCTGCGCACGGCGTCGACGGACTCGTTGGTCAGCGCCGAACCCTGATCGCCGGCAAGATCGACCTGCACATACGCGGCCTTGCCGTCTGCGCTCTGCGAGCCGGCCGCCGTCAGGGTATCGCCCCAGAAGTCCTGGACATGCTCGACGTGCTTCTTGTCCTGTTCGAGCTTGTGGACCATGGTGTCGTAAAACTGATGCGCGTCAGCGCCCAACGGCTTATCGCCTTCGAGGACGACCATCGCGGTGCTGTCGGAATCGAACTCGTGGAACACTTTCCCGATGTGTTTCGTCGCCTGAAGTGACGGCGCATCGGGCGAGCTCAGCGCAACGTTGTGTACTCGTCCGACCTCTTCCAGTTGCGGGACAGTGCTATTCGTGATGGCAGCCAGCGCAACCCACAGCAGCAGGATCGGCACCGCAAGCCGGCGGATGGTGTGCGGCACCGAAGGGCGGCGAAGATGATGGTTGCTCATCCGGACTTGTCCAGGCAGAAGGTGTAGGCGTTCACTGCGTTGACGGTCCTCTCGTCTTTGACGACGCCGTTGACGGTGATGCGGCAGCCGATGGTGTCGCCGTTACCCTGCGCCACAACGTTGCCGACGACCGCGGGCTCCGTGCTCGTGATCGTGTATGACCACGGCAGCGGGGTGTCCAGGACCTGCTGTGGCTGAGCATTGACGTCCAGGTAGTTGATGGTCGCTACGGTCCCGGGCGCGCCGAAAACCTCGAGGATCACGTGCTTGGGGTTGAACGGGACGATCTCATTCGAGATGCCCTCGGCGGCCGAACTGTTGTGGTGCGAGCCGAAGATGCTGTGCAACCGGTAGACACCGAAGGCGGCGGTGGCGATGACGACCGCGGCGACCAACGCCATCCAGCCACGTCTGACCACGCGGGAAAGTGAAATCGCTTTCACCTGTTGGCCTTTCGGTAACCGGTGGCACGACCGCCTGGCGACGTTGCCGGCGCTTCGGGCGCGGGTCGACAGGTTTGACAGTACGGTACCGGACCGGACAGTACAAGAGACGATGCCGTACACATTCGTCCGGGCGATCTCAGTCGCGCGGACGGTGAATCGGTGTCGATCGCCACTTATCCGGTGGGTCGGGTGAGGCTCGGGATCATGACCTCGTCGACGAGGGCTTGGACGGTGTGCCGGGTCGGGGGCCGGCTGGGGATGATGGACCGGAAGATCAGATAGCCGGGCAGCAGATCCCAGAACTCGTCGTTGATGGCGGCTGCATCGATCTCACCGCGGTCGACGGCCTGCTGGAGGACGTGGCCGATCAGCGCCTTCCGCTGGTCGAGGAACTGGTGCTGCATCACGTCATTAAGTGCCGGGTTGCGTGACACCTCGACGAGCACCGCGCGGATCGTGCTCGCGTGCTGCTCGGCCTGCTGGCAGACCAGCTCTCCCACGTGCAACAAATCGCCTCGCAACGTGCCGGTTTCGGGTGGAACGGCGACTTGGCGGATACCCTCGATGAACGCGGCCAACACCAATTCGGCTTTCGACGGCCAGCGCCGGTACACCGTGGCCTTGCTGGCGCGGGCGGTGGCCGCCACGGCGTCCACCGTCAACCGGTCATACCCGTGTTCTTGCAGGAGTTGCAGCGTCACCACGAGCAGTTCGGTCTCCCGCGGCGACCACGGTGACGACTCCGCGGCGGGATCGGCAATCTGGGTCACAGCGCAAAGGATAGGCTCACAACGGCAGTACAGTCCAGTACCGTACCGTCAGAATTTCGCTGACAACTAGCCGTCGAGTCCAGGGCGCGTTCGGCTCAGTAAGTGAAGTCGCGGATGCCGTCCCAGTCCACCAGCGTCCATCCCATCGCCGGACTGCCGGTGACCACCACTCGGCCGAGATTTGGCAGCCGATGGCTTGTCACCAGGCTGTCCTTGGGATTTTTGACGTTCATCAAGGTCCAGTACATGATCGCCCCGCCGTGCGAGAACGCAACGGGTTTGGTGTTACCGCTGTCGTAGATCTTCTGGACGGCGGCAGTGAACTGATCGTTGAATTCATTGCCGCTGATCGAGCCCGGGATGGCGTTCTTGCGGTCGCCGTTGAGCCAATCCGCCGGCGCGAGCAGATAGGTCAGGTCGGCCCTCTTGGTCGGTGTGTTGTTGTACCAGCCGGCGTCGATTTCCCGCAGACCGGGCAGGACTTCGACCGGCTTGCCCAGCGCGTGGGCCAGCGGCGCAGCCGTCTCCTGGGTACGAACCATGTCGGAGACGTAGATGCCGTCGAAGTTGTTGCGGGAGAGCTGGTGGGCCAGCTGCTCGGCTTGCGCCTTGCCTTCCTCGGTAAGGCTTGGACCGGGAATATCGGTGTTGACGACATTGTCGGCGTTGGCCTGCGACTCGGCATGCCGGATGAACGTCAGCGTGATGCTGCGCACGTGCGGGGATCCCGAACAGGCGCCGATCATCATGGTCACGACGAGCGCGGCCAAAGCCTTCCAGATCACGGTGCGGTTGCGCATGGCGATAGCCTGCCTTGTCGACGGCTTCGGTGTGGTGGGTTTGCCACGGTTAGCCGTATGAATCTGATCGAGAGGAGAACCGCATGGCGATCGACCCGAAGGCCGTAGGCGCAACAACCAACCCGATGCTGTTCGAATGGACCGACCGGGACACCATCCTGTACGCGCTCGGTGTGGGTGCTGGAACCGAGGATTTGTCCTTCACCACGGAGAACAGCCACGGCATCACCCAGCAGGTGCTACCGACGTACGCCGTGATCTGCTGCCCGGCGTTCGGCGCGGCGGGCAAGGTCGGATCGTTCAACTGGGCCATGCTTTTACACGGTTCGCAGGGCATCCGGCTGCACGCGCCGCTGCCGGCCGCGGGCAAGCTGTCAGTCGTCACCGAGGTGGCCGACATCCAGGACAAGGGTGAGGGCAAGAACGCGATCATCATGTTGCGCGGCCGCGGCACCGATCCTGACACCGGGACACTGGTCGCCGAGACCCTCACGACGCTGGTGATCCGCGGCGAGGGCGGCTTCGGGGGAGAGCCGGGCCAGCGGCCGGTCGCGCCGGAAATCCCCGACCGCGAGCCCGACGCCCGAGTCGCCCTGCCTACCAGGGAGGATCAGCCGCTGATCTACCGACTCTCCGGCGACCGTAATCCGCTGCACAGCGACCCATGGTTCGCCAAAGAACTGGCCGGCTTCCCCAAGCCGATCATGCACGGGCTGTGCACCTACGGGTTCTCCGGCCGAGCTTTGGTCGCCGAGCTCGGCAATGGCGATGCCAGTGCCATCACCTCGATCGACGCGCGGTTCACCAAACCGGTCTTTCCCGGCGAGACGCTGACCACCTTGATCTGGCGCACCGAACCCGGCAAGGCGGTATTCCGCACGGAAGCTTCTGGCGCCAACGGCGCCGGAGATGGCGACGCGCGGCTGGTGCTGGAGGACGGCGCGGTCGAATACGCGGAGGGCTAACGCTGAGGTTTAGCGGGGCCGCCATCGTGGCAGCCTGCGGCTATGGCATTCAAACTCACCTACAGCGACGGGCAAGCGACTGACTACGACGACAGCACCAAGTGGGAAGTCGAAAACGGGGTGGTCAAGATGGGGCGCGAGGCCGGGAAGTGGACGGTCTTCATCTCCCCGAGTCATTGGGCCACCCTCGAGCTAGTGGCCGGAAAAGATCGAGACAAAACAGTCGGCGACGGGCACGAAGACAAAGGCCAGGGCAAACACAAAAAGGGCAAGGAGCACGACGAACAGGACAAAGACGACTGAGCCCCCTAAGGAGGTTGCCTCTCGCCTTTGGATGCCGCCCGCTCGCAGACCGCCTCGGCACCCGCGTGGTGTCCGCCGCCGCTGCGCGCTCTCATTACCCGTCAGGTAATCGTGAGGGTGAGCCCGCGCGGCTAGCATCGTGGCGGTGACGACTCTGGCCCAGCGGGCCCCGGCAACACCGCCGGTCGGTCAGCTGCTGCGCGAGTGGCGCGAGCGGCGTCGAATAAGCCAGCTTGACTTGTCAATTCAGGCCGATATCTCGGCTCGGCATCTGAGCTTTGTGGAGACCGGACGGTCGCGCCCGACCCCGGGAATGATTCTGCGGCTCAGCGAGCAACTCGACGTTCCGCTGCGCGAGCGCAACGCACTGCTGCTGGCCGGTGGTTACGCGCCCGCCTATCCTGAGCACTCGCTCGACGAGCCGGAACTGACACGACTGCGCGCCGCACTGCGTCAGATCCTCACCGGACACGAGCCGTATCCCGCGCTGGTTGTCAACCGGTGGTGGGAAATGCTCGACGGCAACTCGGCCATCGCGATGCTCACCGAAGGATGCGACCCCGCACTGCTGACACCGCCGGTGAACGCATTACGGGTGTCGCTGCACCCCGACGGCATGGCGCCACGCATCGCCAATCTCGCAGAGTGGCGCGCGCACATCCTCGAACGCCTGCACCGGCAAGTGCACACCACACGCGACCCGCGGCTGGCCGAGTTGCACGCCGAGTTGGCGGCCTATCCGGGCGGCGTTACCGAGCGCCCCGAGCTCACCGACGTCGCGGTGCCGCTGCGCCTGCTTCGTGGCGATCAAGAGTTGGCATTCTTCAGCATGACCGCCGTCGTTGGCGCGCCGCTGGACGTCACGGTCGCCGAGGTTGCGATCGAGTCGTTCTACCCTGCCGACGCGGAAACCGCTGCGGCGCTGCACGGAATTGGAGGGTGAGCTCATGACCGACGCCGCCGCGACCGAATTGATCCACGCGCAGGTCCCGCTGTGCGCGACTCTGGGCATCACCGCGGACACATTCCGGCCCGACGAGGTGGTGCTGAGTCTGGATTGGGCGCCGACGCTTTGCACAGGTAACAACGTGCTGCACGGCGGGATCGTCATGGCCCTGGCGGACTCGGCGGGTGGGGTATGCGCGTTCCTGAATCTCCCTGAGGGGGCGTGAGGAACCGCAACCATAGAATCCAAGACCAATTTCTTGGCTGCGACCCGCGGTGGCACAGTCAAGGCGCACAGTCGCCCGCTGCACATCGGGGAGCGCGTCATCGTGCTCGAAACCGAAGTCCGCGGCGACGACGGCAAGCTGGCCGCCAAAGTACTACAAACCCAAGCGATCCTGTGATCAGCGAGCGAGCTGCCGCGCCAGCAGCTCGGTGAAGTCCCGCACTCGTTCGGGATTGTCCAATGCGTACTTCGCGGCGGTGGCGCGATCGCCGTCGTCGGTGTGCCGCACCACGATGGGGATACCGTCGTCGTGGACGGCGTCAAACGCGTCTTCATCGGTGATGTCGTCGCCGAGGTAGATCGGTAACAACGGACCCGGATGCTCGTCATGGCGAATGTAGTCGAGCACCCAGCGCAGCGTCGTGCCCTTGTCCCAGTCGACATTTGGACGTAGCTCGATGACTTCGCGACCGGTGGTGACGCGAAGCGCAGTGCGCCGACCGGCGCTTCGTACCGCTGCGGACACCTCGCCGACTCGGTCACGCGCGGCGTTGCGGTAGTGTACGGCAACACCAAACCGCTTGTGCTCCACCACAACACCCGGGATGTGGCCGAGCTGGTCGGCCAGCTCGGCGGCCGCCTCCTCGAGCACCGGGATACTCGCCGCCGCCTCAGCGTTTTCGTGGTGTGCGCCGTCGGGTCCGGTCAGCTCGAAACCATGACTGCCCGCATACCAGATGCCGGGCAGGCCAATCCGCTGGCGCACGTCCGCGAGGTCGCGGCCGCTCAGTATCGCGACGGGGCACTGCGCGGTCAGCGATGTCAGCGCATCGGCCGCACCCTCGACCAGCCACGCAGAGTCGGGATTCTCGACGATGTCGGAGAGCGTGCCGTCGAAGTCGAAGAACACCGCAGGCTGCCGACCGGTCACCACGTCGAGCGCCCGCACCGCGTCGGGCAGCTCGAACATCCGGCGGTCCCCGGTGCGCACGCTGATGTCGCGCACGTCCGTGATCACCGCGTCGGCCCCTCGGCTGGTCAGCTCATCGCGGTGTCCGGTCGTGTCGATCGCGAGCACCAGCGCGAATCCGCCGGCCCGGGCGGCGGCGACACCGCTCCCGGTCGCCGTGACGACGGCGCACCGGCCCGGGCGCACCGACAGCCGCCGCGCTGCCTCGACCAGCGCCGCAGTGTCGGGCGGCTGGCGGAGTTCGTCGGAGCCCACACCGGCGTCGTGCAGCTGCTTCAGTAGGGGCGTATCGGCCGCCCGGTCACCGAGGTCGAACAGCACCGCGTCGTAGCGGCGCGGATCGATGGTGACCGACATTCGCCTGCCCTGCCTTCCCGGCACGCTGTCGCGATGCCGGTAGCAAGGTTAGTCAGGTCGATCAGTCTCCGGACCGTCAGACCGATCTGTTGGCGAACAGCAGGATCGAGTCTTGGCTGAGCATTTCCAAGCGCGCCACGGCCATCGCGATACCTTTGGCCAGTTCGTCGACGTCGGCTGCGGCGTCGTAATCCGCCGTGATGCCGAACACCAGGTCATTGGCATAGCTCAACACCGCGACACCCGTGCGCAACCGCAGTGCGATCGGTGGAATCGGCAGCAGGCGCGCTACCTCGTGGCCCATCATCTGCAACTGGCGGCGTGGTCCCGGGATGTTGGTCGCCAGCGTCATGATGCCGCGCTGCGGCAGACGGGTGAGGAACCGAATTAGCCACGAGGACAACATGAACGGGATATAGTTGGTCGCGGAGACCGCCACGTTGGTTGCTTGCCGCTGCCCACCTTGCTTGGCGCGGCTCAACCGGCTGTGCACGACGCGCAATTGCTGGATCGGGTCGTCTTGTTCGACGGGGAGATAGGGCAGCATGATCGAGAGGCGATTGCCCGGCTTGTCGAGCGCGTCGGGCGAGCGCACCGACACCGGGACGAGGGTGCGCAGCGAGTCCGGGCGGGGTTCCTCGCCGCGATGCAGCAAAACCGAGCGGAAGCCTTCGGTGATCGCGGTGAGAGCAACGTCGTTGATGGTCACGTCGAACTTCCGGCATACCTGTTCGACCTCGGCGAGCGGCACGCGCACCGCCCGATAACACCGCATCCTGGTGACCGGCCCCACCAGTGAGCTGCCGGCGGAAGATCGGAGCAAGCCGGTGGCAATTTCCGCGGCGCCGCCAACCGTCCGCGCAGCGGCACCGGTGATGCCGGTGGCCGTCCGCCACAGGCTGTCCAGCGGGTTCCACAAGTTCTCCAGCGGTTTGGGGTCCGGCACCGGCTTGAGGTGATGGCGTGTCGCGGCAGTCCGCTTGGTGACGGTGGGGCGAGCGAACGCATCGCCGTCGACGTCATCGCACAGTCGACTGAGGATGCGGGTCGCCGAGATTCCATCGGCCATGCAGTGGTGGATCTTCATCAGGATCGCCCAACGATTGCCCTTCAGACCCTCGATGACCCAGCATTCCCACAGCGGGCGGTCTCGGTCCAGACGGCGCTCCAGCACGTCGGCAACGACTCGGTACAGTTCGGCGTCATCGCCGGGCCGTGGAAGTGCCACCCGGCGGACGTGACGGCTGAGGTCGAATCCCGGATCGTCGACCCACTGTGGAGCACCAACATCGAAAAGTTGGGTACGCAACATCTGAGTGCAGCGCGGTATTGCCCGGATGCGTTCTGCCAGAACGTCCTTGAACTCGCCGTAATCGGGGGCGGAACCGTCGATGATCGCGACTCCGCCGATCGCCAGGCTGACGTTCCGGTCCGAATCTTCCGCCATGAGAAAGCCTGCATCGAGCGCGTTGAGCTGCTCCACGAATCGTCACCGCCGTTCACCCCAGGGACTTTGTCGAGTATCCGCTGCCGTCCCCAGCAGGAGGTGGCGGCAAGATTAAATCGTGTAAACAACTGGAGTCGATTGTGTGGCAACGTAGTTCAGTCTGAGAATTTCTGAGAATTCTCTCAACCACCGGTAAGCGCGGTCTACCAAAAACATTTCAGTCGACTGACTTGTATCTGTGTTATCGTCGATGACATGAATCCATCCACCCCGGTCCAACGTCGGACCCAAGCCGAGCGCAGGGAATCGACGCGTACGGCATTGCTGGACGCCGCGGTCGAGTGCCTGATCGACGAGGGGTACGCGGCGGTGACGACCCGCGGGGTTGCCGAACGGGCCGGGGTCTCCCAAGGGGCGCAGCAGCATTACTTCGATGGACGGGTGGACATGGTCGTGCAGGCCGTCGGGCATCTGTCGCAGCGATTGGCTGAGCAGTCCCGGGAGCAGATCCGTACCGGCCAGCGCGACGAGCGTCGCCGCATGCAGACGCTGCTGGATCGAATGTGGGACATCCACACCGGTCCCGCATTCCAGACCGCGGCTGACCTCTGGGCCGCCGCCCGCACCGATCTCGAATTGCGGGAGCCGATCGAAAACCTCGGTCGGGACCTGGATCGGCAGCTGGCGCGGCTCATCGCCGAAGTGCTGCCCACCCTCGCGAACACCGACTCCGGGCGCACACTGATCGACGTCGCAATGGCCACCGCCCGTGGTCTGGCGCTGCGTCGGCTGCCTGGACTGGAGGCCCCTGTCGACCGGCGGTGGCGTGCCGCGAAATCCCTGCTAATGGACACTTTCGACGCCCTCGACAAGAAGGGTTGACGGCATGACCGCCCCCACCCCCGCCGGTGATCGACACCGCGCCGAGCCGGTGTTGGTCGAACACCGCGGCCCGGTCGCCGTCGTCACCCTGAACCGACCCGACCACCTCAATGCCCTCAGCCCCGGCCAGGCACCGCCGATGCTGCAGGCCCTGAACGAGCTAGGTGGGGACGACTCCTGGCGCGTCGTCGTGCTCACCGGCGCGGGCGTGCGTTCTGCTCCGGTATGGATCTCGTCGCCGGACTCGACGTTCCAGGGCATGGCCAGGTCCAGGGACGATACCTGGCCCTCGAACGCGCCGCCGACGTGTCCTTGGCGCTGCGTGAGATCCCGCAACCGGTCATCGTCGCCATCACGGCCACGCCGTCGGCGCCGGCCTGGCTCTGGCGGCAATGGCCGACATCCGCGTCGCGGACACGACCGCGCGCTTCGGCCCGGTGTTCACCCGCCGCGGTTTCTCCGGCGGCGACCTCGGCGCTTCCTGGTGGTTGCCGCGGCTGATCGGTTTCGCCTACGCTGCCGAAATGCTTTACACGGCAAAACCGTTCGATGCTCACCGGGCACTCGAAATCGGATTCGTCACTCACCTCGCCACCGAAGGAGCAGACATCGATACCGCAGTCGGTATCGGTGAAAAGATCGCCGTCAACGCCCCGTTCGGAGTCACCCAGACCAAGAACCTGCTCAACACCGCCCTTGGAATCGGGGAACTGCGCGAGCACATGACCACGGAAATCCGCGCTCAAGTGCTGTGCTCGCTCACCGACGACGTCGGCGAAGGAATCGCCGCCGCGCTCCAGCGCCGTACACCCACCTTCGGCAACAGCTGACATGCTTTAAGCGAATCGAACATATATTCGATAGACTGGTTTGGTGGGCTGGAGCAACGGGCCGCCGGGCTGGGCGGAGATGGAGCGGGTGCTCGCCGGAAAGCCGCGCCGTTCCGGCACGCCATCTGTGTGGGGACCGGCGGATGACGCTCCGTGGTCTCGCAAGCGCGTGAGCTACCAGCCGCCGGACGCTAACCGGACGGTTCGCTCGTCCGTTGCGTATGCGGAGTTGCACACGCATTCGGCGTTCAGCTTCCTCGACGGGGCCAGCACACCGGAAGAGCTGATCGAGGAGGCGGTGCGGCTGGATCTGCGCGCCATCGCGCTGACCGACCACAACGGCCTCTACGGGGCGGTGCGGTTTGCGGAAGCGGCCGCGGAATTGGACATGCGTACCGTGTTCGGCGCCGAACTGTCGCTTGGACCCGGCGCTCGGACCGACGAGCCTGATCCGGCGGGCCCGCATCTGCTGGTGCTGGCTCGCGGTCCGGAAGGCTATCGACGATTGTCACGGCAGCTGGCCGCGGCCCATCTGGCCGGCGGCGAGAAAGGCAAGCTGCGCTTCGATTTCGATGCGCTCGCCGACGCGGCGGGTGGCCACTGGCATATCTTGACCGGTTGCCGTAAAGGTCATGTCCGCTCTGCGCTGGCCGCCGGCGGGCCGGATGCGGCCGTGGCGGCGTTGGCCGACCTGGTGGACCGGTTCGGCGCAGGCCGGGTCAGCGTTGAGCTGACCCACCATGGCCACCCGCTCGACGACGAAATCAACGCCGAATTGGCCGAATTGGCCATGCGATTCGGCCTCCCTTGTGTCGCCACCGCCGGCGCCCATTTCGCTGCGCCGTCGCGTCGCCGACTGGCAATGGCCATGGGTGCGATACGGGCCAGGCAGTCGCTGGACGAGGCGGCCGGCTGGCTGGCCCCGTTGGGCGGTTCCCATCTGCGGTCGGGTGAGGAGATGGCGCGGCTGTTCGCGCAGCGGCCTGATGTGGTGACCGCCGCGGCCGAACTCGGCGAGCAGTGCGCCTTCGGCCTGGCGCTCATCGCCCCGCAGTTGCCGCCGTTCGACGTCCCGCCCGGCCATACCGAGGACAGCTGGTTGCGCGAGCTGGCGATGGCGGGGGCGGAGCGGCGCTACGGGCTGCGGGCGCAGGCACGGCAAGCGTATGCCCAGATCGAGCACGAGTTGGGAATCATTGCGCAACTGGCGTTTCCGGGCTATTTCCTGGTGGTGTACGACATCACCCGATTCTGTCGGGAGAACAACATTCTGTGTCAGGGCAGGGGATCGGCGGCCAACTCGGCGGTCTGTTATGCCCTCGGTGTCACCGCGGTCGATCCGATTTCCAACGAATTGTTGTTCGAGCGTTTCTTGTCGCCGGTCCGCGACGGACCACTCGATATCGACATCGACATCGAATCGGATCAGCGCGAAAAGGTCATCCAGTACGTCTATGACAAATACGGCCGTGACTACGCTGCTCAGGTCGCCAATGTGATCACCTACCGCGGGCGAATCGCGGTCCGCGACATGGCACGTGCTCTGGGTTTCTCGCAGGGGCAACAGGATGCGTGGAGCAAGCAGATCGCGCACTGGAACGCGCGGCCGTCGGATATCGACGACATCCCCGAGCAGGTGATCGACCTGGCCACCCAGATCCAGAATCTGCCACGGCACATGGGCATCCATTCCGGCGGCATGGTGATCTGCGACCGCCCGATCGCCGATGTCTGCCCGGTGGAATGGGCGCGCATGGAGAACCGCAGCGTGCTGCAATGGGACAAGGATGACTGCGCGGCAATCGGTTTGGTGAAATTCGACCTGCTCGGGCTGGGCATGCTCTCGGCGTTGCACTACGCCATCGACCTGCTGGCCGAGCACAAAGGAATCGAGGTCGACCTGGCCAAATTGGACCTGTCCGAATCCGCGGTGTACGAAATGTTGTCCCGTGCCGATTCCGTCGGGGTGTTCCAGGTGGAGTCGCGCGCGCAGATGGCGACCCTGCCGCGGCTGCGACCAAGGGTGTTCTACGACCTGGCGGTCGAGGTCGCGTTGATCCGTCCCGGTCCTATCCAGGGCGGCTCGGTACACCCGTACATCCGTCGACGCAACGGCGTCGACCCGGTCGTCTACGACCATCCGTCGATGGAGCCGGCGTTACGGAAAACCCTGGGAGTGCCGCTGTTTCAGGAACAGCTGATGCAGCTCGCGGTGGACTGCGCGGGCTTTTCCGCCGCCGAGGCCGATCAGCTGCGGCGCGCCATGGGGTCCAAGCGGTCGGCGGAACGCATGCGACGGCTGCGTGGCCGGTTTTACGACGGCATGCGGCGGATACACGGCGCCGCCGACGAGGTGATCGACCGGGTGTACGAAAAACTGGAAGCCTTCGCGAATTTCGGTTTTCCGGAAAGCCACGCGCTGAGCTTCGCGTCACTGGTGTTCTACTCATCGTGGTTCAAGCTGCATCACCCGGCGGCGTTCTGCGCGGCGCTGCTGCGCGCGCAGCCGATGGGCTTCTACTCGCCGCAGTCGCTGGTGGCCGACGCCCGCAGGCACGGGGTGACGGTGCACGGCCCGTGTGTCGCCGCCAGCCTGGCGCACGCCACCCTGGAGAACGCCGGTATGGAAGTCCGGTTGGGGCTGGGCGGCGTCCGCCATATCGGAGATGACCTGGCCGAAAAAATGGTCGAGGAACGGAAAGCCCACGGCCCCTTTGCTTCGCTGCTGGATTTGACCTCCCGGGTCCAGCTCTCCGTGCCGCAGACCGAAGCACTGGCCACCGCGGGAGCGCTGAGCTGCTTCGGGATATCGCGGCGCGAGGCGCTGTGGGCGGCCGGAGCGGCCGCCACCCAACGGCCAGACCGCTTACCAGGGGTGGGCTCGTCGTCGCACATTCCGGCGTTACCGGGGATGAGCGAGCTGGAATTGGCCGCCGCCGACGTGTGGGCCACCGGCATCTCCCCGGACAGCTATCCGACCCAGTTCCTGCGGTCGGATCTCGATGAGATGGGTGTGCTGCCCGCCGACGCTCTGCTGTCGGTGCCCGACGGCGACCGGGTTCTGATCGCCGGGGCGGTCACGCATCGGCAGCGGCCGGGGACCGCCCAGGGGGTGACGTTTATCAACCTCGAGGACGAAACCGGGATGGTCAATGTGCTGTGCACACCGGGGGTATGGGCTCGGCACCGCAAGCTGGCGCAGACGGCGTCGGCACTGCTGATCCGTGGTCAGGTCCAAAATGCCAGTGGCGCAGTCACCGTCGTGGCGGAGCGGCTGGCCAAGCTCACCCTGAAGATCGGATCGAAGTCTCGCGATTTTCGGTGAACCTGTTGCGCCGAACGTGAAACTACGGCGAGAAAAACGCCGGTGATGTATGAATCCACCGCCGAAAAGTCGCCACAGGTTCGCGTTCGGCGAGCAAATGTAGTCTCCAGACATGACCTTGAACTTGTCTGTTGACGAAGTGCTGACCACCACCCGCTCGGTTCGTAAGCGGCTCGACTTCGACAAGCCGGTATCCCGCGAAGTGCTGATGGAATGCCTTGAATTGGCGCTGCAGGCGCCCACCGGTTCCAACTCGCAGGGCTGGCAGTGGGTTTTCGTCGAGGACGCCGACAAGAAGAAGGCGATCGCCGAGATCTACCTGGCCAATGCTCGGGGCTATCTCAGCTCGGCGTCACCCGAATACGCCGAGGGAGACACGCGGGGCGACCGAATGGGCGCGGTACGAGATTCTGCGACCTATCTTGCCGAGCACATGCATGAGGCGCCGGTCCTGCTGATCCCGTGCATCGAGGGTCGGGAAGACTCGTCGCCGCTGGGCGGTGCCTCATTCTGGGCGTCGCTATTCCCCGCGGCCTGGAGTTTCTGTCTCGCACTGCGCTCCCGTGGGTTGGGCTCCTGCTGGACGACGCTGCACCTGATTCGCGATGGTGAGAAAAAGGTGGCCGAGGTGCTGGGCATTCCCCACGAGCAGTACAGCCAGGGCGGGCTGTTTCCGATCGCCTACACCAAAGGCACCGATTTCCGGCCGGCCAAGCGGTTGCCCGCCGAGAGCCTCACGCACTGGAACAGCTGGTAGTCAGACCGCCCCGGCGAACCCGTGCTGGCGCCATGCCTCGTAAACGGCGACCGCGGCAGCGTTGGCCAAGTTGAGTGAGCGTCGTCCCATCAGCATGGGGATGCGGACGCGGTCGGTGATGTGGACGTCGGCCAGGGTCGTCGCGTCCAGCCCGGTGGGCTCCGGCCCGAACATCAACACGTCGCCGGCCCGATAGCTCACGTCGGTGAACAACGACGTCGCATGCGCGGTAAAGGCGAACACCCGCTGCGGTGCCAGCACCTTCCAGGCGGCATCCAGTGACGAGTGCACGGTGACCGACGCCAGGTCGTGGTAGTCCAGCCCGGCTCTGCGCAGCTTGGGTTCGGACAGGTCGAAGCCGAGCGGCTCGACGAGATGCAGTTCGGCGCCGGTGGCCGCCGCAGTCCGGATTGCATTGCCCGTATTGGGCGCGATACGCGGCGAGTAAAACAGCAGCCTGAACATCTGTCGATCATGACAGTTGTCGTTAGAGAATTTGCTCGGCTATCCTTCGCGGTGTCTGGCATCAGTCGGCTGACTCTGTCTGTTCAGTAAGAACTGTGGTTTCCACAGCCGCAGGCTGGCATACTCGCAGAATTGCCAGGCGTATATCACCCGCCCGTCACTGGGGGCGGGTGTAATCAGCAGGAAGTCTCATGAACGACGCGCCAACACTGCATATCAGCGGAGCGGTCACCAGCACGGACGTCGTCCGGTGACCATGTTTGCCCGCGCCACCCAGGCGATTTTGCCGACCAAAAGTGACACCGCAGACGGCAACGGCGCTGAGTCCTCAACGGTGAAACGGCCGGCCTCATGGTCGCTACGCAATTGGCCGGTGCGGTGGAAAGTCGTAGCCATTGTGATGGTGCCTTTGGTGCTGGCGATGGTTTTCGGGGGATTCCGTATCGCGGGCGCGTTGACCGATGCGCAGGGCCTCCGGTTAGCTGCCGATCGCGCCGAGGTGGTTCCGGCCATTACCAAATACATGTCGGCGCTTGATGTCGCATTGCTGGCAACCTCCACCGGGGGCGACGTCGAGGGTGTGAAGAAGAATTACGACGCCCGCAAACACGAGCTGCAGGCCCGGCTGGCGGAAACAGACGTTGCCGCCGATGTCGGAGCAGGGGTCAGCGCCATGCTGAACGGTGGGCAGGCGTTGCTGGACAAGGTCGCGTCGAACGCCATCGGTTTGCGGGAGCGGGTGACCACCTACGCCCCTATCTTGTTGACCGCCGAGAACGCGGTTGATGGATCGGTACGCGTCGACAACGTGCAAATCCGGGCTGCGGCTCAGGGACTGAGCCGCGCGATCGGGGCCCGCGGCCAGATGATGATGCAGCAGCTGCTGATCACCCGCGGCGCCGACCTGCCGGAGCCCGAGCTGCGCACGTCGATGATCACCCTGGCCGGCACCGAGCCGTCGACGCTGTTCGGGATGGCTGAAGTGCTTGGTGTCGGCTCAGCGGAAGCCAAGACGCTGCAACAGCAGATGGTGACCCGGATGGCGATCATGTCCGATCCGACCAGTCTGCTTGTCAACAACCCGGCACTGCTCCACTCGGTGCAGACCACCGATGCGATCGCCGCCCAGGTGATCAAAGACACCACCGCATTGGTGACGAAATCCGTGGAGGACCAGGCCCACAATCGGCGTGATGCCGCGATTCGCGACACCGTCGTCGTGCCGGCGGCCATCATCGCCGCACTCGCGATCGTGCTGCTGGTGGCCCGCTCGCTGATCCAGCCGCTGCGCGTGCTGCGCGACAGCGCTCTGAAGGTCGCTCACGAAGACCTCGAGCGCGAGATCACCCGCGTCCGGGCCGGCGACGAAAAGCCGCCCGAGCCGCTGCCGGTCCACACCACCGAAGAAATCGGCCAGGTCGCGCACGCGGTCGACGAATTGCACACCCAGGCGTTGCTCTTGGCCGGTGACGAGGCCCGACTGCGGCTGTTGGTCAACGACATGTTCGAGACCATGTCACGGCGAAACCGTTCACTGGTCGACCAGCAGCTTTCGCTCATCGACCGGCTGGAGCGCAACGAGGAGGATCCCGATCGGCTCGACAGCCTGTTCCGCCTCGACCACCTGGCCGCCCGGATGCGCCGCAACGGTGCCAACCTGCTGGTGCTGGCGAGCCCGCAGAGCCTGCGGGGAGAGCAACGCGGACCGGTGCCGCTGTCGTCGGCCATCAATGCCGCCACCTCCGAGGTCGAGGACTATCGCCGAGTGGAAACGTCGATGGTGCCCGACTGCACGATCACCGGCGCAGCCTCCGGCGATATCGTTCATCTCCTCGCCGAGTTGATCGACAACGGCTTGCGCTACTCGCCGCCGGCATCGCCGGTCCGGGTTTCCGCCTCACAGCGCAGCGACGCCGCGGTTCTGCTTGAGATCGTCGACGCCGGGTTGGGCATGACCGACGGCGACCGTCGCATCGCCAACATGCGGCTGCGGGCCGGCGGAGACGTCACTCCCGAAAGCGCCCGCCACATGGGTCTTTTCGTGGTGGGCCGACTGGCCGACCGGCACGGTATCCGGGTGCGGCTGCGCGGTTCGTCGATCGAGCAAGCGGGGTCGGGTACCATGGCCGAGGTCTATCTGCCGTCGTCGGTGCTGGCCGGCGCAGACGGTGGCTACGCTGCGCCGCGCCAGGCCGCGGCGGCACGCCCCGCCGCGTCGGCGGCCGGCGACCAGTCGGCCGCTGCCGCGGATTACGGCGACTCCGCAGACCTTGCTGTGCTGGCCGACGCGACAGAGCGCAACGGCTCCCATTCGACCGAATCAGCAATCACCTTGCTGCCGCGCCGCAGGCCGGGATCCAGCGGCATCACCGGTGTCCCGGCCGACCAGCCGGATCGGCCGTCGCGGCACCAGCCACCGCTGCGCCGGCGAGAAGAAGTAGTCGAGCAGACTGCGGAACCCCCTGCGGCCCAACCGGTTTCGAATACGTCGTCGTTCTTCGGCTCACAGGTGCAATTCACCCGGCAGCAGCCTCCCGAAGCGGAGCCGGTCGCGCCGGAGCCGGCAGCTGCGTTCGATGTGCGGGAGATCGACGAGCCCCGGCCCGCCGAAGCCGCCGCGCCGTCGGGGCGTTCGCCGGAGACGGATCTGATTTACCAGCGGATGCTCTCGGAATGGCTGGTCGACCCGCACGATCTGGCACGCAGCGCCGACCTCGATTGGAAGTCGGTTTGGGACCGCGGTTGGTCGGCGGCCGCCGAGGTCGACAACGTGCCCGTGCAGGCCCACACCGACCACGGCCTGCCGGTGCGTGACCCCGGCGCCCGGCTGGTGCCGGGCGGCGCCGGGCCCGACCACAACGGCATCGCGAGAGTCGCGCACCACCGGGCCGACGAGGACAACGGAGCGGCATCGAACGGCGGATTCCATTCCAGTCGCAAGCCTGCACATGAGGCGCCGGTGCGGGACCCAGAGGCGATCCGCGCCGCGATGAGTAGCCATTTCGGCGGCGTTCGCGCAGGACGATCGCATGCCCGCGACACAGATCAAGGATCCGATCACGAATGACGTCTGCCTTCGATTCGGCCCGCTCGGACAACTCCCTGGATTGGCTGGTGTCGAACTTCGCCCGCGAGGTTCCCGGGGTGTCGCACGCTGTGCTGGTATCCGTCGATGGGCTGCTGATCGCGGCCAGCGAGCACCTGCCGCAGGAGCGGGCGGACCAGCTCGCCGCGGTGTCGTCGGGCCTGGCGAGCTTGGCCACCGGCGCCGCGCAGTTGTTTGACGGCGGCGAGGTGCTGCAGTCTGTGGTGGAGATGGAAAACGGCTACTTGTTGTTGATGCGGGTCGGTGACGGCTCGCATCTGGCAACGCTGGCTGCGACGTCGTGTGATATCGGTCAGATCGGTTACGAGATGGCCGTCCTTGTCGAACGGGTGGGCAACGTCGTGCAGTCGACGCGACGTGCTCCGTTCGAATACTCGGCTCCTCCTCGGTCCGCTACACGGCCCGCATCGTCGCCGACCGCGACACACTCGTGAGCCGCGATGCACAGTCGCGAGCCACTGGGGCCGGAGCCACCCGCAGCTGAGGCGAGCCTGGTCCGTCCGTACACCCTGACGGCCGGACGGACCAAGGCGAGCGTCGAGCTGCCACTGGAAGCGCCGGTGCAGACGCTGCAGTCGGCGCTGTCTCACCGGTGGCCACCCAACGACGTGCTAGGCAGGATCGTCCAACTGTGTGTCAAGAGCCCATCCGTGGCCGAGATCTCGGCTCGGTTGGATTTACCACTCGGTGTCACGCGCGTGTTGGTCGGCGATCTGGTGACTTCGGGCTACCTTCGGGTGAACCGGACGTTGACCGATCGCTCGACCCGCGATGAACGCCGCGAACTGATAGGAAGGACGCTTCGTGGCCTACGAGCCCTCTGAGGGAGAGGCCCAACCGCATCCCAAGCCGCGAAATACCGCGTCGACGAAGATCGTCATCGCGGGTGGGTTCGGCGCCGGTAAGACGACGTTCGTCGGCGCGGTTTCGGAGATCATGCCACTGCGAACCGAGGCGATGGTCACCGATGCTTCCGCCGGCGTCGACATGGTGGAGGCCACGCCGGATAAACGGACCACCACGGTAGCGATGGACTTCGGCCGTATCACGTTGGACGAGGATCTGGTGCTCTACCTGTTCGGCACTCCGGGGCAGCGCCGATTCTGGTTCATGTGGGACGATCTGGTGCGCGGCGCGATCGGCGCGGTCGTCCTGGTTGACGTCCGGCGCCTGCAGGACAGCTTCGCCGCGGTCGACTTCTTCGAACACCGCCACCTGCCATTCCTTATCGCGGTCAACGAATTCGACAACGCGCCAAGGTATCCCGTCGCCGAGGTGCGCAGGGCGCTGACCCTGGCCGAACACGTCCCGGTGATCAACATCGATGCCCGCGACCGTAGATCGGCGACCGATGCGCTGATCGCGGTCAGCGAATACGCCCTGGCGAGCCTGACACCCGCCGGCGGCTGAATGCTGTTGGCTCTCAGCGCTTGAGGCGGATGTTCCAGCGCACGTAGCCGGCGTAGAACAGCGACAGCGCCGCGAGCATGGCCATATCGAAGAGGTATATGTGCTTCGAGTGCTGCCAGATCGGGTCGTTGGTCGGAATCTGCTTGACCTTGACCAGGTCCGGGAAGTCGATCGACGACGCCCCCGCGGCGTAACCCCATCGTCCTGGTGTCACCCAGGACAGCTGGTTGAGACCCGCCCGGCCGGTCACCGGGATCATCCCGCCGGCAAGCACCAGCTGCGACATGATCGACACCACCAGCAGCGGCATGATCTGCTCGTTGGACTGTGCGACCGCCGACAGCAGCAGGCCCAAGATGGCCGAGGCGACGCAGGTGCCGGCGACGGTGACGAAGAGCGAAAACGTCGAACTGTCGAAGAACGGCGGATGCGCGGTAGGCGCACCTTTGCCGAGCCGGACGATAAAGGTCGCGATCGCCGCCTGAGCAGTCGCGAAAACGAAGAAGACGAAGATCTTGGCCAGCAGGTAGGCGGTGGTGGACAGACCGACCGCCTGTTCTCTGCGGAAGATGGGACGCTCACCGATCAGGTCGCGAATGGTCAAAGCCGTGCCCATGAACACGGCTCCGATGTTGAGCAGCACCATGATGTACTGCGGTTGGGTTGGTGCGAGGCCGAGCGGGTCGGCCGGGCCGAGTCCCGGTTTGGGTCCTTTAACGGTCAGCGACAGCGCACCGATCAGGAACGGCAATATCGCCAGGAACACCGAGTATCCGCGGTCGGAGACGACGAGTCGAACCTGACGGCGCGCGATCGTGGAGAGCTGGCGCAGCATGTCGGTGTGCACTGGTTCGCCCAAGTCTGCCGGGCTTTCCGGAGCCGGGACTTGCGATTGTCGTCTGCCGTCGCGTTCCATGAAGCGGCGATTGGCTTCGTCGGGATCGGCGCCCACGTTGGCAAAGATGTCCGCCCAGTTGGTGGTGCCCAATACCGCACCGACCTGGCCGGGCGGTCCGTTGAAGGCGGTCTTGCCACCGGGGGCGATCAGCAGGATTTGGTCGCAAACGTCGAGGTAGGACACCGAGTGCGTGACTACCAGCACAACACGGCCGGCGTCGGCGAGCTGCCGCAACATCAGCATGACTTGGCGGTCCAGCGCCGGGTCCAGACCGGAGGTCGGCTCGTCGAGGAGCAGCAGCGACGGTTGGGTGAGCAGCTCCAGCGCCACCGAGGCGCGTTTGCGCTGGCCGCCGGAGAGTTTGTCCACCCGGGTGTCGGCGTGTTTGGTCAGGTCGAGTTCCTCGAGCACCTGCGCCACCACCTGGGCGCGCTCCTGTTTGCTGGTGTCGGGGGGTAGCCGCAGCTCGGCGGCGTAGCCGAGCGCCTGGTTCACCGTGAGCTGGCGGTGCACCACATCGTCCTGGGGTACCATCCCGATCCTGCTGCGCATGGTCGCGTACTCGGCGTGGATGTTGTGGCCCTCGAAGGTGACCGAACCGGCGCTAGGGCGGGTGTATCCGGCGATCAGCCGCGACAATGTGGTCTTGCCCGCACCGGACCCCCCGATGATCGCGGTCAGCGTGCCCGGCCGGGCAGTCAGCGAGATGTTGTCCAGCAGTTCCTTGCCGTCGATCTTGAAGTGAACGCCGTTGACCTCCAGTCCGCCGGTGCGGGTGGCGGCTTCGGTGCGGCGGATCAGGTTGCCGTTAGTGAAGACCAGGTCGACGTTGCCGATCGTGATCACGTCGCCTTCGTTCAGCACCGCCGAACCGACGCGCACGCCGTTGACGAACGTGCCGTTGACGCTGTGGGCGTCCCGGATTTCGGTGCCGAGCGGGGACTGAACCAAGAACGCGTGGTGGCGCGACGCGAGCACATCCTGGATGACGATGTCGTTGTCGTTTGCGCGACCGATGGTGGCAGATCCCGGCGGCTTCTCCGGTGTGCCGGAGCCGGGGAGAATCGCCTGGATCATCTTCGTGGCGAGGTTGCCCACCTCAGGCGGCTTGCTGGCCGGGGGCGCCATTTGAGTCTTCGGCGGCAGCTTCGGCGGCGGTGAACTGGCACCGCTCAGCTGGCTCGGGAGTTGCCGGTTCGGCGGCGGTGGTTGGTGCGGCGAGCTGGACGGATAGCCCGGTGGCCGCTGACCCCCGGCGCCCTGATACATCGGCTGTGGTGGTGCAGGGGGGCCGCCCGGATGCGGTCGCGGTGGTCCGGCTCCCTGGGGCCTTGGCGCGCCCGCCGGGCGTGCCGGCTGCGGGGGAGCCGACCGGGCGGCAGCTGACGGTTGGACGATGGGCACTGACGCGGTTTGCGGCGGCCGGCCGGCCATCCCGACGTGGTGACCGACTCCGAAAGCGAGCTGCGGCCCGTCGGGGTTGCCGATGTTGACGGTCTGGCCGTCGTGGATGTCGACCACCGGCACCCGACGCCCGTTGACGTAGGTTCCGTTCAACGACCCGTTGTCGATGGCGAGCCAACGCCCCTGCTCGAAGCGCAGCAGCAGATGTGCACGCGAGATGAGTGGATGAGTGATGCGCATGTCGGCGCGCAGATCGCGCCCGACTACCACGTCATGGCCTGCGGCGAAGGTGCGTTGAGATCCGTCGTATCGGACTGTCAGCACGGGCGGTGCTGCTTGACTCATCGCCCCAACCTTAGCTGCTTGGCTCACTGCACCGACTGTATCGGCTGCCGCACAATTGGCTCCGAACGACACGAACCCTCAGGCCGTTCCGGCCTGCATCGTCGGCGGCCGGTCGGGGGCGCCGGTGACGACGCAGCGGGTGCGGCTGTAGATGGTCGGCATGCACTGGTTGCAGTGCGTACACGCCGAATGCACGGTGTGCGCGGCCCCGTCGGCAGCGATCCGGTTGATCAGATCGGGCTCGGCCAGCAGAGCCCGGCCCATCGCGACGAAGTCGAATCCTTCCGCCATGGCCAGGTCCATCGTTTCCCGATTGGTGATGCCGCCCAACAGAATCAGCGGCATCGACAGTTCGGCGCGGAACAGCTTGGCCTCCCGTAACAGATAGGCCTCATGGTAGGGGTACTCGCGGAGGAACCTCTTGCCCGTCATCCGCATGCCCCAGCGCAGCGGCGGTTTGAAGGCGCCCGCGAATTCCTTGAGCGGAGCGTCGCCGCGGAACAAATACATCGGGTTGACCAGCGAGCTACCCGCGGTGAGTTCGATCGCGTCCAGCCCGCCGTCATCCTGCAGCCATTTCGCGGTGATCAGCGACTCGTCGGTGCTGATACCGCCGCGGACACCATCGGCCATGTTGAGCTTGGCGGTCACCGCGATCTGAGCCCTGTCTTTCTCAACGGCGCGGCGAACGGCCAGCACCATCCCCCGGGCGACCTTGGCGCGGTTCTCCAGCGATCCACCGAACTCGTCGTTGCGACGGTTGATCAACGGGCTTAAGAACGAGCTCGCCAGATAGTTGTGGCCCAAATGGATTTCGACGGCGTCGAATCCCGCGTCGACGGCCAGGCGGGCGGCATTGGCGTGCGCGGTGATCACGTTGTCGATGTCGTCACGGGTGGCCTTCTTGGCGAACCGCATGCTGATCGGGTTGAAGAACCGCACCGGGGCCAGGGCGGTGGCTTTGTTAGAACGAGCATTGGCCACCGGGCCGGCATGGCCGATCTGCGCGCTCACCGCCGCGCCCTCGGCGTGGATGGCTTCGGTGAGCCGGCGGAACCCGGGCACGGCCTCCGGGCGCATCCAGATCCCGTTGCCTTCGGTGCGGCCACCCTGGGAGACCGCGCAATAGGCGACCGTGGTCATGCCGACGCCGCCGGCGGCCGGCAGTCGGTGGTACTCGATGAGGTCGTCGGTCACCAGTGCATTGGGCGTTCGCGCCTCGAAAGTCGCCGACTTGATGGTGCGGTTGCGCAGGGTGATCGGGCCCAGCTTGGCTGGGCTCAGGACGTCCGGGGGGCTAGACATACGGGGAGCGTAACGGCGATCGCAAGGGCGGCGGAGCCGGGCGCGGCGGGTCGCCGTCATCTGGCCACGCGATCGCATGCGCGGCGGAGGCGGGCGCGGCGGGTCGCCGTCATCTGGCCACGCGCGCGGGCATGCCAGACTGTGAGGCGTGGGTGCGATTACGTTGGACGGCAAAGTCACGCGCGACGAGATCTTCGTCGACCTGTACCAACGGGTGGCGGCGTTGACCGCTGCAGGACGGACACCCGGCCTGGGCACGATTCTCGTCGGCGATGACCCGGGGTCGCAGGCCTACGTCCGCGGAAAGCATTCCGACTGCGCCAAGGTCGGCATCACCTCGCTGCGCCGTGACCTGCCCTCCGATATCAGCCAGGCGAAGCTCAACGAAACCATCGACGAACTCAACGCCAATCCCGAATGCACCGGTTACATCGTGCAGTTGCCGTTGCCGAAACACCTCGACGAGAACGCGGCACTGGAAGGCGTCGACCCGGAGAAGGATGCCGACGGGTTGCACCCGACCAACCTGGGCCGGTTGGTGCTGGGTATTGCGGCGCCGCTGCCGTGCACCGCACGCGGCATCGTCCACCTGTTGCGGCGCTTCGACGTCGAGATCGCCGGGGCGCACGTGGTCGTCCTCGGTCGCGGTGTCACGGTCGGTCGTCCACTGGGGCTGATACTGACGCGCCGCTCGGAGAATGCCACTGTGACCCTGTGTCACACCGGAACTCGTGATCTGCCCGCGCTGACCAAGCAGGCGGACATCATTGTGGCGGCCGTGGGTGTCGCGCATCTGTTGACCGCGGACATGGTGCGTCCCGGTGCCGCCGTCGTCGACGTCGGCGTCAGCCGTACCGCCGAGGGGCTGGTCGGTGACGTGCACCCGGGTGTGTGGGAGGTCGCCGGTCACGTATCACCGAATCCCGGTGGCGTCGGCCCGCTGACCCGCGCATTCCTGTTGACGAACGTCGTCGAATTGGCCGAACAGCAATGAGTTTGCGTCAGCTGGTCCGCTCGCAATGGCCGATCGTGACGGTAGTGCTGATCTTTTCAGCGGCGTTCACACTGGTTGCGGCGAACTTCTGGCGCCGTGGCGCGCTGTTGATCGGCATCGGGGTTGGGGTCGCCGCCGTGCTGCGGTTAGCGCTCACCGAAGACCGTGCAGGGCTTCTCGTGGTGCGCAGCAAGGGAATTGACTTTGCTGCGATGTCCCTCGTCGCGGCGAGCATGGTCTATATCGCCTGGACGATCGACCCGCTGGGCACACGTTAGATCCCTGGGATCATCCCCGGCATGGCAGGGAATTGCTGCAAACCAGATACGTTGCCGCCGAGTATGTTTGCGATCTCTTCCGGGCAGTACGTCTGTATCGCGATGGTGGTGAACATCTGGGCCATCTGCGGTGACATGCCCCGGTGGGAGACACCCGACGCGGCAGCGGCGAAGCTGCCGCCCGGCTGAGCGAGCATCGGGCAGATCGACTGGCCCACGGCCATCGCGTTTCCTGGTTCGCCATACTCGATGCCGGCGTGGCTCAGCGCGTCGATGAAGTCGTCGTCGTGCGGGTCTGCCTCCACCGGCGCCGAAAACATTGCAGCCGCGGTGATCAGGCAGCCGGCGCCCAGTAACAGACGAACGGCCAGTGGTTGGTTGTTCAAGCGCCAAATCAAGTTATGCGCGATCTCGAGCGTCGCCATGTCCTGCCCCTCACTTGGTGGGAGTGCAACCGCGGCACTCAAAGTCCCGGTTAGAACCCTGGTTTATCGCTGTCACGTTTCCAACACGATGGGGTTAAGGTTCGCGTACGTTTCAGTTCTCACGCCGACACGTCATGCGCCACCACGGTTTTTGTCGCCGCATAGTTGACAATGCGGGACGTGACGCAATCGCGGGAGCCCGACGTTGGCGCGTGAGATCTCGCGTCAGACGTTTCTGCGGGGCGCCGTCGGAGCGTTAGCCACCGGTACGGTTCTTGGATCGGGCCGAGCCAACGCCGATCCGATTGCCTCCGGCTGGGACCCGCTTGCCACCGCCATCGGCGGGCAGGTGATACGACCGGACAACGGTCAATTCGGAACGGCCAAACAGGTTTTCAACACCAACTACAACGACTCGACGCCGGCGGCGATCGTGACCCCTGCATCGCCGGGGGACGTGCAAAAGGCGATGGCATTCGCTGCTGCGAACAACCTCAAGGTCGCACCGCGCAGTGGTGGGCATTCCTATATCGGGGCGTCGACGGCGAACGAAACCATGGTGCTTGATCTGCGCCAGTTGCCCGGAGGGATCAATTACGACGCCGCCACCGGGCAGGTCACGGTCACCCCTGCCACCGAGCTGTATGCGCTGCACCAAGCGCTGGCCGCGGCCGGACGCGGGATCCCGACGGGTACCTGCCCGTCGGTCGGTAGCTCGGGGCACGGCCTGGGCGGCGGGCTGGGTGCCCATTCTCGGCACGCGGGCCTGATGTGTGACGCATTAAGGTCGGCAGCGGTGGTGCTGCCCGGCGGCCAGGCGGTCACCGCGTCTGCAAGCAGCCAGCCCGACCTGTTCTGGGCGTTGCGCGGGGGCGGTGGCGGCAACTTCGGGGTGACAACCGCGCTGACCTTCGCCACGTTCCCCACCAGTGACGTCGACGTGGTGAACCTCAATTTCCCGCCGCAGTCGTTCGCACAGGTTCTCGTGGGTTGGCAGAACTGGCTGCGCACCGCTGACCGAAGCAGCTGGGCACTGGCCGACGCCACTGTCGACCCGATGGGTACGCATTGTCGCATCATGGCGACCTGCCCGGCCGGGTCGGGTAACAGCGCGGCGAGCGCCATCACGTCAGCCGTCGGGATGCAACCGACCGGGACCGAGAACCACACCTTCAACTACTTGGACCTGGTGAGGTATCTGGCCGTCAGCAACCTCAACCCGTCGCCGCTCGGATACGTCGGCGGATCTGATGTTTTCCCGACCATCAACGCGGGCGCGGCTCAGGGCATCGCCGCGGCGGTCGACGCCTTTCCTCGTGGCGCGGGCCGGATGTTGGCCATAATGCATGCCCTCGACGGCGCCCTCGCCAGTGTCGCACCGGGAGCCACAGCCTTTCCGTGGCGTCAGCAGTCCGCGCTAGTGCAGTGGTACGTCGAGACATCCGACCCGTCGGCAGCGACCAACTGGCTCAACACGGCACACCAAGCGGTGCGACCGTATTCAGTTGGCGGCTATGTGAACTACATCGAGGCCAACCAGCCGCCGTCGCGGTACTTCGGCCCGAATCTGTCCCGGCTCAGCGCCGTGCGGCAGAAGTACGACCCCGGTCGAATCATGTTCTCCGGACTCAACTTTTGATGCCCTTTCGATCCAGGGTCTGGTGCGCGACTACTCAAGCGAATCTCTCGCGCTTTCTTCAAGTGCCCGGGCTAACCGTTCGCCCTTGTCGGTGAGTTCCATCCAAGCGGACCAAACCCATGCGGGCGGGTCGTCATATTTGGCCACATACACGTCCGAGATTTTCTGTATCGACTCATCGAGCGACCCGCTCCAGGCAACTAAACTGCCACCTTCGCCGGACAGATCGCCTAGTTCGAATAGGCCATCGCTGACCAAGGAGCGGATCGTCTCCAAGGTTTCGCGCTGCACCTGGCGGGTCATAGCCGCGGCGCCGATAGGTAGCAGACAGCGATGCGTTGCTTGCCGTGGCCCCGTTCGACGAGTGGTTGCAGATGTGTGCTCAGGTGGTCGGCCTCTTCGGGATTCGGTGCTTGGCGCATGGCCTCAGCCAGGGTGGGCAGGCGCGGGTTAGCGGCGATGTGCAGCGTGGCCGTCCAGGGACATGGTGGGGTCCGGCGGACGTCGATTGTCAGTTGGAGGTGTAGTTCCTCGAATCCGGCTCGCTCGGCGAGTGCGAGGAGGTCTCGCTCATCGAAGTTGCGCATCGGATCCGATTCGGCCGGCTGGATGGCCTCGTAGACCTTTCTTACCTTGGCTGCGAGTTCGGTTACTGGGCCGAAGTCATAGCCGCCAAAGGGTTTGGAAAGGTGGTTGATTGGTTCGAACAGCGATAGCCGACCACCGGGATGTAGTACTCGGTAGAACTCGGCGAAGGCGGCGGCCTTGTCTGGCTCATAGATCAGCACCGACCGCAGCATGACCGCATCGACGGATTCATCGTCGATCCCCAACAGGTCGCTGGCTGGCGCCTGCACGAACCGGCAGCGGTCGAGCAGTCCACGCTGCGTGGCCAGTTCTCGACACCGCTCGAGCAATTCGGACGATACGTCGCTGAAGATCACCTTTCCGGTGGGCCCGACCGCCTCGCCGGCGGCGAAGGCGATCAGCCCGTCGCCGCACCCGACGTCGAGGCCGTATGCCCGGGTGCAAGGGTGGCGTTGGCGATGACTTGGTCGCGGATCGGCGCGAGGGCTTCCAGGTGGTGACGGAGCAGTTCCGGGTCGCCGCCGTGGCGGCGCTGGAAGAGCCAAGCCGCCCATTGGTCGTGTTGTGGCTGCGCTGTCACGTGTTCTTCCCATCTAGCGACCCATTGACGGAGCTCACAGTAGTGATTCTTGCCGGTTATCCACAGTTGCAATGTCATCCACACCTGGGGCTTCGGCGGTCTCGCGTGTCAGTCGCGATCGATACCATTCGAACATGCATTCGAGTTGCCGCGAGGAGATCGTCGAGCGGTTCGACGCATTCCGAGATGCGGTATCCGGATTGCTCGAGCTGTCTTTCGACGTGCTGACCTGCCCGGAACTCCTGGGAATGCTGCAACGCCTGGAACAGGACACCCGTCGGCTACCGGTGCCCGGCCACGCTCTGATCAACCAACTCGCCCGGCAGGCCAGCGAGACGGAGTTGGGCGGCAAGCTAAGTCATGCGTTGGCCAATCGGCTGCTGATCAGCCGCGCCGAGGCTGCCGGGCGCATCCGGGCGGCCGAGGATCTTGGCCCGCGCCATTCAGTCACCGGTGAACCGTTGTCGCCACGGCTGGCGGCCACCGCCGAGGCGCAGCGCGCCGGAAAGATCGGCGACGGCCACGTCGCGGTGATTCGCGGCTTTTGTCAGCGGCTGCCGGACTTCGTTGACGTCGAGACCCGCCAGGAAGCCGAAGCGCAGCTCGCTCGCCTGGGCGGCGGGCACCGCCCAGACGAATTGAGCAAGCTGGCAGACAAACTCACCGACTGCCTCAACCCCGACGGTACTTTCACCGATGAGGACCGGGCTCGTCGGCGCGGAATCACTATCGGCAAACAAGGTTTCGACGGGATGAGCCCGATCACGGGGTATCTGACGCCCGAGGCGCGGGCCTCCATCGACGCCGTATTTGCCAAATTGGCCGCTCCGGGCATGTGCAACCCGGAGGATGACACCCCGTGCGTGGAGGGCAGCCCGTCGGAGACTTCCCTCGGCAACGACACGCGTAGCTTCGTTCAACGCAACCACGACGCGCTCAACGCCGCCGCGCGCGCCCTGCTGGCGTCCGGTGATTTGGGAAAGCACAACGGCTTACCGGCATCCATCATCGTCACCACCACCTTGCGCGAACTGGAGGCCGGGGCGGGTAAGGGGCTCACCGGAGGCGGCACGCTACTACCTATGGGCGACGTGATTCGGCTGGCCCGCCACGCACATCATTACCTGTGCATTTTTGACAAAGGCGAGGCGATCGGGCTCTATCACACCAAGCGACTCGCCTCACCCGGGCAGCGAATTGTCTTGTACGCCAAAGATCGTGGATGTTCACACCCCGGCTGTACCGTTTCGGGCTACTACTGCGAGGTTCATCACTGCGTCCCGTACGCCAAGTGCCGCGCCACCGATGTCAACCATTTAACTTTCGGCTGCGGCGGTCACCACCCGCTCGCCGAAGAGGGCTGGATCACCCGCAAAAACAAAGACGGTGACACCGAATGGATCCCACCCCCGCATCTTGACCACGGGCAAGCCCGTATCAATACTTTCCACCACCCCGAAAAGCTGCTTCGCCACGGCGACGGCGACGAGGACGACGACGCGGCGTAGTGATGACGACGACCGGGGCGCAATTACGTCGACAGCGTCGCCCGCACGCACACCGTGACGTAGGGCAGCGCCAGGCCTCCCGCGTTCGCCAACGCCGGATGGGTTGCCAGCAAGTCGCGAACCTGGTCCAGCGTCTTGGTGCGCACTTGGGTCGGCGAGGTGATGCAGTAGCTCCGGGAAGCGACCAAATCGATCAATGCTTGTGGCGTAAGGTAATTCGTCCACTCGACCTGATGGCGTTGTATTTCGATGAACGGGTCGCCCAGTGTCACCTTGTCGCGGACCGGATCCCCATCGCGGCCGATGATGCGACCCAGCTCCCGCACCCAGCCGAGCCGCTCATCGCGGGTGTTCCACACCAAACCCAGTCGTCCGCCCGGCCGCAGCACCCGGGCCACTTCCGGGATTGCCCGCTCCGGGTTGAACCAGTGCCAAGCCTGTGCGACGAGCACCGCATCAACGCTGTTGTCCGCCAGCGGAATTTCCTCCGCCGTGCCGAGCAGCGCCGGTGTGTCCGGCAGCGACGTGCGCAGCATTTCCAGCATCTCGGCGATCGGGTCGACGGCGACCACGTCCAGCCCGCGCTCCACCAGCCGAGTGGTCAGTTTCCCGGTCCCGGCGCCGAGGTCCAGCACGTCGCGAGCCCCGGCCGGCAACAGCCAGTCGATCGCGTCCGGCGGGTATGACGGTCGGCCGCGCTCGTAGGCGGCCGCTTCAGAGCCAAACGACAACGAGCGGTCCTGCCGGGACTGGGTCACCGTGGACACGCGCCTTCGCCGCTCGCCGATCCCACCGCCAGGTCGAGGGTTTGCCGCACCAGTTCGCCCACCGCCTCGGATTCCACCAGGAAGCCGTCGTGGCCGTAGATCGACTCGACGATCTGCAGCTCGCGACATCCGGGCAGCAGTTCGGCGAGTTCCTCTTGCAGACGCAGCGGGTAAAGCCGGTCAGAGGTGATGCCGCCGACCACCACCGGCACCGGGCAGCCGCGCAGCGCGGCGGCGACACCGCCGCGGCCCCGGCCGACGTCGTGACGGGACAGTGCCTCGGTGAGCGCCACATAGCTGCCGGCGTCGAAGCGTGACACCAGCTTGCCGCCCTGGTGCTCCAGGTAGCTCTGCACCGCGTAGCGGCCGCCCGCCACCGGATCCTCCGCGCCCTGTGCGTCGTTGGCGAAGCGGGTGTCCAGCTCGACCTCGCCGCGGTACGTCAGATGCGCGAAGCGGCGGGCGATGTGTAGGCCGGCGTCGGGGCTGCGCCCGGTGCGGTAGTAGTCACCGCCCTGCCAGTTCGGGTCGGCTTTGATGGCCGCGATCTGGGTGCACTGTGTGCCGATCTGGTCGGCGGTCGCGCGCGCACCCACCGCCAGCAGCAGACCGGCGCCCACCCGGTCGGGATGGTCGACGATCCATTCCAGTGCCCGGGCTCCACCCATCGACCCGCCGACCACTGCGGCGACCTCGGTGATGCCCAGCGCTGCCAGCGCGGCCACGTCGGCCTCGACTTGATCTCGCATCGAAATCAGCGGAAACCTTGAACCCCAAGGCTTCCCATCAGGTGCGATTGAGCTCGGACCGGTCGAGCCGCGGCAGCCGCCCAACACATTGGTGGCCACCGCGCACCAGCGATCGGTGTCGATCGGCGCGCCCGGGCCCGCGATGCCGTCCCACCAGCCCGGCGTCGGATGTCCGGGCCCGGCGGGTCCGGTGATGTGGGAATCTCCGGTGAGCGCATGCAAGACCACCACGACGTTGTCGCGAGCAGGTGACAACTCACCCCACCGCTGCACGGCGATGCTGACGTCGTCGATCACCGCACCGCTTTCCAGCGTCAGGGAGCCGATTCCGACAACGCCGACCTCGCCGTCGGCGGGCAGCGTCTGCGTCGGCACGTCCGAGATCGTCATTTCGGCCTCCTCAGAACGCCGCCACGGCGTGCGGGTCACCGCTGCTGGCTGTGGCGCCGCCGTATTTGCGAGCCGCGGCGAAGCCAAGCTCGAGGTCGGCCAGGATGTCGTCGATGCCTTCGATGCCCACGGCCAGCCGCACCAACCCGGGGCTCACGCCGGTGGATAGCTGCTGGGCGGGGCTGAGCTGGGAGTGCGTTGTCGACGCCGGATGAATCACCAGCGATCGCACATCGCCGATATTGGCGACGTGGCTGTGCAGCTTGAGCGCGTTGACGAACGCCTTTCCCGCCTCGACGCCGCCGGCCAACTCGAAAGACAACACGGCTCCGGTTCCCTTGGGCGCCAGCTTCTTTGCCCGCTCGTACCAGGGCGAGCTGGGCAGGCCGGCGTAATTGACCGACAGCACATCGTCGTGGCCGGCCAGGAATTCAGCGACTCGCTGGGCGTTGGCGACATGGCGCTCGATACGCAGGCTCAGGGTTTCCAGGCCTTGTGCGACCAGGAACGCGTTGAACGGCGAGGCGGCCGACCCGTAGTCGCGCAGCAATTGCACCCGCGCCTTGACCGCGAACGCAGGCGGTCCCAACTCCGCGTAGACCACGCCGTGGTAGCTGGGGTCGGGGGTGGTGAAGCCGGGGAAGCGGTCCTGTGTCCAGTCGAAGGTGCCGCCGTCGACGATCACACCGGCGATCGCGGTGCCATGCCCACCCAGGTACTTGGTGGCCGAGTGCACCACGATGTCGGCGCCCTGGGCGATCGGCTGGATCAGGTAAGGGGTTGCGACGGTGTTGTCGACGATCAGCGGCACACCGTGCTGGTGGGCCACCCCGGACACTCCCGGGGTATCCAGCACGTCGATCTGCGGGTTGGAGATGGTCTCGGCAAAGAACGCCTTGGTGTTCGGGCGCACCGCGGCCCGCCACGAGTCCAGGTCGTCGGGGTCGTCGACGAAGCTGACGTCGACGCCCAGCTTGGGCAGCGAGTAGTGGAACAGGTTGTAGGTGCCGCCGTAGAGCCGCGGGCTGGACACAATGTGGTCGCCGGTGCCGGCCAGGTTCAAAATCGCGAACGTCTCCGCGGCCTGCCCGGAGGACAGGAACAGCGCGGCCACGCCGCCCTCCAGTGCGGCGATGCGCTGTTCGACGACGTCGGTGGTCGGATTGCCGATGCGGGTGTAGATGTTGCCCGGGATTTCCAGCCCGAACAGCGCAGCGGCATGTGCGGTGTCGTCGAAGACGTAGGACGTGGTCTGGTAGATCGGCAGCGCGCGGGCGTTGGTGGTTGGGTCCGGCTGTTGGCCGGCGTGGATCTGTTTGGTTTCGAACGACCAGTGCGCGGTCGGATCGGAATCGGTTTCGCTGTCAGCGTTGGTTTCGGAACTCACGAGGGTTGCTTTCTGGGAAGGAAGTCGGGTGGGTCGAGTGCTGGCGGCCGGTGACGATGCGGGCCGGTCTCGGCCCGGTGAGGAGCCGGCCACCGGCTGGCGTGCGCGGGACGCCATCTCAAGACGACGTCAACCGGCAGCCACGCGTTCAGCAACTGCGACGCACGATGAGCCAGCCCAAATAGGTGCGCATCAGGTTTCCCTGTCTACTCGGGGGGCCCGTCACAGCGGACCCGCGCTTGCCGCGTAGCCGGTGGTGGCTACTCAACCTGGTCATCACCCGGGGCACCCCACCGCGGTTGGAGGGTTGCCGGCCAGCAAGCCGGGGCTTGACGCTGGCGCTCATGACCTGCCGGAAGCCTATCGCATGTCGCCGATGCGCCGCCACTGGCGGCGATCGCTAGGGCGGTGGAGCCAGGTGCCGCGGGTCGCCGCCATTGGGCCTAGCCGCAGCTGGAGAGACGTCGTACGGGATACTAGTTGCCATCGTCATAAAGCCTCTCAAGTAGCACGCCTTCAAGAATCTGACCGATAGTGACGCCGGGAGAAACTATGTGCGCCGACCAGCCGACCATCATCTACACGCTGACCGACGAGGCGCCGTTACTGGCGACCTACGCCTTTTTGCCGATCGTGCGCGCCTTCGCCGAGCCGGCGGGCATCCAGATCAAGACCAGCGATATCTCGGTGGCCGCGCGGATCCTGGCCGAGTTCCCCGATTACCTGACCGACGATCAGAAAGTGCCCGACAACCTCGGCGAACTGGGCCGGCTGGCGAAGCTACCCGACACCAACATCATCAAGCTGCCGAACATCAGCGCCTCGGTGCCCCAGCTCTTCGCCGCGATCAAGGAACTGCAGGGCAAGGGATTCAAGATTCCGGACTATCCGCAAAGTCCCAAAACCGACGAGGACAAGGAAATCCGCGACCGCTATGCCAAATGCCTTGGCAGCGCCGTGAATCCATTGCTGCGGCAGGGTAATTCGGATCGCCGCGCGCCCAAGGCGGTCAAGGAGTACGCACGCAAGCACCCGCACAGCATGGGCGAGTGGTCGATGGCGTCACGCACTCATGTCGCGACCATGCGGCACGGCGACTTCTATCACGGTGAGAAGTCGATGACGGTAGACCGCGCGCGCAACGTGAAGATGGAGCTGGAGACCAAAACCGGCAAGACCATCGTGCTCAAGCCCATGGTGTCGCTGCGGGAAGGCGACATCATCGACAGCATGTTCATGAGCCGCAAAGCTCTATGCGAGTTCTACGAGGCGCAGATGGAGGATGCGCACAAGACCGGCGTGATGTTCTCACTGCACGTCAAGGCGACGATGATGAAGGTCTCACACCCCATCGTCTTCGGACACGCCGTGAAGATCTTCTACAAAGAGGCGTTCGCCAAGCATCAGGCACTGTTCGACGAATTGGGTGTCAACGTCAACAACGGGTTGGCCGATCTCTACAACAAGATCGAGTCGCTGCCCGCCTCGCAGCACGATGAGATCATCCGCGACCTGCATGCCTGTCACGAGCACCGTCCGGAGCTGGCCATGGTCGATTCGGCCAAGGGAATCACCAACTTTCATTCGCCCAGTGACGTGATCGTCGACGCCTCGATGCCGGCGATGATCCGCGCGGGCGGCAAGATGTACGGCGCCGACGGGCGGCAAAAGGACACCAAGGCCGTCAACCCCGAGTCCACGTTTTCCCGTATCTACCAAGAAATCATCAACTTCTGTAAGACGCACGGGGCATTCGATCCGGCGACGATGGGTACGGTCCCCAACGTCGGGCTGATGGCGCAGCAGGCCGAGGAGTACGGCTCACACGACAAGACATTCGAGATCCCCGAAGACAGCGTCGCCAACATCGTCGACCTCGACACCGGCGAAGTGCTGCTGACGCAAAACGTGGAAGCCGGCGACATCTGGCGCATGCCCGTCGTCAGGGACGAAGCGATCCGCGACTGGGTCAAGCTGGCCGTCACGCGGACGCGAAACTCAGGCATGCCGGTGGTGTTCTGGCTGGACCAGGAGCGTCCGCACGAGAACGAACTGCGCAAGAAGGTCAACACCTACCTGGCCGACCACGACACAGAGGGCCTCGACATCCAGACCATGTCGCAGGAACGAGCCATGCGGCACACGATCGAGCGCGCGATGCGCGGGCAGGACACCATCGCCGCGACCGGCAACATCCTGCGCGACTACCTCACCGATCTGTTCCCGATCCTGGAGCTGGGCACCAGCGCCAAGATGCTGTCCATCGTGCCGCTGATGGCCGGCGGCGGAATGTACGAAACCGGAGCGGGTGGTTCAGCGCCCAAGCACGTCCACCAGCTCGTCGAAGAAAATCACCTACGGTGGGATTCACTTGGTGAATTCCTCGCGCTCGGAGCCTGTTTCGAAGACATCGGTATCAAGACCGGCAACGAGCGGGCCAAGATCTTCGGCAAGACGCTGGATGCCGCCATCGGCAAACTGCTGGACAACAACAAGAGCCCGTCGCGCAAGACCGGTGAGCTCGACAACCGTGGCAGCCAGTTCTATCTGGCGATGTACTGGGCGCAGGAACTGGCCGCGCAGACCGATGACGAAGAGTTGCGCAAACACTTCGCCGCACTGGCCGATGCGTTGACCAAGAACGAAGACGTCATCGTGGCCGAACTCGCTGAGACGCAGGGCGAAGCGGTCGACATCGGCGGGTATTACGCGCCCGACAGCGCCCTGACCACCGCGGTGATGCGGCCGAGCAAAACACTCAACGCCGCGCTGCAGGACGCGCACGGCTGACGTTTAGTCAACCAGTTCGCGAAGCGTCTCGATCAGCTTGATCCGGTCGGCCGGCGTTGCCGCGATCGGTACCACGTTCAAGGCGGTCACCCCCGCCTCGCGGAACGCCGCCAAACGTTCCTTGACGAAGCCGCGTGTTCCGATCAGCGAGATGTCGCGCACGAGTTCGTCGGGCACCGCCTTGACGGCGCTGTCCTTGTCGCCGGACAGGTAGAGCTCTTGGATGCGGTCAGCCGCAGCGCCGTAGCCGTACCTGGTGGCCAGGGTGTGATAAAAGTTCTTGCCCTTGGCGCCCATTCCTCCGATGTAGAGCGCCAGGTGTGGTTTGACGAATTCGCGCATCGGCTCGACGTTTTCGCCGATGGCTAGTGCAGGTCCCGCATACACGTCGAGGTCTCCCAACGCAGGGTCGCGCTTGGCCTGGCCGCTGGCCAGCGCCTTACCCCAGACGTCTTGCGCCTTCTCCGGCAGATAAAAGATCGGTTGCCAGCCCTCGGCGATCTCGGCGGCCAGTTCGACGTTCTTGGGCCCCAGCGCGGCCACCAATATCGGGATACGTTCTCGCACTGGCTTATTGATGAGTTTGAGCGGTTTGCCAAGCCCGGTGCCCTGTTCGGCGGGCAGCGGAATGGTGTAGTGCCTGCCGTGATGTTGCACGGTCTCGCGTCGCCACACCTGGCGGCAGATGTCGATGACTTCGCGGGTGCGTGCTATCGGAGCGTCGTAAGGCACGCCGTGGAAGCCCTCGATGACCTGGGGCCCCGACGCGCCGAGACCGAGGATGAAACGGCCGTCGGAAACGTAGTCGAGACCGGCGGCGGTCATCGCGGTCAAGGTAGGAGTTCGGGTGTAGAGCTGCAGGATTCCCGAGGCCAGTTGAACCCGTTCGGTGCTGGCCGCCAAATAGCCCAGTGCGCTCACCGCGTCAAACGAATACGCCTCGGGGACAAAGACAATATCCAAGCCGGCGCGCTCGAGGTCGGCCACTTCGGCAGCGACCTCCTTGAAGCCGCCTGCGTAGTTGATGCCCAATCCGATTCGCACGATCTATCCCTTCGGCGCTGCTACGCGGTGGTGAACGATGCGGCTAGTTCGAGGGCTTCCTGCTGGATCCGATCGAACTGGGCGCCCATCGCCTCGGACAATGCGGTCGCACCCGACAGCGGCCGCACCATGACTGTGAAATCGTCGATGAGGCCCTCATCGTTGAAGTGCAGGAAGTCGCAACCGTTGACCTTCTTGCCCGCGACGGTTGTCTCGAACACAAACGCGTGGTTACGGCCATTGCTGTCGTGGATCTCGCGGACGTAGCGAAAGTCTTCGAAGACCCGCAGCACACCGCGCAGGATCGCCGCGGTGATCGGTTTGCCGACGTAGGGCTTGAATGCAACTGGGCTGGTGAATACGACGTCATCGGCCAGCATCGCCGCGATGGCCGACTCGTCACGTTCCTCGACTGCTCTGCGGAAGGGATGAGTAGCAGACACGGAGCACCTCGCACAGTCAACTTGTTGAGTAGGTGTGGTTGACGCTAGAGGGCCGATCGCCATATGTCTAGATGTGATTAATCACTTTATTGATTAGTCAGATGTCGTACTATGGGTCGATGTCGCTGCGTGACGCGGTGCTCGCCGCTCTTCTCGAGGGTGAGTCTTCTGGCTACGACCTGGCCAAGGGCTTTGACGCGTCGGTGGCGAACTTCTGGATGGCCACACCACAGCAGCTGTACCGCGAACTCGAACGTCTTGCCGAGCAAGGCCTGATCCAGGCACGCGTGGTGCACCAGGAACGTCGACCCAACAAGCGGATGTTCTCGCTGACCGAGGCGGGCCGCGAGGCGATCCGCGAGTTCACCAGGACGTCTCCGAAGCCCTCGGTGATCCGCGACGAGCTGATGGTGAAGGTCCAGGCCGCCGATGCCGGTGACGCGGCGGCTGTCCGCGACTTCATCACCGAACGACGGGAATGGGCCGAGGCCAAAGTGCATCGCTACGAGCGGCTGCGTCACCGACTGCTCGATGGCCGCAGCGAAGCGGAATACCTGGCCACGGCGCAGCGGATAGGCCCGTACCTGACGTTGATGCGGGGGATCTCGTTCGAAGAAGAAAACATCCGATGGGGTGAGCGTGCATTGGAGATCCTCGAACAGCGTCAAGGCGCAGGGTCTGCCAAGTAGTGGGCGAGCACCGGGCGCAGCCATTCGATGAGTTGGGCGTCGTCCATACCGGCGAGTGGCGGGACACCCAGGATGTAGCGAGCGACGGCAAGGCCCAGCAGCTGCGATCCCACCAGGGCGGCCCGCTCGGCAGCATGATCGGGCGCGACCGCGGATAGCGCCGGGGCCACTTGGTCGACGAAAACTTGGAGCAGGGCATCTGCGGCAACGCGATTCGTCGCGGCCGCGCGCAGCAGCGGGAGAAACGGTCCCTGGGGTCCCCAAACGGTGATGAACAGCGGCAGCAGCACGTCGGCAACACGATCAGGCGCGACATCCGAGAGATCGGGAAACGTGATGTCGAATCGGGAGGCGGCGGCGAACAGTTCTGCCTTGCTGCCGAAGTAGTGCATGACGAGCGCCGGATCGACGCCGGCCTGCGATGCGACCGAACGGATGGTCGTGCGTTCAAAACCGTGGCTCCCGAACTGCGATCGTGCGGTGTCCAGGATCGCTGCCCGGGTGGTCTGTCCATCGCGTCCCTCACGCGCCTTCGATGGCATGCCAACAGTGTATTCAACAACTGTTGACACGGCTGGTGTAACAGCCTACGGTCGAGTTCAACAGTTGTTGAACTCATGACGAGGGGTCGTCATCATGACCGTTACCGCCATTCAGATCGGACTCGACCCAGATGTGATCGACTACTCGTCGCCCGACTTCGCCCGATTTCCGGGCCTGTCGCAGGAGAAGCTGCGCGGGGCCTTCGCCACCCCCGACGACATTCGTCGTTGGTACCCGAACCCGGAGGCGGTGGCGTGATGACCGTTCACGAGGTTGACGTCCTCATCGTCGGCGCCGGCCCGACCGGGTTGACCGCCGCCGGTGACCTCGCGCGAGCGGGCCGCTCGGTCGCCGTGCTCGAGCGCTGGCCCGCGATCAACCCGTCCAGTCGTGCGTTCGCCACCATGGCGCGCACGCTGGAGGTCTTCGACGCCCGCGGAATCGCCGACGATCTGCTCGCGCACGCGCACAAGGCGCCGGGCGTCACGATTTTCGGCGGCGCCCGCATCGACCTCACGCACCTCGACTCGCCCTACCCATTCGCGATGATCACTCCCCAGACCAATGTCGACCGGGCGCTGGGCGGCTACGCCGTCGCGCAGGGGGCCGAGATCCTGCGCGGCATCGAGGTCGTCGCGCTCGATCAAGACGCCGACGGCGTGACCGTCACCGCGCAGCCGCAAGGTGACCACGTAGATCGTCGAACCTACTGGCGGGCAAAGTATTTGATTGGTGCCGACGGGGCGTACAGCACCGTCCGCGCGTTGATAGGTGCCGACTTTCCGGGTAAGACGATCTTGTCGTCGATCGTGCTCGCCGATGTCAAGCTGGCGCACGGGCCTGCCGACGGTGGCCTGACGCTGGGTAGCACCCGCGACGAGTTCGCGTTCTTAGCCCCCTACGGCCGCCACGACCAGGACGGTTCCTGGTACCGCGCGATGGCGTGGGACCGCAACAATCAGGTTCCCGACACCCAGCCTGTGCACCCCGCAGAGATCGCTGCGGTTCTTGTGCGCGCGATGAGGGCCGACCTCGGGGTGCTCGAAGTCGGATGGAAATCCCGATTCCATTGCGACGAAAGACAAGTCGAGCAATATCGGCATGGTCGCGTGTTCCTGGCCGGAGACGCGGCACACGTCCACTCTCCGATGGGCGGTCAGGGCATGAACACAGGCATCCAGGACGCGGCGAACCTCGCCTGGAAGATCGACGCGGCGCTCGATGGTGCAGACGACGCCGTGCTGGACAGCTACCACGACGAGCGTCATCCGATTGGCAAGCGGGTCTTGCTGCCGTCCGGTCTCATGGCGCGCGGCGTCGCCCTTCACCCGCGGGTCGCGCGAGGTTTGCGAAACCTGCTGTTGCCGAGGCTTCTTCGTGTCCCCCGGGTGCGTGACGAGGTAGCGGGGAGCTTCGCAGGTACGACGCTGCGGTACGCCCGCCGGGCAGGGGAGGGCGCTTTGGTGGGCACCAGGGCGACGCAGATTCCGCTGATGCAAGACCGTCTCACGGAGTTGCAGCGCGAGCCCGGCTTCGTCTTAGTCCGTGAGAACGGCAGGTCTCCGTTCGACGTGACCGACCTGCACCAAGCCGAGCGGGCCGATTCCGGGCCGGCCGTGCTGGTGCGGCCCGACGGCTACATCGCCTGGGCCGGGGACTCCGCCAATCGGTCCGAATGGCTTGAGATACTTGCCCGCTGGACCGGGCCGGCCGTGCGCGCGAAGACCGTGTCACCGTCCGTGACCGGTTGATACGACTCCGCCAGGGGTGTCCCTTGTAGCCTGGGCGCATGTCCAGCGGACGAAAGATCAAAGTCAAAGGCACGGTAGTAGAGCTCGACGGCGACGAGATGACGCGGGTCATCTGGAAGTGGATCAAGGATCTGCTCATCTTTCCGCACCTCGACATCAAACTGGACTATTACGACCTGGGCATCGAGCACCGCGACGCCACCGACGACCAGGTGACGATCGACTCGGCGTATGCCATCAAGAAGCACGGCGTCGGCGTCAAGTGCGCCACGATCACCCCCGACGAGGCCAGGGTCAAGGAGTTCAACCTCAAGACCATGTGGTCGTCGCCCAACGGAACCATCCGAAACATTCTGGGCGGCACAATCTTCCGCGAGCCGATCATGATCTCGAACGTCCCGCGGCTGGTACCGGGATGGAAGAAGCCGATTATCATCGGCCGCCATGCTTTTGGCGACCAGTACCGTGCGACGAACTTCAAGGTCGACCGGCCCGGGACCGTGACACTGACCTTCACCCCGGACGACGACAGCGAGCCGATCGTGCACAAGATGGTGTCCATCCCCGAAGACGGCGGCGTCGTGATGGGGATGTACAACTTCAAGGATTCAATTCAGGATTTTGCCCGCGCGTCGTTCGCCTACGGCCTGCACGAGAACTACCCGGTATATCTATCGACGAAGAACACCATCCTCAAGGCCTACGACGGCATGTTCAAAGACGAGTTCCAGCGGATTTACGACGAAGAGTTCAAGGACAAGTTCGAGGCGGCCGGCCTGACCTACGAGCACCGGCTGATCGACGACATGGTCGCCGCGTGCCTCAAGTGGGAGGGCGGCTATGTGTGGGCGTGCAAGAACTACGACGGCGACGTCCAGTCCGACGCGATCGCGCAGGGGTACGGCTCACTGGGCCTGATGACGTCGGTGTTGATGACCGCGGACGGCAAGACGGTGGAGGCCGAAGCCGCCCATGGCACGGTCACTCGCCATTTCCGGCAGTACCAGGAGGGCAAGCCCACCTCCACCAATCCGATGGCTTCGATCTTCGCCTGGACGCGCGGCCTCGAGCATCGCGGCAAGCTGGACAACACGCCCGAGGTGGGCGACTTCGCCCAGAAGCTGGAAGACGTCGTCGTCGCCACGGTCGAAGACGGTCAGATGACCAAAGACCTGGCTTTGCTCATCGGCCCGGATCAGAGCTGGCAAACCAGCGAGGAGTTCCTCGGCGCGATCGCGGACAACCTTACGAAGGCGCTCAGCTCGAGCTGACCGCTCGGATCGGCGGAGTGTGCTCGTCGAGGAAGCTGGTAATGACTTCGGTGACTCGTCCCGGTGCCTCGAACATCGGAATGTGACCGACGCCGTCGAGCACGGTCACCTCGTTCGCGGCGGGCAAATGGTCGGTGAAATGCCCGCTGAACCGGCGTGGGGGAACCACCCGGTCTTTCTCGCAGAGCACCAGATGCGTGGGGACGGCGGTGTGCGCCAGCTCCACCAGCCCGGGCATCAGCAGCGATTTGACCAGCAGCTGAAAGTACGCCGGGCAATGCTTGAGGTCGTCGATCACGGCGATGAGTTGGTCTTCGCTGATCCCGTCTGGCGATCCGCTGATGGGCAGGGTGCCTATCCGGCGGCTCATGGGCAGGCGCAACAGTCGCGGCCCGAGCAAGTGGGCCAGCACCCACACCGGCATACCGCCGACGAACTTGGCGATCACCTCGAATTTTGTCGGGCTCCATCCACGCCAGCCGCCGGCCGGCGCGATACCGGTGACGGTGCGTGCCCGGCCGCGACGTTCCAATTCGAAGGCGACCCATCCGCCCAGGGAGTTACCGACGATGTGGCAGGTATTCCAGCCCAACTCGTCGAGTTGCCGCTCGACATGGTCGGCTAACACTGACGAGCTCAGCAACCAGGTGCCGGCGTACGGACCGCCGTTGTGGCCGGCCATTGTCGGGGCGAAGACCTCGTAGCGGCCGGTGTCGGCCAACTGCGGCGCCACCGTCTGCCACACCAGCTGCGACATCAGGAACGGGTGCAGCAAAAGGACCGGTTCGCCGGACCCGAGATGGATGGGCGCGCGAGTCGTCATGCAGCCGACAGTAAGGTGATACCACCGGTACCGCAAGCATTCGGAATGCGGGCCGGTGTCCGCGTGAAAAGATCGATTCATCATGAGCCGCGCCGGCGACGATGCAGGGCGAAGCGATGAGGAGGAGTGGCGCCTATGACTCCTGGATCCCGTCGGGTCTTCTCCGGCGTGCAGCCCACCTCCGATTCCATGCACCTCGGAAATGCGTTGGGCGCGGTGACCCAGTGGGCCCAGCTACAGGACGACTACGACGCGTTCTTCTGCGTCGTCGACCTGCACGCGATCACCATCCCGCAGGATCCCGAAGTGCTGCGCCGCCGCACCCTGATCACCGCCGCGCAGTATCTGGCGCTGGGTATCGACCCCGGCCGCAGCACCATCTTCGTGCAGAGCCACGTCCCTGCGCACACTCAGCTGGCGTGGGTGCTGGGCTGTTTCACCGGTTTCGGCCAGGCTTCGCGAATGACGCAGTTCAAAGACAAATCGACGCGGCAGGGAAGCGACGCGACCACCGTGGGCCTGTTCACCTACCCAGTACTGCAGGCCGCCGACGTACTGGCCTATGACGCCGAACTGGTACCGGTCGGTGAAGACCAGCGTCAGCATCTGGAGCTGGCGCGCGATATCGCCCAGCGATTCAACAGCCGGTTCCCGGACACATTCGTGGTTCCCGACCTACTCATCCCCAAGATGACCGCCAAGATCTACGATCTGCAAGACCCGTCGTCGAAGATGAGTAAGTCGGCCGCGACCGACGCCGGGCTGATCAGTCTCCTCGATGCTCCGGGGCTGTCCGCCAAGAAGATTCGCTCCGCGGTAACAGACAGCGAACGCGAGATCCGGTACGACCCGGACGCCAAACCCGGTGTGTCGAATCTGCTGAGCATCCAGTCTGCGGTTATCGGGGTCGACGTCGACGCCTTGGTACAGCGCTACGCCGGACACGGCTACGGCGATCTGAAGAAGGACACCGCCGAGGCCGTCGTGGAATTCGTCACCCCGATCAAAGCCCGGGTCGACGAGTTCCTCGCGGACCCAGCCGAATTGGAGGGTGTGCTGGCCGTCGGGGCGGCGCGGGCCGAGGATGTGGCCGCAAAAACGGTCGACCGGGTCTACGACCGACTCGGGTTCCTGCCGAAACGTCCTTAGCGGCTGCGGTAATGAGCGAACCGGCCAAACCAGGAATCCTGGATCGGCTGCGGGCGCGGTTCGGATGGTTCGACCACGCGATGCGGGCCAACGACCGATACGAAGAATCCAAGGGCAACTTCTTCGCGGCCGGGCTGACCTACTACACGATTTTCGCGTTGTTCCCGTTGCTGATGGTTGGTTTCAGCGTCGGCGGATTCATCCTGTCGCGTCGGCCCGACGTGCTGACCGGGATCGACAACAAGGTCAGGTCCGCGGTGCCGGGCGCACTGGGGCAGGAAGTCGTCGACCTGATGAGTTCGGCGATCAATTCACGGGCCTCGGTCGGCTTCATCGGTCTGATCGCCGCGGCATGGGTCGGACTGAACTGGATGGCGAATCTTCGGGTAGCACTCAGTGCAATGTGGAAGCAGAAAGAGGAATCCCTCGGATTCACTGGATACATCCGCACAAAGTTCTCCGACCTGGTGGCGATGGTTTCGTCGTTTGTAGCGATCCTCGCTACGCTCGCGCTCAGTGCCCTCGTCGCCGCGGTGCCAATGGGCAAGGTGTTGGGGTGGCTGGGTATCCAGAACGCGCCAGTGCTGGACGCAGTCCTTCGCGGTGTGTCGATGCTGATTTCATTGCTGGTGTCGTGGTTGGTATTCTGCTGGATGATCGCCCGATTGCCCAGAGAACCAGTCAGCTTCGCCAGCTCGATACGGGCGGCTCTGATTGCGGCAATCGGCTTCGAGCTGTTCAAGTTGGTTGCGTCGATCTACCTGAAGTCCGTGCTGCGCAGCCCGGCTGGCGCGACGTTCGGGCCGGTGCTGGGCCTGATGGTGTTTGCGTACATCACTGCGCGGCTGCTGCTCTACGCGACCGCGTGGGCGGCGACGACGACGGAGAACCTGCGGTCGGCGCCGGTAGAAGCGCCTGAGCCGGCGGTCATCGCGCCCAGGGTGCAGCTGAACGAGGGTCTTAGTGCGCGGCAGGCATTGACCGCTGCGGCGGTAGGTGCGATTGGGGCCCTTAGTCTTTCCCGACTGGTCCGACGGCCTAGAGACTAGCTGCCCTCAAAGCGCATCTGGCACTCGGGCTTGGAAGCGCGGGGCAGGGTCTCTACATAGCGATCGTTTCTATCTCGAAACGATTTGGCCACGACGGGGCGCTTTCTGCGCTCAACCGTGTCACTCTCATGGACACGAATTGTTGCTCTACGTAAAGGCGGGTAGGCGATGTCGGAACCAAACCTGTTTCACAAATTGGCGGCAGAAACGATCGGCACCTTTTGGCTGGTGCTCGGTGGCGTTGGCAGCGCAGTTTTTTCGCTGAAGGCCCACGCCGCCGACCTATACCCGCTGGGTATCGGCTATCTCGGCGTTGCGCTCGCGTTCGGTTTAACCGTACTGGTCGGCGTATACGCATTCGGAACGATCTCCGGCGGGCATTTCAACCCGGCTGTGACGCTGGGCGCGGCATTGGCTCGCCGTGTGGAATGGAAAGTCCTGCCGGCGTACTGGATTGTTCAGGTGGTCGGCGGCCTGCTCGGAGCTTTGGTGGTCTACTACATCGCCTTCGGCAGGCCCGGTTTTATCGCTACTGGGCACCTGGCCGCCAACGGCTATGGCGAACACTCGCCCACTGGGTACTCACTGGGCGCGGTCATACTCGCCGAGATCGTTTTGACGGCGATGTTTTTGTTCGTCATCCTCGGCTCGACCGACGCGCGGGCGCCGAAGGGCGTTGCGGGCCTGGCCATCGGGCTGACATTGACAGGGATACACCTGGTCGCGATTCCGATCTCCAACACCTCGGTCAACCCGGCGCGTTCCACCGCCGTCGCGTTCTTCAATGGTGACGGAGCCCCTGGGCAGCTATGGGTGTTCTGGCTGGCGCCGTTGATCGGTGGAGCGATCGCCGGCATCGCCTATCCCTTATTGTTCGGCCGGGCCGAGGAGACCGAACACCATCCGACGTCCGCGTGACTACTGGCGCGACGACGAATGGGAGTTAGCTGCCCGCTTGCCATTCGCCGTCGGCCATGACACGCATGACCTGTAGATCACCGTCCAGGACAACAAGGTTCGCGTCGGCACCGGCGCGCAGGCCGCCGAGGCTGGCGAGGCCGAGCGCCCGGGCCGGCGTCGTCGAGGTCATCTGCACCGCAGCGGCCAGCGCCGCGTCCCGGTCTGAGCCGAGGCCGGCCGCGGCGCGGAAGAGCTGATCCATCGTCGCGGTGCTCCCGGCGATCGTCGAGGTACCACGCACCCGTGCCACCCGCTTGACCACATCGATCTGTACTGCACCGAGCCGGAATTCGCCATCGCCCAATCCCGCCGCCGCGGTGGCATCGGTGACCAACGCCACCCGGTCGGCTCCCGCCGCGTCGATCACCGCTCGCAGCATTGCGGGGTGGACGTGCACGCCGTCGGCGATCAACTCGACGGTCACCCGGGCATCCTCCAACAACGCGAGCGCAGGACCGGGCTCGCGGTGATGCACTGGCCGCATCGCGTTGAATAGGTGGGTGCCGACCGTCGCGCCCAGCTCGACGGCATGACGGGTCTGCTCGTACGTCGCTTCCGTATGCCCCACGGCGACAATTACTCCGGCGTCGACGAAGCGGGTGATCGCGTCGTTGCTTGCGGCGCGTTCCGGCGCCAGGGTAACCATCCGGATTGCGCCCCCGCCTGCGGCCAGCAGCGCGTCGATCTCAGCAGGCGTCGGGTCGCGCAGCTGCGTGGGATCATGCGCCCCGCAGCGCGTCGGGCTGAGCCACGGCCCCTCCAGATGAATACCGGCGACGGTGCCCGCGCGGGTCGAGTCGGCGAGCACAGCCACCGCCGTGAGCAGATGGGCGGGTGACGCCGTGACCAGACTCGCCAGCGTGGTGGTCGTGCCATGCTGGCGGTGAAACATCGCCGCGCGCAGGATATCTGCGTCGTTGGCGTCGGTGTATGACGCGCCGCCGCCACCGTGCGCATGCATGTCGACAAAACCCGGCACTACCAGCGCCTGGGGCATGTCGACATCGGCCGGCCGGGGTGGCAGACCGGACCCGCGGTCCACGATCCGCTCGCCCGACGTTTCCAACCAGCCCGGTCGGCAGACGCCATGCTCCAGGATCACAGTGCCAGCGGCGATCAGCGGCATGCCGGCACATCCGTTGCTGTGCTGGCTAATTCGTCAGGCCAGCGGCCATCCAGCAGGATTCCACGGCGCCGGGTGCGTGGCTTGTTGGCTCGGCCCACGTCGACTTTGCGCACTAGGTTGCGGTGAACTGGCTCAGGTCGTAGATGCCGAGGCTCTTCTCGATATCGGCGACTTTGTCGACTACCCCCTGGAAGCCGGCTTGGCCGAAGCGACGGTGCTCCTCGTCTTCGAAGATGTCAGCCAGATCGCGAAACTGCTTCGCGGGCACCACGTCCCGAAGAGCCGGGAAGACGACAGTGTCTTCGCGTGCCTCATGCGGCTCGTACATCCGGATGAACGCCGCCATGTCCTGAACCAGGGCGTCTCGCGCAGGGTGGCCGAGAGCCGCGGCTGCGGTGGTGGCGGCGAGCACCCGATCGGTGAGCGTGCGTCCACGCTGGTGTTGCGTGCGCAACACGGCGGTGGTGTCGGCAAGTTTGTTCGCCTGCTCCAGCTTTGGAAAGACATATTGTTCTTCCAGGTGCTCGTGGTAGTCCTCGATGAAACTTCGAATAATCCCCGCGCCCGCGTTGAGCGGTTGAAGGGGAGCTTCGTCGTCGGCCTGCAGGCGGCGGATTCCTTCTCGATAGATCAGCAATACGCGCTTGAGCACGCCATGCTCACGCATTAAGTCTTCGGGTGGAGTGACCGACGCTTCCGCCTCTCCGGGTGCGCCGCGCTGCCCCGCTTCGGGCTGCGGGCTACCGCATGCCGAGACGGCAACGACACCGGCCGCCGACATCGAGATCCCGAGGAGTTGTCGTCGCCCCACGGCGGTCGGGGGCCGTTGCTCTGTCACGTCGTCTCACCTGCCTCCGCAACGCTGTCTGGTACCGAACCGACACCGGTAGCTAAGTACAGCAGTTTGGGTCCAGTGCCGTACAAAGCGCCTGCAACGCTTCCGGGCGCACCCGGTGAAACACATTCATCCCGCGGCGATCTGAGACCACCAGGCCGGCCTTACGCAGCTGGGTCAGATGATGGCTCACCGTGGACTCGCTCAGGTCGAGCACGGCTGCCAGCTCCCCGGAAATCTCCTCACCGGCAGAGGAACTGAACAGATACGAAACGATCCTGACCCGCACCGGATCGGCAAGGGCCTTCAAACGCAACGCGATGTGCAAGGCATCGGCATCAGTCATTGGTCCAGCAGCCACCGGGGCACAACACACCGGCGCGGTTGTATCGATTACCGGCAACGTTTTGGGCATCGCACCATGCTGCCACATTTATTGACATATATCGAAAAGGTCGGCATGCTGGGCCACATCACTAGTTCGATATATGTCTCACAGGTTGGGGGTTCGCCGCCATGGCACGGGTTCAACTGGCCCTCAACGTCGAGGATCTCGATCAGGCAATCGCCTTCTATACCAAGCTGTTTCAGACCGAACCGGCAAAACGCAAGCCCGGCTACGCCAACTTCGCGATCGCCGATCCGCCGTTGAAGCTGGTGCTACTGGAAAACCCGCGCCACGGTGGCACGCTGAATCATCTTGGGGTCGAGGTCGAATCCAGCGAGGTCGTGCACACCGAGATCGCCCGGCGGACCAAGGCCGGGATGTTCACCACCGAAGAAATCGGTACTGCCTGCTGCTTTGCGACCCAGGACAAGGTTTGGATCACCGGTCCCGGCGGCGAGCGCTGGGAGGTCTACACCGTGCTCGCCGATTCCGAGAGCTTCGGTAACAGCCCCGATCAACCTGGCCACGACGGCTCAGGACTACGTTGCGGCGCGACTGCGGAGTCCGCCGACACCGCCGCCGCGGCGACATCGTGCTGCTGATGGCCCATTGCGACCGCGTGAACCGAATTACCCGATGACAGACACGAGCACTGTCGTCACGGCTGACGCCTCCACTGTGACAAGCCTTTCCATGCTGGATCGGATGTTGCCGGTCTGGATTGCGGTGGCGATGGCCGCTGGCCTGCTGCTGGGACGCTGGGTGCCCAGCCTCAACATCGCGCTGCAAAAAGTGCAGATCGACGGGATTTCGCTGCCCATCGCAGTGGGGCTGCTGACCATGATGTATCCAGTGCTGGCCAAGGTCCGGTACGACCGGCTCGACACCGTAACCAGCGACCGCCGTCTGCTGATCAGTTCGCTGCTGCTGAACTGGGTGCTCGGCCCCGCGGTGATGTTCTCCCTGGCCTGGCTGATGCTGGCCGATCTGCCCGAGTACCGCACCGGGCTGGTCATCGTCGGCCTGGCCCGCTGCATTGCCATGGTCATCATCTGGAACGACTTGGCCTGCGGGGACCCCGAAGCCGCCGCCGTGCTGGTCGCGCTGAACTCGATCTTCCAGGTCCTCATGTTCGCCGCCCTGGGTTGGTTCTACCTCTCAGCGCTTCCCGGCTGGCTGCATCTGCCGCAAACCACCATCTCCACCTCGCCTTGGCAGATCGCCAAATCCGTGCTCATCTTCCTGGGCATACCCCTGGCCGCCGGATACTTCTCCCGCCAATGGGGCGAAAAAGCCAAGGGCCGCAATTGGTACGAGACCCACTATCTCCCCAAGATCGGGCCCTGGGCACTCTATGGGCTGCTGTTCACAATCGTGATCCTGTTCTCACTCCAAGGCCACCAGATCACCACTCGGCCATGGGATGTCGCCCGCATTGCGCTGCCACTTTTGGCCTATTTCGCGACCATGTGGGTTGGCGGCTACGTAGTGGGGGCCGCACTCGGCTTGGGATATGAACGCACCACCACTCTGGCATTCACCGCCGCCGGCAACAACTTCGAACTGGCCATCGCCGTGGCGATCGCCACCTACGGTGCTGCGTCCGGCCAAGCACTGGCCGGCGTCGTCGGCCCCCTGATCGAAGTACCGGTGCTCGTGGCCCTGGTCTACGTATCCTTGGCCCTGCGGACACGCCTGTTCCCAGCCCCTTCCGTCGCCGTCGACTCCTCCAGGAGCGTCAACTGATGAGCCGCAGGCCCAGCGTCATGTTCGTCTGCGTGCATAACGCGGGGCGCTCCCAAATGGCCGCTGCGCTACTGACCCATCTAGCCGGTGATGGCATCGAAGTCCGCTCGGCGGGAACCGAACCCGCCGATCAGATCAACCCTGCCGCTGTTGCGGCGATGGCTGAACTCGGTATCGATATCACCGCAGAGGTCCCCAAAGTTGTGACTCCCGACGCGGTGGAGGCCAGCGACGTCGTCATCACCATGGGCTGTGGCGACACGTGCCCCTACTTCCCCGGAGTGTCTTACCGAGATTGGGAACTTGACGACCCGGCAGACCAACCGCTTGACACCGCCCGCGCGATCCGTAATGACATCGCCGAACGCATCCGCGCACTCATCGCGGAACTCCTGCCGACCACCAACGCCCCATGAACACAACAGAGCCGCGCACTTTCGCAAGTTAGTTCTGCGGTCGACGATTCATCGAGCGAGCAGCCAGGATCAACCCGAACACGATGACGGTGCCGATCACCGCCACGCCGACCCGTACCGGCAGCGCATCGGCGGGCGGCACGATTGCGGCGGCGCTCGCGGCGGCGCCCGGAACGGCGTCACCGCTGGCCGATGTCTTGAGTGCGGCCACCAATGACGGGTCGGGTTCGATCAGTGTTCCCACCCGGGTGCCCGGGGCGGTCGCGAAGCCGTAATCCAGCAGATGCGCGGCCTGCTGCCAAGGCGCAATCGGCTGATGGGTGCCGTGCAACAGCACCGCCATCAGCCGGCGCCCGTCCCGGTTAGCGGCGCCCACGAACGTCTGGCCCGCGTCGTCGGTGTAGCCGGTCTTGCCGCCTAGCGCCCCCGGATAGTGGTAAAGCAGCTGGTTGTCGTTTTCCAGCTGATAGCCGGGGTGGTCGGCGTGCCCGGGGAAATCGAGCGTCCGCGTGTTGACGATGTCAGCGAAAGTTGCGTTCTCCCACGCGTATCGGTAGAACAACCCGATGTCGTACGCCGACGTGCTCATGCCGGGTCCGTCCAGCCCCGAGGGCGTCGCGGCGCGGGTGTCGCGCCCGCCGAGCTTGCCGGCCAGCATGTTGATCTTCTCCAGCGAGACCGGCATGCCGCCCAGCTGCATGGCCAGTGCATGCGCGGCGTCGTTGCCGGAGTGCATCAGCAACCCGTGCAGCAACTGGTTGACGGTGTAGGTGCCACCCGGGGCAACGCCGACCCGGGTGCCCTCCGCGGCGGCATCTTCAGGCGTGCCGTCGACAGTCTTGTTGAGGTTGAGCTCGTTGAGCGATGCCATCGCGACGAGCACCTTGATGACACTGGCCGGGCGGTGACGACCATGCGGGTCGCGGGCGGCGATGATCGCGCCGCTGTCGAGATCGGCCACCACCCAAGCCTCGGCGGAGATGTCGTTGGGCACCGGCGGGGTGTCGGCTGCGGTGACCACACCGCAGCCGCCCAGCGCGTTACCGCCGATCGGCGACGCGGGGACCGGCAGCGGAAGGGGAGGATCGCCGGCCTGCGGGACTTCTGACGAGTCCACCGCCGGCGGGGTCGCCACCTTGTACGGGCAAGCGTCGTGCCCAGGACCGGCTCCGGCACTGGGCTCGGCGACCGCGATCGGCATGCCCGCCACCGCGGGCGCCGTGACCAGGAAAGCCGCCGCTGCCAGGCATGACGCACTACGTAAGAAGGTCATCTTGTGTGCAGAGTAGGCGATCAGCGGCCCGATTCCTGGAAGCCGCGCTGTGACTGGTGTTGCAGAAGTTACAAATCCAGATAACAGATCGTGGGGCCGCCGATGCGGCCCAGCCAGAGCCGGCCGGGCGTTTCCACCACTCCCGTTGCCAGGCCGAAGGACGGATGCTGGGCGCGAAGCTGGGTTACGACGTGGCCGTCGCCGGGGTCGAACGCGACCACCCACACCGTCGGCTTCGGGTTCGGCAGCCAGCGGTAGGGCAGCCGCCATAACAGCGAGCGGATGACCGGCGCGCGTGGGCCAAGCCATTCGCCGAGCCGGTTGCGCTCCGAGACCATGGCGACCCAGATCCTGCCGTCGCGACCGGTCGCGATGTTGTCGGGGTAACCGGGCAGATCGGTGACCGCCGCGGTGATCGAGCCGGCCCGGCTTCCGGTGAGCCAGTATTTGGACAGCCTGCAGCCGGTCGTCTCGGCGAACACCAATGCCGACTCGTCGGCGGTCAGCGTGACGCCGTTGGCGAAGTGTAGACCTGACGCCAGCACGGTCACCGCACCGTCGGGATCACGCCGGAACAGCGAGCCGGTGGGCCGTCCCTCGACTACTGCGCCCTTGTAGTACTCGTAGTGAAAGCGGCTCGTCGACTCGGTGAAAAAGATTGTGCCGTCTGATGATTCGACGACGTTAGAGCAGAACGTCAACGCTCGCCCGGCCACCTCGGCGACCAACGTTTCCAGCGTCCCGCTGGCGGGGTCGTATCGCAGCAGGCCGCGGTGACTGTCGCAGATCAGCAGCCGGCCGTCGCGGGCGACCGCCAAGCCGAGCGGTCGCCCGCCGGTGTTGACCATCACCTGCGTCGAGGCGCCGTCGGGGGTGATCCGGATGATGCGTCCGTCGTCGACGCCGGTCCAGATGTTGCCCTCGGCATCGGCGACGACGTCCTCGGGTGCGTTGCCGGGTAGCGGCACCACGTGCAGCGTCGCCGTGAGGTCAGGTTCGGGTAACGGCCGTGACGGCGGTGGTTGCCACCGGATCGGGTCGATGCGTGGCTTGGTCATTTGCGCCGCTCCTTCTCATCGCTTCGCTCTGCATCGTCGCCGGCGCGGTCATTTGCGCCGCTCCTTCTCATCGCGTCGCTCTGCATCGTCGCCGGCGCGGTCATAGGCGACTCCCAACATCCGTCAGCACACTGCGCAGGATGGCTTCGATGGTGTCGAACTCGGTTTGGCCGCTGATCAGCGGCGGCGCCAACTGGATGACGGAGTCGCCGCGGTCGTCGGTGCGGCAATACAGCCCGGCCTGGAAGAGGGCCGACGACACGTGACCCAGCAGCGAGCGGCGCTCGGTGTCGGTGAAGATTTGCTTGGTCGCCTTGTCCTTGACCAGTTCCACGCCGTAGAAGAACCCCTCGCCGCGCACATCGCCGACAATGGGCAAGTCGTACAGCTTTTCCAGGGTGGCGCGGAAGCTGGGCGCGTGGTTCTTCACGTGGTCGTTGAGGCCCTCACGCTCGAAGATGTCGAGGTTGGCCAGCCCGACGGCGGCCGACACCGGGTGGCCGCCAAATGTATAGCCGTGCGCGAACATCGTGCTGCCGTCGTTGAAAGGCTCAAACAACCGCTCGCTGGCGATCATGGCGCCGATCGGCGAGTAGCCCGACGTCATCCCCTTGGCGCAGGTGATCATGTCGGGCACGTAGCCGAAGTCGTCACAGGCGAACATGGACCCGATCCGGCCGAACGCACAAATCACCTCGTCGGAGACCAGCAGCACGTCGTAGGTGTCGCAGATCTCCCGGACCCGTTCGAAATAGCCTGGGGGAGGCGGGATGCTGCCGCCGGCGTTCTGCACCGGTTCCAGGAATACCGCGGCCACGGTCTCGGGTCCTTCGAACTCGATCGCCTCGGCGATCCGGTCCGCGGCCCACTGTCCGAAAGCTTTGACGTCGGTGTGCCGACCTGCTCTGAAAAGTTCGGGTGCGCGGTAGAAGTTCGTGTTAGGCACCCGGAAGCCACCGGGCGTCACCGGCTCGAACGGCGCCGTGAACCGGGGCAGCCCGGTAATCGCCAGGGCGCCGTGGGTGGTGCCGTGGTAGGCGATCGATCGCGAAATCACTTTGTGCTTACCGGGTTTACCGGTCAGCTTGAAGTACTGTTTGGCCACTTTCCAGGCGGTTTCAACGGCCTCGGTGCCGCCGGTGGTGAAGAACACCCGGTTCAGGTCGCCGGGAGCGTAACGCGCCAGGCGCTCGGCGAGCTCGATCGCGGTTGGGGTGGCGTATCCCCACAGCGGGAAGAACGCCAGGGTGCTCGCCTGCCGGGCAGCCACCTCGGCCAGTTCGGTGCGGCCGTGGCCGACCTGCACAGTGAACAGACCGGAGAGCCCGTCGAGGTAGCTTTTGCCGCGGTCGTCCCAGATCGTCACGCCTTCGCCCCGCGTGATGATCGGCGGCGTGATGCCCGGGCCGTGCCGGGCGAAGTGCAGCCAGAGGTTGTCGGTCATCTCGTTCGCGAGCGTAGCGCTAGGCTCGGGTCATGACCTCCACGCAGGTCACCGAATTCGAGGCACTGAGGCCGCATCTGATGGCGGTGGCCTACCGGGTGACCGGAACGGTGGCCGATGCCGAGGACATCGTCCAGGAAGCCTGGCTGCGTTGGGATCGACATGACACCGCGATCACCGACCTACGGGCCTGGCTGACGACGGTGGTCAGCAGGCTCGGGCTGGACAGGTTGCGGTCGGCGGCACACCGCCGCGAAACCTACACCGGCCATTGGCTGCCCGAACCCGTGGTCACCGGATTCGACGACACTGATCCGCTGTCCAGCGTCGTAGCCCGCGAGGATGCCCGCTTCGCGGCGATGGTGGTGCTGGAACGGCTCAGCGCCGATCAGCGGGTTGCGTTCGTGCTGCACGACGGCTTCAACGTGCCGTTCGCGGAAGTGGCCGACGTGCTGGGCACCAGCGAAGCCGCTGCCCGACAGTTGGCCTCGCGAGCCCGCAAAGCCCTGGGGAGGAAAGCCGCGGAGCCGGCACCGCAACCCGATCCCACCCACAACGAGGTAGTCGGCAAACTGATGGCCGCCATGGCCGTCGGCGATCTTGACGCCGTGGTGGCGTTGTTGCACCCCGACGTGACCCTGACCGGCGACGCGAATGGCAAGACGTCGACGGCCCTTCAAGTCATCCACGGGCCGGACAAGGTGGCCCGGTTCATGTTCGGCCTGATCCGCCGTTACGGCCCGGCGTTCTTCACCGCGAATCAGGTGGCGTTGATCAACGGCGAACTGGGAGCCTACACAGCGGGTTTCGCCGGTACCGACGGGTATCGAGACATGTCGGCGCGGATAACCGCGATGACCGTGCGCGACGGAAAGGTCTGCGCGATATGGGATATCGCCAACCCGGACAAATTCACCGGCTCTCCGCTGCGTGGTTCGCGTTTGGGCGCCAATCACTGAAGAGCATGTTCGTCATCGCGGCGTAGCTTTGGGCGCACGGCGGCCAGACCGAGTCGCAGTGCTTCAGCCGCTTCGCTGGCGGCTTCGGCGAACCGGCCTCCGATGCCGACAAAGTTGAGATATCCGTGGGGCAGGTCGGCCTGGCGGCTCAGCGATACCGGCACTCCGCCGGCCCGCAGTTTGTCAGCGTATTCCTCGCCCTCGTCGCGGAGCGGATCGAAACCGGCGCTGGCGATATATGTGGGTGGCAAATCGGCGACGTTGCCGTGCAGCGGTGACAGTCGCGGATCACGCAGATCGGTTCCCGCCGGTATGTAGTTGGCCATTACCCATTGGAGATTCCGCTCGGTGAAGGTAGAGCACTCGGCGAAGAGATCACGCGATGGCCGACGCGTGCTGAGATCCGTCGGGGGATACATCAGAAGCTGAAACGCCGGGACCGCCTCGCCTCGTCGCACCGCATGTTGCGCGGTAACGGCCGCGAGGTTGCCGCCGGCGCTGTCCCCGCCGACCGCGATGCGGTCGGGGTCGACACCGAGATCGGTGGCGTGGTGGTGCGCATATTCAAACGCGGCGTTGGCGTCCTGCACAGGAGTGGGGAACGGGTGCTCCGGCGCGCGTCGGTACTCGACCGACAGCACCCGCACAGCGGCGTTGCTTGCCAGATAACGGGCGACCGGGTCGTGGCTCAGCCGTGAGCCGACGGTGAAGCCGCCGCCGTGGAAATACACCAGCAGGCCCGACTGCTCGGGCAGGTCTGCGGGTGTGTAGAGGGTGGTTGGGATGTCGCCGTGCTCGGCGGGGATGGCGATATCCCGCGTCGCGACAGGTACCGGCGGTCTGTACCCGATGATGCCCGGAAGCCCGTCATATCGTGCTCGGGCCTCTGCCACGGTCCCGGCGAAAACATCAGAACCCGAACGGTTTTTGAGGGCGAGGGCGAGCTGTGCGTCGAGGTCTAGTTGCTGCCCGTCGATTCGTACCGGTGGCCCTGCGATCAACCGGCGAACCGGCTTGGGCAACCCGAAGATGCCGCGGACCACTGCGGCCCGAGCGCGGATACCTAATGGTGTTGACATGGCATGTGCTCCTTTCGCGATGTCAGTTCTTGTGCGCGACGAATCGCATTACGTGGCCGAGAAGCCGGGACTGGAGGCTGATGGTCAGCCCATTGCGCGCGCACTCGTCCTGGAAGTCGATGGGCACGATCAGCCGATGCGGCGAGCCGTCCAAACGGTGAAACAGACTGGCCAGCGGTGTGCGGGTGAGGTCATAGCCAACGAAGGTCCCGCCGGGTCGCAACACACGTGCCACTTCGGCGACCGCGCGTTCCCAGTCGATGATGTGATGCAGCATCAGGCAGCTGACGACGGAGTCGAACGAATCGCCGGGGAACGGCAGCGCGGTCGCGTCGGCCGTTTTCGTCGAAGCGTTGGGGAACTTACGCAGGCGCGTGGCGGCCGCGTGCACCATGAGCGGGTCGATATCTATTGCCGTCCAACCAAGTTCGGGATTCCTGGAGAGCAGCTGCTTGGCCACAGATCCACTGCCGGCACCGATTTCCAGAATGTCGCGGCCTAGTCGTTGGGCGCGAAGTTCACGCGCGATGGTTGCGCTGCTGGAACGCCACACGGCGCCGCAGCAGAAGGCACGTTCAAAGGATGACATCTCGGGCATGCCTTCAAGCGTGAGCTAACCCGGACGGGGTCGCTTGTATGGATCCGTCAGATCTGAGTTTCGCGAACCGCTTGCGTGAATTCGTGCGGCGCCGCTCCGGTCATCTCCCAGCACACCTTGTTGGCGTGCGACCAGTCGGCAAACCCGGCCAGGTGCGCAGCATCGGTGACCGAGCGACCGTCAACGAGGTGGCCCACGGCGGTCACCAGCCGCTCCCAACGGATGGTGGCCGAGAACGAGATGCCGGTTTGCTGTTTGCACAGTCGCCCGAGGTAATCCGGTGATAGCGCAACGGCACCAGCGACCGAAGCCACATCGACATGGTCCGGCACGCGGCTCGACACGACTTCGATCGCTTGGCGTAGCTGCGGGTGAACGGATCGCGGGCCGCCAGAGCATCGGCCTTCCATCCCGCAAAGCTCATCGACGAGGAAATCAGCCGCGGCCTGCGGGGCCGTTTGCGGCCAGCGACGTGGCCGTTGCCTCGGCCAGTTCCGCTCCGCCATCGACGATCCAAATACCGCGGTGCTGACCGCGGTGACGGGCCAACGCGTTCAGCGCTATGCCTTGTGGTGTCTGGAGCCCGAAGTACAGCGTCAAACCGGCGGATTCCGAATCTGACCGCACAGCATGCCGAGCTCCGCTGCCGACCACAACCAACCGGCATACGTCGTGGACGTCGCCGTCTCGGGTAACTGTCAAGCAACCCGTCCACCGACCACGACCTGAACCGCGGGGTGATGGTGGACGGCGAGATCTGAGAACACGCCGGCGACCATGAGCCGGCCCGGCCCCAGCTCCCAGACCTGCATGCCGCTACTCTAGCGCTGCGCTGCGGATTCGCCCGCCTCGCTGGGCTCGGTAATCCATGGAACGCGGCAACTGTCACCGGAATTGAAGCCCTGCTCGGTGATGCCCAGCGCGGAATTCATCCGGGCGCGCATGTTCTCCACCCCGATCTGATAAGTCAGCTCGACCACGCCGTCGTCACCGAAGCGACCCCGCAGGTCGGCTACCTGCTCGTCGGTGACGCTGTGTGGGTCGGTGGTCATCGCGTCGGCATACGCGATGCCGGCCCGCTCGTCGTCGGTGAAACGTGGCGAAGTGGCGTAGTTGTCGATGTCTTCGAGGCGCTCGATGTCCAACCCGTCGAGGCGCTGCAGCATCGACCCGAAGTCGACGCACCACGAGCAGCCGACGGTGCGCGCAGTCCAAAACACCGCCAGCTCACGCACGTTGGCCGGCAGCTTGCGTGAGGCCGATTGCAACATGGTCTCGTGGACGGCGTTGGCGACCAGCAGCCGCGGGTGGTGCGCGGCCACCGCGAAAGGCTCGGGGACCTCGCCGAAGCGCCGCTTGGCGTAGAGGTACATGGCGCGGATGAGCCAGTTGGCCCGTTTCGGAGGCAGCGGTTCGATGCGGGTTTTCTGTGTCATATCAGTCAGACGGCGCAGCCGCCCACAGTGTGACGTGGTTTGTCGAATGTCGCTCAAGCGCTCGCGAGCGGTCGGCGGAGTCGGCAAACGATTGCCCGCCCAGCGCTGCTGGCTATTTCGGCCGGTGCGCAAGCGCCGAAACAAGGTAGTACGGCTGGATCGGCGACCAGCGGCCGCTGTCAGCCCCGGTGTGGTGGCCGAATGGAACGTGCGCCGGAGCGGCGACGATCCTGATGTGTTCGCACACGCTACCCCCGCACCTGCCCAACCTGGTATCGCACACCGCCCGTCGCATCGGCGCAGTGTTAGCTAACCGCTTTCCCGCTGGGCCCGCCCGATTTCCCCAGCTGGGCGATGCGGATGCGCGGCCCGGCGCGGACCACGAGCCGGACGATGTCGACGAACCGCTCGCCGTCGACAATCGGCGACAACGGCTCGTCTTCGGCCTCGATGATCATCTCCCGGCCGTTGCTGTCGCGGGCGTGCCGAGCGAACCACGAAACCGGGCGCGGGCAGGACCGGAGACATGACGCGCTTCGTAATTACCCCATCAATTGATCGGCCGGCTCCTCCAATTCGGCACCGCTCGGGTATGTTCTGGCAACTCTGCGGTCCGCTGAGTGGACCGGTCAGGCAGCTGGCGTCATTCGATTCGCCCGCCAGCTGACGTTGGTCACGTACTCGCGCACTGGTCGCCGCGAAGCCTTTGTCGGTGGCTGGCTCAGGCTTGCATTGGTCTGGTACCGGCGGGGCTCGATCGTCTCTGCCAGCTCGCGGTTCACGTTGCGCGTAGTTGTGCGCATGGCGGGATCTCCCGCATGTTGCTGCCCGAATAGCATGAGCTAGGGAACGCTGCTGTCTATTAGCTTATTTCCACATGTGTAGAGCCTGGGCATTCGACTTCAACGCGTGAACATCAACGCGCGTTTGACCTCTTGAACGGCCTTGGTCACCTCGATGCCCCGCGGGCAGGACTCGGTGCAGTTGAACGTGGTGCGGCAGCGCCACACCCCGTCGACCTCGTTGAGGATGTCGAGGCGCTCGGCAGCGGCCTCGTCGCGGCTGTCGAAGATGAACCGGTGCGCGTTGACGATGGCCGCCGGGCCGAAGTAGCTGCCTTCGTTCCAGAACACTGGGCAGCTGGTGGTGCAACACGCGCACAGGATGCACTTGGTGGTGTCGTCGTAGCGCGCGCGATCGGTTTGGCTTTGGATCCGCTCTCGCGTCGGGGGGTTACCGCTGGTGATCAGGTACGGCTTCACCGCGCGGTAGGCGTCGAAGAACGGCTCCATGTCGACCACCAGGTCCTTCTCCACCGGCAGCCCGCGAATCGGCTCGATCGTGATGGTCAACTGCTTGCGGGGCTTGCTCGGAAGCAGGTCGCGCATCAGCACTTTGCAGGCCAGCCGGTTCACACCGTTGATCCGCATCGCGTCGGAGCCGCAGACTCCGTGAGCGCAGGACCGCCGGAAGGTCAGCGTGCCGTCGAGGTAGCTCTTGATGTAGATCAGCAGATTGAGCACCCGGTCGGTGGGCAGACATGGCACCCGAAAGCTCTGCCAGCCGCCGGAATCGGCGTACTGGTCGGGGTTTTCCGGATTGAACCGAGCGATCCTCAGCGTCACCATCACCGCGCCCTCGGGGATCGCCGGCAACGGTGGATCCGCGCTTTGCGCGGTCTCGACAACCGAACTCATCAGTACTTCCGTTCCATTGGCTCGTAACGGGTTTGCACTACGGGTTTGAAATCCAGCCGAATGTCGCTGAGCAGGTCGGTGCCCTGCTTGTAGGCTATGGTGTGACGCATGTAGTTGACGTCATCACGGTTGGGATAGTCCTCGCGGGCATGCCCGCCACGGGATTCCTTGCGGTTCAAGGCGCCGACCACGGTGACTTCGGCCAGTTCGAGCAGAAAACCCAGCTCGATGGCTTCCAGCAAGTCGCTGTTGAAACGTTTTCCTTTGTCGTGCAGGGAGATTCGGGAATAGCGCTCTTTGAGTGCGTGAATATCGGTGAGTGCCTGCTTGAGGGTCTCCTCGGTGCGGAACACCGCGGCGTTGTTGTCCATCGTCTGCTGCAACGCCCCGCGGATGTCGGCGACGCGTTCGTTGCCGTGTTCCGACAAAATGTCGGCCACCCAGCCGACCACCATCGCGGACGGTTCCGGTGGCAACTCGACGAAGTCGTGACCCATTGCGTAATTGGCCGCGGCGATTCCGGCGCGCCGGCCGAAAACGTTGATATCCAGCAGCGAGTTGGTGCCCAACCGGTTGGCGCCATGCACCGACACGCACGCACACTCTCCGGCCGCGTACAGGCCCGGGACGGTGGATGTGTTGTCCCGCAACACTTGTCCGGTGATGGTCGTCGGGATGCCGCCCATCACGTAATGGCAGGTCGGGTAGACCGGGACCAGCTCTTTCACCGGATCCACGCCCAGGTAGGTGCGCGCGAACTCGGTGATGTCGGGCAGCTTCGCCTCCAGGACGTCCGCGCCGAGGTGGCGGACGTCGATGTAGACGTAGTCCTTCTGCGGGCCGGCGCCGCGGCCCTCCAGCACTTCGAGCACCATCGATCGCGCGACGATGTCACGCGGCGCCAGGTCGACGATCGTCGGAGCGTAGCGCTCCATGAATCGCTCGCCTTCGCCGTTGAGCAGCCGACCACCCTCACCGCGAACGGCTTCGGAGATCAAGATGCCCAGCCCGGCCAGCCCAGTTGGGTGGAACTGGTGAAACTCCATGTCTTCCAACGGGAGTCCCTTGCGGAAGACGATTCCTATGCCGTCGCCAGTGAGGGTGTGCGCGTTGGACGTCGTCTTGTACATCCGGCCCGACCCTCCGGTGGCGATCACGACGGCCTTCGCGTGGAAGACGTGGATCTCGCCGGTGGCCAGCTCGTAGGCGACCACGCCGGTGGCGACCGGACCGCTCGGGGTCTGGGTGAGCACCAGGTCGAGCACATAGAACTCGTTGAAGAACTCGACGTCGTGCTTGACGCAGTTCTGGTACAGCGTCTGCAGGATCATGTGGCCGGTGCGGTCGGCGGCGTAACAGGCGCGGCGTACCGGGGCCTTGCCGTGGTCGCGGGTGTGCCCGCCGAAGCGACGCTGGTCGATGCGGCCCTCTGGGGTGCGGTTGAACGGCATCCCCATTTTCTCCAGGTCCAGCACCGCGTCGATGGCTTCCTTGCACATGATCTCCACCGCGTCCTGGTCGGCGAGATAGTCGCCGCCCTTGACGGTGTCGAAGGTGTGCCATTCCCAGTTGTCGTCTTCGACGTTGGCCAGCGCGGCGCACATGCCGCCCTGGGCAGCGCCGGTGTGGCTGCGGGTCGGGTAGAGCTTGGTCAGCACCGCCGTGCGCACCCGGGGTCCGGCCTCCACGGCCGCCCGCATTCCGGCACCGCCCGCGCCGACGATCACCACGTCGTATCGGTGTTGCTGGATCACGGCTCGCCTTTCACGAAATGTTCGGGTTGAACGTCAGCAGCACGTAGGTCCCCAGCACCAGCGTGAAGACCATCGACAACGCCAGCAGGGCATTAAGCCAGAAGCGGGTGGAATCCTTGCGGCTGTAGTCGTCGATGATGGTCCGCAGACCGTTGCCACCGTGCAGCTGCGCCAGCCAGAGCAGCAGCAGGTCCCATGTCTGCCAGAACGGTGAGTGCCAGCGTTGCGCCACATAGTTGAAGTCGATGCGGTAGACACCGTCGTCCCACATCAGCATCACGAACAAGTGCCCGAGCGCTAAGAACACCAGCACGACGCCGGAAAACCGCATGAACAGCCAGGCGTATTTCTCGAAGTTGGGCATGCCGGCCCGCCGGCGTGGCGCCCGCGGATTGTCCAGGCTTGCCGGACGGTCGTGGCTGCGCTGCCGCACCGGCGCGAGCTGGCCGCGGCCCAGTTGAAGGTCGGGGGAGCTCATCCGAACCGTCCCATCATGTGGATGCCCACGACCACCGTCGCCGGAACCATGACCAGCAACCAGATGACGGCGATCGCCCACAGCATCACCCGCTGATAGCGGGTGCCCTGTGCCCAGAAGTCGATCAAGATGACGCGGATCCCGTTGAGCGCGTGGTAGAGCACCGCGGCCACCAGGCCGAGTTCCATCAGACCCACGATCGGAGTCTTGTAGGTCGAAATGACTTCGTCGTAGGTCTGCGGGCTTACCCGCACCAGCGCGGTGTCGAGCACATGCACGAACAGGAAGAAGAAGATGGTGGCCCCGGTGATGCGGTGCAGCACCCATGACCACATACCCGGATCGCCGCGGTAGAGGGTTCGTCGTAGGCGCCGTCCGCGCGACGATCCGTCCCGCGGTGTCGGCGTGGCCGGATTCGCAGATGTCGCCGTCGCCATCAGCGCCTCCGTTTCTGTGGCGACCCGCTGCGCCCGGCTTCGCCGCGCTCGCGATCGCCACGCCGTATCAGTGACGACCCGCTGCGCCCGGCTTCGCCGCGCTTGCGATCGTCACGCCGTATCAGTGACGACCCGCTGCGCCCGGCTTCGCCGCGCTCGCGATCGTCACGCCGTATCAGTGACGACCCGCTGCGCCCGGCTTCGCCGCGCTTGCGATCGTCACGCAACGTCATCGTGTGGGCCGTCGTAATGGAACCGTCGGGTGGACTCTAAACCCATTCGTGCGGTCTTATAGGCCACTTTGCCTCCGCGCGCGTTGTTCCTGCGCTTAACGGCCCGGGGAATCTAGGGTGGCCTTGTGAACTAGCCAACAGCGAACGGGGTTGCCCGATGGATTCCAGATACGGTTGGTAGTGCGACCGTGACCGACACGATTGACTGGAAACTGCTGCGGGACAAGGCCGTCCAAGCAGCACATGGAGCATACGCGCCCTACTCTCGGTTCCCGGTGGGCGCAGCGGCGTTGGTCGACGATCACCGGATAATCACCGGCTGCAATGTGGAAAATGTCTCATATGGCCTGGGTCTCTGCGCCGAGTGCGCGGTGGTGTGCGCGCTGCATTCGACCGGTGGCGGCAGGCTGCTCGCGCTGGCGTGTGTCGACAGAAGTGGCTCGCCGCTGATGCCGTGCGGCCGGTGTCGTCAGGTGTTGCTGGAACACGGCGGACCGGACCTGCTCATCGACCATCCCGACGCACCCCGGCGGCTCGGCGACTTGCTGCCCGAGCCGTTCGGTCCCGAGGATCTCGCCCGGTGAGAGCAGGAGCGTCGCGCATGACGTTCGACGCGCCGACAGTAATCGCGACCAAACGCGACGGCGGTCGGCTGTCGGACGCCGCCATCGACTGGGTCATTGACGCCTACACCAACGGGCAGATCGCCGACGAACAGATGTCGGCTTTGTTGATGGCCATTTTCCTGCGGGGCATGGACTACGGCGAGATCACGCGATGGACGGCGGCGATGGTGGCCTCCGGTGAGCGCATGGATTTCACCGATTTGCGGCGTGACGGTAATCGGCTGCGGACCGTGGACAAACACTCCACCGGCGGGGTCGGAGACAAGATCACGCTGCCGCTGGTGTCGGTGGTCGCGGCCTGCGGTGGCGCGGTGCCGCAGGCCTCCGGCCGCGGACTCGGCCATACCGGCGGCACCCTGGACAAGTTGGAATCCATCGCTGGCTTCACCGCGGATCTCTCGAATAGCCAAGTCCGCCAACAACTTTGCGAAGTCGGCGCGGCCATCTTCGCGGCAGGCCGGTTGGCGACCGCCGACGCGAAGCTCTACGCGCTGCGCGATATCACAGCCACCGTCGAGTCACTGCCGTTGATCGCGAGCTCGGTGATGAGCAAAAAGATCGCCGAAGGTGCGAGCGCGCTGGTGCTCGACGTCAAGGTCGGTTCCGGCGCATTGCTGCGGTCGGAATCGCAGTGCCGTGAGCTGGCCGAGACCATGGTGGCGCTGGGCGCAGAGCATGGGTTGCCGGCCTGCGCGATGTTGACCGACATGAACGCTCCGCTGGGCGCGGCCGCCGGTAACGCGCTTGAAGTTGCCGAAGCGCTGGACGTATTGGCCGGCGGCGGACCGCCCGATGTGGTGGAGCTGACCATGCGGCTGGCCGGCGAGATGCTCCAGATCGCCGGCATCGACGAGCGGGATCCGGCCCAGACGCTGCATGACGGCACCGCGATGGACCGATTCCGCGCGCTGGTCGCCGCGCAGGGCGGTGACTTGTCCGTACCGTTGCCGGTTGGTAAGTACTCCGAAACCGTGATCGCCGGTCGGAGCGGCAGAATGGGCGATATCGACGCGATGGCAGTGGGGCTGACGGTGTGGCGGCTCGGAGCGGGCAGGTCTCGCCCGGGTGAGTTGGTGCAACCCGGCGCCGGGATCCGGATCCACCGTCGTCCCGGGGAACGAGTGGCTGCCGGCGAACCGCTGTTCACGCTCTACACCGACACCCCGGAACGCTTCGAGCCCGCGATGGCCGAGTTGGACGCTGGCTGGAGCGTCGTCGACACGCAACCCGTCCCGCGACCGCTGATCATCGATCGGATCACCTGATGACGACGCCACTGACTTTGCAGGCGATCAAACAAGCGCCGAAGGCGCTGTTGCACGATCATCTCGACGGCGGGCTGCGCCCGGCGACCGTTATCGACATCGCTGGCCAGACCGGCTATGACGGCTTGCCCGCCACTGAGGTCGATGAACTGACGCGGTGGTTTCGCACCTCGTCGCACAGCGGATCGCTGGAGCGCTACCTCGAGCCGTTCTCGCACACCGTCGCGGTGATGCAGACCCCCGAGTCACTGCACCGCGTTGCCTACGAGTGCGTGGAAGACCTGTCCGCTGACTCGGTGGTCTACGCCGAGGTGCGGTTCGCCCCCGAACTGCACATCAACCGCGGACTGTCGTTCGACTCGGTCGTCGATGCCGTGCTGGCGGGTTTCGCCGACGGGGAGAAGGCGGCCGCCGCGGCCGGGCGACCTATCGTCGTGCGCTGTCTGGTCACCGCGATGCGGCACGCCGCGTTATCCCGCGAAATCGCCGAGCTGGCGATCCGATTCCGCGACAAGGGAGTGGTCGGATTCGACATCGCCGGTGCGGAGGCCGGTTATCCGCCAACCCGGCACCTAGATGCTTTCGAGTACATGCGAAACAACAACGCCCGCTTCACGATTCACGCGGGCGAGGCATTCGGGCTGCCGTCCATTCATGAGGCGATCGCGTTCTGCGGTGCCGATCGGCTGGGGCACGGGGTGCGGATCGTTGACGACATCGACGTCGCCGAGGACGGCACGGTGCGGCTGGGCCGATTGGCATCGATACTGCGGGACAAGAGGATTCCGTTGGAGCTGTGCCCCAGCTCCAACGTCCAGACGGGTGCGGTCGACAGCATCGCCGACCACCCGTTTGACCTGTTGGCGCGGACCCGGTTCCGGGTCACCGTCAACACCGACAATCGCCTGATGAGTGACACGACGATGAGCCGCGAGATGTCGGTTCTCGTCGACGCGTTCGGCTACGGCTGGAGTGATCTCGAGCGGTTCACCATCAATGCGATGAAGTCGGCGTTCATTCCCTTCGACGAGCGGCTCGCGATCATCGATGAAGTCATCAAACCGCGCTTCGCCGTGCTGATTGGCTAGCGGGCACCTGGCCACACCTGCCACATCAGCACCCTCCGACCTCCACGGCTCTGGTCCTCACATTGATATCGCATGCGATATCAATGTGACGTATCCGCGAGCACCCTGCGCAGGGTCTTCGCGAATTCGACTGGCTGCCAGATGAATCCGCCGTGATCACCGGGAAACTCGACCGGCGGTGTTCCGAGTCGTTCGGCCAGCGCCACGCTGGTGCGGTAGGTGAGCAGACCACCGGAAGCCGCGCCAAGGCCGACGACTACTCTGGCGGGCCCGCGGGTCAGCGCGGCGATGTCGGGCAGGTAGCGGGCGGTGCCGCGCAGCTCGTGGGCGAGAAACCTTGTGCCGTGGGCGATCTGCTGGGGCGATGGCTCTGACACTACCGGGGCGCCCTCGGGGTGCACGTCGAATCCGGTATTGGCCATAAACTTTGCCATCGCGGCCGGCACCCCTTCACGGTGGAAGGTGTCGACGATGTCTTCGGTTGTGGCGCGCTGTGCGGCCGCATCTGGCAGCAGTTCCAACACCGGCGGCTCGTGGGCGATCAGGGTGCGCACCCGCTTCGGATGCCGAGACACCAGGGCGAGCCCGGTCACGGCGCCGCCCGACGAGCCGAACACGTCGGCGGATGCAGCGTCCAGGGCGTCGAGAATCGCCGCGACGTCATCGGCGCGCAGTTCAGGCGTGGAGTCCTGGTGCGGGTCATCCAAGTGGCTGTTCGCGATGCCGCGTGGATCGGTGGTGACGACGGTGTGATCACTTGTCAGCGCCTCAGCCAGCGGCGCGAAGTCTGCGGCCGGCATCGGTGCGCCCAACAGCAGCAGGGGGGGCCGCTGGCAGATGCGCCGCGCACTTCGTAGTGCAGACGAACGCCCGGCACGGCGAGTGAATGTGTGGTCAGGCTTCCCGGCACTATTCGCGCCTTAGCCGCGACTCTCACACCAATGTCGTCGCCGGCTTGCGGCGCTATTCGCGCCTTAGCCGCGACTCCACGAACCGCTCCAGGTCCTCCCATGCCCGAACCACCGCGGCGTAGGGAGGCGCGGGCTTGCTCACCGAGTCGGAGTCGAGCACATAGGCCGCCAGCTTGCCCAACGGGCGATCCGTCGCGAGCGCTTCGTCGACGGTGTTGTCCTCGGCGTAGTCCCCGACATCGCGAAGCAGCTCGACAGCCAGATCAAGCTGGTCACGGTCCACTGCATCGGGCCCGTCGGCTAAATCGTCGACCAGCCCGGTAAGGACGTAGACGTTGTCGTCGCTGACGTCGACCCGCAGCGAGCCGTCGGTGGCCGCAGTACGGATGTCGTCATAGGTGCTCAGGTCGGACAGATCGTGGTCGTGCTCATCGGCGAGATATCTGGCCAGCGCCCGCTCCGAGCTGAACACGCTGATGCGACCGTTGCGTCCCAGAAAGATCGGCCGGTCGTCGAAATAGCAGCGCAGCGTGTAGAAGGTGCCAGCACCGGTCATGATCTGGATCGGGTCGATGCCGACTTTCAACCAGAAGTCCTCGTCACCGCCCAGCACGACATCGGCGGCGGCGGTACGGGCCTTTTGGGTGTCCCGGGCGTCGGTGTCGTCGCCACTTTCGGGCGCGGATTCGGTCTGTTCCTGGTCGGCGCCGTCGTCTGCGGTGGTCTCCAGGTCTTCTTCTTCGAGGTGCTCCTCTTCGACCGGTTCGGCCAGCTCGGCGGCGGCGGCTTCCGATACGGCGCTCTCCACGTCGGGAGTGCTGACGATCTCGTCCAGCGCGGCGAGCACGTCGTCCCAGCTACGTCCGATGACGTCGGCGATGGCATGCCAGCGCTTGAGACCGGCTTTGCCGGTGAAGTGGCCGATTCCGCCGGACAGCGTGCCCAAGGTCGGGTTGCCGTTGAAAAACTTCATCACCGCCGGCAGCTCACAGACCGACCCGATGGACGAGACGATCGCCAGCGCGTTCGCTAGCGTCGTCACCGACTCCTCGGTCGGTTTGTCGGAGACCACGTCTTCAACCGCGATCAGATCGAATTGCTTGTCGTCGGCGGGCTCGAGCTTGTGCGCGTTGGCCTCGGTCAGCCCTTTCCACGCCGGATGGTCCACCAGATCGTTGTCGGTGTTGGTGCGTACGAACGCCACCAGGTCAGCGGGCGTCTCAAAAGCGTAGAGGTCCTCATCCTTACCCAGAAACGCCTCCCATTCGTCGCCCGCGTCGCGCCAACGAGGCGCCCACACGGTGTAGCGGTCACCGTCGGTCAGGCTCAAGCGGATAGGTACGAGGTCAGTAGGCATGCGGCACAGAATAGCGACGGGCCGCGCGGCCGCCGGACGGAGTCCGCGGTTAGCCGGTTGCTGCCCGCGATGATTCGAGGTCAGGCGCCCCAAATGTCGGTGATGGCGGGCGCTCTGGTCGCGTAGCCGAGCTTCGGCAGCCCGTACATCTGCTCCAGCGTGGACAACACGTTGTAGTGGCTGATGGTCTCGCCGTAGGCGCCGGGTCTGACGTTCGCCCCGTAGATCACCGTAGGAATCTGATTCCGGGAGGTGTTGTCGTCCTCGTCCCAGGTCAGGATCAGCAGGCTGTTGTTGGCTTTCGCCCACGCCGCGTACTGCGACAAGTTCTGATATAGCCAAGCGTCGCCCGCAGCGATCGAGCCGTCGTGCATGTCATCGTCGAGGTTGGGGGTGACGAACGCGACCGTCGGCAGGCTGGCGTAGTTCGCCGGGGCCGGAAACGCGGAAAACGGAAGCGAGTAGGAGCTGGGGATATTGCTGAAGCTGACCCAGGGCACATGCTTGCGCGCATACTTCCCCGCCTTGCACTCCGTCGAGCCCACCGCAGGCAGGCTCTCCGCGTACCCCGAGAAGGTGTAACCGGCTGCAAGCAATTCCGAACCGAGGTTTGGTGTGTTGCCGGCGTTGACAGGACAGACGTTGTCGTTGACCAGTGTGTTGCCGGCGAACAAGGCGTAGTAGTTGGGTTCGCTCGGATGCACTTCGGCGAAGGACTGCGCCATCATCGCGCCGTTTGCGGCCAGCTGGTTGATATAGGGCGCCGACTTGTTTCCGATGATGTTGGTTTGCGAGCGATTCTCTTCCACCACCACGACGACGTGCGCGGGGGTCGGAACCGCGGCCGCCTTGAAGTCCACTGGACCGGTCTTGTGGGCCTGATGAACCGACGGCCACGACATCACCACAGCGGAAACCGCCAGTACACCAAAGAGGCTGACCGCTCGATACCGTTTGCCATTCCGCCATGGTCGGCGCCGCATGGCGGGAGTATATGGTTCTTGCGCCCGCTCATCGGTTCATCGGTCGACGCGCAGGCGTGTCGAGTTGTTAAGAGCGACGGACAAATTTGCGAATTGCGTCCTGACGGATGCCCGAACAGCGCATGATATTTGCCAATCGCCAGGCCGGGGACAATCGAACGCGATCTATGGCTGCATTCTCGGCTGGCGCGATACGGCTGGGAGGTCGCGATGTCAGGGCTGAGGTTGCGCTCGCCGGTTTATGCGTCGCTGGTGATCGGCTGCGCCGCTGTCACGGGCGCGATGTCGATAGGACTGTGGGCCTTCCCGTCTGAGGTGAAAGCGATCATCGCGGAGGCCAGGCTGCTCGCCAACGACGGTTTGATCATGGGCGGCACCGGAAACCCGATACCCGACCAGGATTACCTCAACAGCGTCGAATCGCTCTACCTGAGCCAGTACCTGCCCCCGAACAACGACTACAGCTACTCCGGCCTGGTAACACCGGAGCAGTTCTGTCCGATCGTCTGCAATGCCAGCCAGCCTGACCTGACTTTCGGCGACTCGGTTAACCAGGGCGTCACTGCCCTGAACGGCGCGATACTCACGGACTTGGAGGGCGGAAACGACGTCTCCGTGCTGGGCTACTCGCAGAGCGCCACGATTGCCACCATTGAGATGAACGACCTGATCAACAACAACCCCGGTGTCAACCTCGGCGACTTGAACTTCACGCTGCTCGGAGACCCTAACAGTCCGATCGGCGGGATCCTGGATCGATTCCAATTCCCCGACGGCGTCGGCGCCTTCAGCTTGAGCCCTGAGCCTCAACATCTTCCGTTCCTGGACATCCCGCTCAGCTTGGCAACGACCCCGACCGACCCCTTCACCACCGACATCTACACCGGCGAGTACGACGGCTGGGCCGACTTTCCCGAGGACCCCAGCAACATCTTCGCCGACATCAACGCCCTCATCGGGATCGAGACGGTGCACCCCTACTATCCGGATCCGACTCCCGGGGTGAACTTGGACACCACCAACATGATCGATCTCGGCACCATCGGGAACACCACCTTCTACGACATTCCCGCGCCGCTGCCGACGTTGGCGTTCATGTATGACGGCGGGCCCGCGGGGCTGTTCTTCTACGACCTCTTCGACCCGTATGCGAGCCTGTACGACGACTGGGCCTACGGCAACCCGGGCGATCCGTCGTATGGGATCGACCCGAGTGACGGCACTCCGGTCGATGGAAGCGGGATCGGTGATGTCGGCCCCTGGCAGGTTGACGCGACGGGTCAACTTATGGAATCCGGAGTCGCTGGGTTCATTCCGACGATGGATCCGCTGGAGATGCTGGCCGGCACCGAATACGCCACGGTGCAGGAGTTCGTCGGGCCCATCGACGCCCTGCTAGCGGATGCCGGGCAGTCAGCGATTCCGACATCGGTCGTCGACACTTTGGACGAGCTCTCCGGCTACGACTTGACCAATGAACTGAACAGTTACGTGATCACCGGGTTGGACGATCTAGGGAACCTGGTTGGCCAGAGTGACCTTGCGGACACCATCTTCAGTGGCGATCCGCTGATCTCCGGGCAGCCGCTGATCGACCTGGTCGGTTACGGGTTCGACATCTTCAACTTCTTCGGCGCCTAACCCACGGCCGGCGGGCTAGGTTCGCTTGGTGAGGGCGAAGTTCACAATCAGACCAAGTTGGGGTTTAGGCTGCGGTGAGCGCTGCGTTTGTGAATTGATTCAGGCGTTGGTCGAGTTGCCGCCAGGCGCGCGCCAGTTCGTT
>NZ_JBKQTQ010000137.1:0-17959 GCF_052143115.1 Mycobacterium sp.
GCACCAGACGGCTCTTGCCGATGCCGGGTGGCCCCACCACCTCAACCACAGCACCGTGGCCATCGATGGCACGCTCCAACAGGACCTCGACAGCGGCCATCTCCCTCCGCCGACCGACCAGATTCGACTCAGCGCGCCCGACAGCGCGATGCCGTTCCGACACGCCTAACAACCGCTGGACGCACACCGGTTGATGGGTGCCCTTGATGCGCGCCATCTCCGGCTCCCCGAGCACCGCCGCGCCCTCGACCAGCCGCGCCGTGGATTCGCTGAGTAGCACCCCACCCGGCGGTGCCACCGACTCCATCCGCTGAGCCATGCCGACTTGCTCACCGACGGCGGTGTAACCCAAAGCACCAGAACCGATCTCACCGGCGATCACCTGACCGGAGTTAAGTCCCACGCGCAACCGCGGGTCGATACCGTCTCGTTTTTTGACCTCAGCGGCGAGCCGGGTCGTCTCTTGTTGGATGCCCAGTGCCGCAAGACAGGCACGAACGGCGTGGTCCTCCAAAGCAACTGGCGCACCGAACACCGCCATGATCCCGTCGCCGGTGAACTTGTCCACCGTGCCGCCATAGCGCTTCACGACCGCCGTTGTGATGTTGACAAGTTCTGCCATGATCTCGCGCAACCGCTCCGCACCGACGGCAGAGGCGATGTCCATCGAGTGGACAACGTCGGCGAACAGAACCGTGACCTGCTTGTACTCCGCCCGGGTATCGCCGTCTTTGACTGGGGAGCCACAGCCGTGACAAAACCGGGCGTTCTCTAGAGGCTTAGTGCCACACGTCCGGCACGCTGCTATGGCTGTCATCCGACCCTCCGCCGACCCCGGACCCCAGCGTTTGCAGGGGTCCTCAAAGGATAGGCGGTTGGACACCCCACGAGGAGCCCTCGGCATTCAGGGTGATTCCGACACAGAGTTTTGCGAGCCTCGTATGTCGTCTATTTCGAGACTGCTTCCAGTTCTGCTCGGGCCCGGACGATCTGGTCGTAGGCGTACCTCGCCATGGCGGCGGTGGTCATCGTTTCACCCTTGCCGGCGAGCGATTCGTAGGTCTGGTCGCCGAGGATCTCGCGTAGGTGGGTGATCGCGGCGCTGAACTCTGGGATCCAGGATGTGGTGAGGGTACCGAACACGAAACCGGCGATGGTTGCCGCCGGTTCTTTGAGTCCGAGTCGGTCCAATAGGGCGGCGAGCACCGCTAGGGGGATACGGATGACGGTGGTGTTGCCGGAGTCGCGGTAGTTGCGGATCGCCAGAGTGAGGTGGTCAAGCGCGGCTAACGGGTCGCCGTATCGGGCCTCGAGTCGGCCCAAGACGTTGGCGAGGTTGGATTCGTCGTAGCGGTTACCGCTGTCGTGAGCGGTCACCAGGCCCCGGCGCATGGCATCACGTGCGCGGGGTGGATCAGCGTCACAGTGCGCGAGGCCGTAGATGAGCAGCGTGAAAGAAAGTACGTGGGGGTTGCGGGTGGCCTCGGCGGCCTCGATCAGGCCCTTGGCGGCGGCCATCGCGGCGTCATGGGATCCCGCCATCGTCTTCGCGATCACTAGCGCTGCCCTGGTCAATACGTGAGCGTCTCGATTGCTTGCAAGCTCGGCACCGCACCACTCGACACTCCGGTCGGGCTGGCCGATCTGGGTGAAAACGCCGCCAAGCCAGGCCTCGAAACCCCGTGGCACCCCGCCGCGGCTCCTGGCGAAGGCCACCTGGCCGGCTTCGCTGTATCGGACGGCCTCGTCGATGCGTCCGACGATCCAGCACTGCGTTGCCATAGCGTAGAGGGACGCGAGGCGGGGATGGTCGACGGCGCTGGCCGGCTCGATCAGCTCTTCAGCCCAGGTGATCGGCTCGTAATTTTCGACCATATAGCCGAGCAACCCCGCGTAGGTGGCGATAGGGGCGGCGACGTCGAGGTCGCCGTCGTCGGCGGCCCACCGGAAGGCGGTGCGCAGGTTCGCCAACTCCACGGTGAACCAGGCATAGGCCTGCTGCTGTCGGGGGCTGTCCCACAGCGCCAGGATGTCGGCATGCGGCCGGCATAGTAGCGGGCATGCGCTGTACGCGCCTCGGTCGCCTCACCGCTGGCGGCGAGTTGCTCCTGGGCGAACTGGCGGATCGTCTCCAACATCGAGAACCGGGTCCGCCCCGATGACCGATCGGCGACCAGCAGCGACTTACGCACCAGAGCACCAAGCAGATCCAGGATGGCGTACTCGTCGACATCATCGGATCCGGCGACCGCGCAGGCGCTTTGGAGGTCGAATCCGCCCGCGAACACCGAACAGCGCTCCAGCAGCGTCTTCTCCGCGTCGTCGAGCAGGTCGTAGGACCATGCCACCGCGTGGCGCAGCGTCTGGTGGCGTTCCAGGCCGCGGCGCGACCCGACCAGCAGCCGGAACCGCTGATCGAGACGGCCGCGCACCTCACTGGCGGTCATGGCCGCCATCCGCGAGGCCGCCAACTCGATGGCCAGCGGGATCCCGTCGAGTCTGCGGCAGATCTCCACCACCGCGGCCGCCTCGCCAGCGTCGCCTACCGTGAAGCGCGGCGACACGTGCTGCGCCCGTTCGACGAACAGGGCCACGGCGGCTGAGTCGACGCCTGCGCCGACGTCTAGCGAGGGCACCGGCCACAGCCGCTCGTCGGCGATTCCGAGTCCTTCACGGCTGGTGGCCACAATCTTGGTCGTGGCCGAGGCGGCGAGGATGGCCTCGATCAGATCGGCGGCGGCGTCGAGCACGTGTTCGCAGTTGTCGAGCACCAGCAGCCGCGATCGGCCCTCCAACGCGGAGGCCACCGACTCGGTCACTGTCTTGCCCGGTTGCTGGGTGATGCCCAACACCGCGGCCACCGCCTCAGGCACCGCCGCCGGATCGGCGACCGCGGCCAGCTCGAAAAACCATACGCCGTCGGGAAACTCATCGCCGAGCCGCGCCGCGACTTCGGTTGCCAGACGGGTCTTGCCGACCCCGCCCACCCCGGTCAACGTCACCAACCGATGAGCCTTCACCGCGGCTTGCACCTCGCCGGCCTCAGACTCACGCCCAATGAAGCTGGTGACCGCAGCCCGCAGGTTCCCCGGACTCGCATCCAGCGCCCGCAGGGCCGGGAACTCCGTGCGTAGGCCTTCTGCTCGGACCTGGAACACCCCGATTGGGGTCGGCAGATCCCGCAAACGCCGCGGCCCCAAATCCACCAGATCCACCCCACCGAGCAGCACCGCCGTCGACTCGGCCAACAGGATCTGACCGCCATGCCCGGCGGCCATCACCCGCGCAGCACGATTCAGCACCGCACCGAAGTAGTCCGCACCCCGCAGCTCGGCTTCACCGGTCGCCAGCCCCATCCGCACCGGCAACTCCAGCTGCAGCTGCGCGGCCACCGCGGAATCGACGGCGGATTTGGGCGATGAGAATGCCGCGCAAACGCCGTCCCCGGTGTGCTTGAACAACCAGCCCCCGTGCGCCTCGATCACCGTGCGCAACACCTCGTCATGGGCGACCAGAGCTGCCCGCATCGCTTGCGAGTCGGCTTCCCACCGACGGGTCGAACCCTCAACGTCGGTGAACAGGAACGTCACCACCCCCGAAGGAGCAGCGGCCGCAGGAGCGGACACCCCTGCAGAATGTCACAACAGACACGCTCCCACCTCACACATCGACGGAATCCGGCTAGACACCCAGGTGCCTAAGGCACGCGGACAACGCAGGCGACCCAAGGCACTCGACAAATCAAAAGTCGGGTTGGTATGGCGCACGCACGCCGGCGGTGAGTCGGCGAGCACGATTGCCACGACGCTAGGCGTGAGCCGTGCCACCGTGTACCGGGTGCTAACCGAACAGCCAGAGTCAACTAATTAGTTGAGCATCGGCCTGACACGGGAAGCGGATGTCCACGGTCGCGTAATTCCCCAGGGGTAGCCGTCACGTAATTCCCCAGGTTCGGGTGCTGCTGTGGTGAGGGTAGCGAAGCGCGGGGTGGGTGTCAGGTGGCGGCGGTGCCGGGTCGTTTCCGGGGCCGGTAGGACGGGCCGTCCATGAGTACTTGGTGGCTGGTGTTGATCAGGCGGTCGAGCAGTGATTCGGCGACGACGGGGTTGGGGAACAGTGGGTACCAGTCCTTGGGTGCCCGGTTGCTGGTCAGGATGAGCGGTTTGGCGGCGATGGCGCGGTCGGAGACCAGGTCGTAGAGGTCGTCGCTTTGGGTCGGGGTGTGTTCGCGCATGGCGAAGTCGTCGACGATGAGGACCAGGGGGCGGGTGTATTCACGCAGGCGTTGGCCGATGGTGCGATCAGCGTGTCCACCGGCGAGGTCGGCGAGCATGCGGGAGCATTTGACGAAGCGGATATCACCGCCACGTCGGGCCACTTGATGTCCAAGTGCTTGTGCCACATGGGTTTTCCCGACGCCGACGGGTCCGTAGAGGATCACCGACTCCCCGGCCTCGAGCCAGCGCAGCGCGGAGAGGTCGCGCAGCATCGCGGCGGGCAGTTTCGGGCTGACGGTGAAGTCGAAGTCCTCGAAGGTGGAGTGTTGTTCGAAGCGGGCGCGGCGCACTCGCCGCGCCAGGGCGGCTGTTTCGCGGCGGGCAATCTCGTCTTCGCAGAGCACCTGCAGGAATTCGAGGTGGCCGAGCTTCCCGTCGCGGGTTTGGGCGAGGCGGGCATCGAGGGTGTCGAGCATGCCGGTGAGTTTGAGGGTCTTGAGTGCGGCGCGCAGGCTGGGATCGTGAATGGTCATGGCAAGGTCCGTTTCGTTGATGTGGTTGCAGCAGAATGCGTTCGGTGAATCGTGGTGACGGTCAGGCGGTGAGGTCGGTGTCGAACGCGTCGGGGCCGCGCAGGATCGCCGGTGGTGTCGAGGCGGGTGCGGGTGGGTCGTCGCCGTGTTCGGTGCCGGCGACCAAGATGCCCTTGACGGTGCGGTAGTTCGGATCCCCGACCTGTAGTGCTCTGGCGCAGGCGGCATCGAGGCGGGTATCGCCGTATGTCTCCCGGAGACGGATGATTCCCTGGATGGCGCGCAGGCGGTGGATGGCGTTCACCTGCGAGAGGTCGGCGACGATCGCGACCGTGCCGGGCCCGATCTGCTCGGCCTGGGTTCGACACCAGCTCACGCTGCGCAGCGTGTGGGCGATCTTGTGCGGCGGGTAGTGCTCGAAGTTCGTCGAGCGTCCCGACAGATGCAACACGTGGGTCGCCACGACGGTGTCGTCGTGGAAGATCTGCACGACGTCACCGACGGTGCGCACGGTGACCTGTTGGCCGATGAGTCGCCACGGCACCGAGTACAACGCTTTCCCGGACTTGACGTGACAGTCCGGGGCGACGCGCCCGAGGCTGTAGACGACGGATTCAAACGCTCTGGGCGGCAACGGCATCAGCGCACCGGCCTCGATCGCGGTGAACACCGATGCCGGGGTCTGACCATCCAGGCCGCGGTGCTTGTGAACTCCGTAGACCTCGGTGGCCCACCGGATGGCGGCGCTCTGCATCTGGGCCAGGGAGGCGAACTCGCGGCCGGCGAAGAACGAGTCCCGAATGTAGGGCATCGGCCGCTCGATCCGCGGTTTGTCCTTCGGTTTGCGGGCCCGCGCCGGGTCGATCAGGGCGCCGTAAAAGTTGGCGAGTTCACCGTAGGCCAGGTTCATCTGCGGGTCATACAGATCCGGGCGCGTCACCCCGGTCTTGAGGTTGTCGCACACCAACCGCGCCGGGACACCTCCGAAGAACTCGAACGCCGCCACATGCGAAGCGTTCCAGGATGTTTGGTCCATCCGTAGTACCGGTTGAACGAACAAGGCCCGTGAGCACGACAGGACCATCGCGAACACCCACACTGCAACACGGCGGCCAGATGCCGGGTCCCACCACATGCCGAGCTTGCCGTAATCGATCTGGGCCTCGCTCCCGGGTTCGACCGCACCCCTGGGCACCGTGACCTTGCCTTCGAGACGCTCCTCAGCGAAAGCGGTTGCAATGTAACGCCGTACCGTCGATTCCGACACCGCGACACCGTGGTCGTCACGAAGCCGCTGCGCGATGGTCGCCACCGTTACCGGCACCTTCAGCTGATCGGTGATCCACTGGTGATGGGCTCCGATCAGTGGCCAGCTCAGCGCCCGCGCCGCCGGGTCCACCAGCTCAGGGAACCAGCGTCCTATCCGTGCCCGCCACAACTCTTCGTCGAACTCGCCCGGGTTCGGTTGCAGACCCTCGGCCAGCGCCGGGGCCAAATACTTGCGGATCGTCTTGCGGTCGATGTTGAGTGCTTCATTGATCTGCACCTGGGATCGGCCGGCGTTCCAGTGCCGGAACATCTCCACGAAGTCAGTCACGTTCCACGATCTCCTCGCCAACTCAGGCCCCTTCCAGGACCCCTGGCGGGGCACCTGAACGGAGCGAACCTGAGCAGCACCCCAACCCCCGCCGGACACGCCCCAGGGGTGGGGAATTACGTGACGGAAGGTGGGGAATTACGTGACGGACAACCCCTCAGAACTGGGGAATTACGTGACCGCTGACAAGCGGAGCGTTGGGGCAACTTCGCGAATCTCTCGTCGTGTCCGCAGTCCAGGCGCACTCTTTGCCGTGAGCCTACTCATCACCGCACCCTGTAGGGATCGACGGCTCGCCGCCATTGGCGGTAGCCATCGTACTTGGGATGGTTATACATCGAGTTAGTTCCGTCTCCCCAGGTTTCGAGATACCAGCGCACGAAGTTTTCGGCGTCTTGTCTAGTCTCGCCCTGCTCTAGGGCATACTGCTCGGCGTCCCGCACGTGTTGCTCGGCAGCCACTTGGCGTTGCGACTTCAGCTCAGCTTGCCAGGATTCCCACGCTCGTTGGACTGGAAGTTGGTCTTGGTGCTCCACCACCCACTCGGCAAAGCGAGCGGATTGAACGATGTCACCACACTGTTCCAGTGCGAACTCTTGGCGACTGCAGTAACCCTTTACCAGATCCTCCATCCGCAGGCACCGACGCCACCGCAGATCGTCGAGATCTTCAACCAGACCTACAACGTGGTGAACCAGACCACCGTGGTCAATCCGCCTCCGGCAGCCGGGGCGGGCTAGCGTCAGTTGTCGGTAGTGATGATGATCTGCTTGAACCTCGGGTTACCGTGAAACCCTGTTGGACGTCTTCGAAATGCTCATCGAACAAGCCCAGAGTTACAAGGGCTGACGCCGTTGGCTACAGCTTTGGCTGCAGTAAGGATTACCTAAATACGCTCTGACCTGGTGCGCCGTCAGGGTTTCGAACCCCGGACCCGCTGATTAAGAGTCAGCTGCTCTACCAACTGAGCTAACGGCGCCTGAATCCTGCTGGACTGCGGTTGCGACAATAACAGCCATTCCGTCGGCTTACGAAATCGCCGAGACCGAGATTGACCGCTGGTCACTGCTAACAGTCGTCTACCGCCTAGAATACTCGCCAGTAACGCAAGGTTGCGGGTCGCGAGGGGGAGCAAGGTACGTGGCAGGCCGCTTGATGACGCGTCAGCGCTTGTGCCGCCGATGGGTGGCCGCGCTGATGGTCCTGCTTGCCGTTTTCGGCGCGGGGGCCTGCAGCAGCGGCGGCGGCAACCCGCCGCCGAAGGCCATCATGGACAAGGCCACGCCGTTCGGTGACCTTCTCGTGCCGAAGGTCAGCGCTTCGGTCACCGACGGCGCCGTGGGCGTCGCGGTGGACAGGCCGGTGACGGTGACCGCTGACGACGGCGTGCTGGCGTCAGTCGAGATGGTCAACGAAAACGGGCGCTCGCTGGGCGGCCAGCTCAGCCCCGACGGCGTGCGCTGGTCGACCAGCGAGCCGCTGGGCTACAACAGGAGCTACACGCTGACCGCCAAAGCGCGTGGGCTGGGCGGGGTGGCCACCGGCGAAATAACGTTCCAGACCCATTCGCCGCAGAACTTGGCGATGCCCTATGCCATGCCGCACGACGGCGAGGTGGTGGGCGTCGGCGAGCCGGTCGCGATCCGGTTCGACGAGAACATCGCTGACCGGGCTGCGGCCGAAAAGGCCATGGTGGTGACCACGGACCCGCCCGTCGACGGTGCGTTCTACTGGCTGAACAACCGTGAAGTGCGTTGGCGCCCTGAGCATTTCTGGAAGCCAGGCACCACGGTGAACGTCGCTGTCAACACCTACGGCGTCGATCTGGGTGACGGAGTTTTCGGCGAGGACAACCTACACACCCACTTCACCATCGGTGACGAGGTCATCGCGACCGCCGACGACACCACCAAGATGGTGACTGTCCGGGTCAACGGCGAGGTCGTCAAGACGATGCCGACGTCGATGGGCAAGGACAGCACCCCGACCGCCAGCGGCACCTACATCCTCGGTGAGCGGTTCGCGCACATGATCATGGATTCGTCGACTTACGGCGTACCGGTCAACTCGCCCAACGGATATCGCACCGAGGTGAATTTCGCCACCCAGATGTCCTACAGCGGTGTCTTCGTGCATTCGGCGCCGTGGTCGGTGGGCGCTCAGGGCCACACCAACACCAGCCACGGCTGCCTCAATGTCAGTCCCAGTAACGCGCAATGGTTCTTCGACCACACCAAGCGCGGCGACATCGTGCAAGTGCTCAACACCGTCGGCCCACCACTGTCGGGCACCGAAGGCCTTGGCGACTGGAACATTCCGTGGGATCAGTGGCGCGCCGGCAACGCCAAGGCGTGAGGCGTCACCTACCTGCACGGGGCGGCGTTGACGCCGGCGCGGTCGGAGCCGCGAACAACGCCGGGTCGGCCACGATGACGCTTGGCGCGACATCTCCCGTGCGTGTCGCGACAAACGGCGTCCGGTACACCGTTCCTTGATTGCCGCATTCGTTGCTGAGAATGGTGCCGATCTCGGTGCCTCGAAGCGTGCCGTCGGGCTGTGACTCCAGTGACCAAAGGCGCGTCTCGTCGTCGGTGAGCGGCTTGTTTGTTCCGTCGCACTGCATTGGTGCCTGAAGGTCGGTCGTGCCCTGCCAATGACCGTCGACAAAATGGAAAACATTTGTCGTGCCGGTGCCCTCTTGCTGGTTGGATTCGGCCAACTCGGACCCCGCGGCCGCGCATCCGGCTGGCGTACACACCGAACGAAAAGCCCACCACTGGGAGACGGCAGCGCCGAGGCCGGTCACCGTGCCGTTGATCGTCTGATTCTGCAGATCGAAGTCCACGCGGTAGGTGCCGTCGAGGACGGGACCCGCGACGTGTGGTGGGGCGGTGCTGGTCGACGGGGCGATGCTGACTGTCGCCGGATCGGCGACCGTGACTCCGATCGGCACGTCGCCGACGCGGGTCGCCACCACCGGGGCCACGGCAACCTGTCCCTGAAGGCCGCATTCGTTGGTGAGCGCGGTGCCGGTCTTCACGCCGCGAAGCGTGCCGTCGGGCTGTGGCTCCAACGACCAGGTCAGCATGACGGTATTCGCGCCTGCGACGACTTGACCGTTGGGTCCGAGGCAGCGCGGCTGGTCGAGTTGGCGCTGAACGGGCGCGGATTGCCAGTGGCCCTCGACGAAACGGTAACTGGCTGACTGGGCCGGGGTGCGCGCCACTCGGGGATTTTTGGTATCGAGTTGCGTAGCGGTGGCAACGCATTCCGTGGATCTACACGACGAGCGAAAGGCCCACCAACTGGTGTTGTCGGCGGTGTGAATGGCATACGGGGCACCGTTGATCGTTTGCTTCTCATAGTCGTAGTCGAAGCGATATGTGCCGTCGAGTACTGCGGCAGGTGGGGCCGGCACGCTGGCCGGCGGGGCAGGGGCAGTGTTCTTCGTTGGCCGCATCACGAAACCAACCACGCCGATCGCGGTGACCAACACCGCCGCGATCGCCGCTCCGAGAAGAATCCGGGATCGTCTGCGTCGCTTGGCTATCCCGGCGGACGGCACGCGCACCGCGACTTGAGTCTCGCGCTCCGCGACCGGCGCGGCGACCGTAATACCGGTCTCGGTGAGGTGATCATCGTCGACGTCCACGCCGGCGCGATGGGTGAGGGCAGCGGCGAGGTCGCTGCATCGTTCGAACCGGTCGGCGGGGTCCTTGGCCAACCCTCGCGACAACACCTCATCGAGGGTCGTCAACTCCGGACGCCGATCGCTCAGCTTTGGTAGTGGTGCCGTCAGATGTTGGCTGATGACGGCCACCGGATTGGAATGCTGATACGGCGGCACACCCGTGAGAAGGTGAAACGCGGTGGCCGCCAACGCGTACTGATCGGCGCGCCCATCGATGCCTGAACCCATCAACTGCTCGGGTGCGGCGTAGGTGAGTGTGCCCACCGTGAAATTGGTCGCGGTGAGCCCACTGATGTCACCGATTGGTCGCGCAATGCCGAAGTCGGCCAACAGGATCCGCCGCTTGCCGTCCTGAGGATCGGTGACCAAGATGTTCGCGGGCTTGACATCGCGGTGCAACAGGCCCTGCTGGTGGGCGTAGTCGAGTGCGGCAGCGACAGCGGTGACGATGGCGCACACGTCCTGTATCGGCATCCCGGCCGGGTAGCGTTCTTTGACAAGCTGTGCGGCGTCGGTGCCGTCGACGTAGTCCATCGCGATCCAGAGCTGACCATCGAACTCGCCGCGATCGTGCACCGCGACGACGTTCGGGTGCCATAGCGCGGCGGCGAGGTCGGCTTCCCGCTGAAACCTCTCGCGGTAGTCGCTGTCCGCTGTTATCGCCTCGGACAGGATTTTTAGCGCATCGCGGCGCGGCAGCCTTGGATGCTGAGCAAGATAGACCTCGGCCATCCCGCCAGAACCCAGCGGCCGCAGGATGGTGTACCCGTCAAAGGTCGTCCCAGCCGCTAGCGACATGCGCGGATGGTACCGCCGCTGTAATCAGCTGTCAGTTCCGGCACTCGGCTCGCTACTATTCACCCGCCGCGGAGCACCTTTGCTCCCGATGTGGTGAGGAAAGTGATGAAACGTCGCGCGGCTGGAGCGACGCGACGGCCCCGCTGCCACACGGCGCCGACGTGCCGACGTGCCGCGGGGTCACGGAGATTGATCTCGACAAGTGCTGGGTCGTCGTAAGTTGCGCGCGGTAACACCGCAACACCCAAGCCGGCCCTCACCAGCCCGCGCAACGTTTCATGCTCTTCGCCCTCGAAGGCAAGATTGGGGATGAAACCTGCCCGCTCGCACAACGCATCAAAAACCTGACGCAAGCCGTGCTCGGGAGTCAGCCCAACAAACGTTTCATCGGACGCTTCCCGCAAGCCAACCGATGCCCGGCTAGCAAAGCGATGATCGGCGGCAACAATGAGGCAGAGCCGTTCTTCAGCCAGCACAACCGATTCCAGGCGACCGTCGGCGGCTGGCATTGGCGCGACGATGACCACATCCAGGGCACCTCGCCGCAGCTGGTCGAGCACCGCAGGCGCGCCTCCCTGCTTGAGGGTGAACGAAATATCGGGATGTGCGGCGAGAAATGCATCGAGCAGTCGAGGTACGTCACGGGGCCCGCTGCTATGGACGAAACCGAGCGCGACACGGCCTCGCTCAGGATCGATAATTTCCTGGAGATCTTCTCGGGCAGTGCGTAACTGAATCAACGCCTCTTGTGCCGCGGGCAAAAACGCCCGGCCAGCTGCGGTCGCTACGATTCCGCGCCCGTGTCGCTGCACCAGCGGTGCGCCGATGGCGACGCCGAGCCGGCGCATGACAACGCTGACCGTCGGCTGCGGTACTCCCAGCCGTTCGGCGGCGCGACGGACATGCTGCTCCTCCAAAACAGCCACGGCGATGGCGAGCTCAGGGCTGATCAACTGCAACCATTCACTATCTTGATCAATCACCTCAAGAAGTTTATTGGACTAATCGATATCGCGTGCGGGATCGTTGTGTCAACTCACGAGAACACTTGGAAGAAAGGACTTAACAGCCATGAATACCGACGCTAAGAACTCGTTCCGGGTGATGCTGCAAAGTGGTCAGTTCATTTTCGCCCCAGGCGTTTTCGACCTGGTCTCGGCGAAGATTGCCGATCGCACCAGTGCGCAGGCGATCTACATGACAGGCTACGGAGTCGTCGCCTCCTACCTGGGCCAACCTGACGCAGGCTTGGCCACCTACACCGACATGGTCAACCGTGCCGAAGCGATCGCCGACGCGATCGACAAGCCGCTGATCGCTGACGGCGACACCGGCTATGGCGGTCTGCTCAACGTTGCCCACACCGTGCGGGGCTACGAAAAGGCCGGCGTTGCGGTGATCCAGATCGAAGACCAACACTTTCCCAAGAAGTGCGGCCACACACCCGACCGCCGCGTGGTTTCCATCCAGGAAATGGTCAACAAGATCAAAGTCGCTTCAGATGCCCGCTCGTCCGCGGATTTTCTGATTTTGGCCCGCACCGACGCCCTGACATCGCATGGTCTCGACGAGGCACTGCGACGTGGGGAAGCCTACGCGGAGGCCGGCGCGGACATGCTGTTCATCGAGGCGCCAGAGTCCAAAGAACAGATGCGCAAGATCGGCGCTGCGTTCGACGTCCCCGTCTTGTCCAACCAACTGCATGGTGGCGTTACGCCGATCCTGCCGCCCTCAGAGCTGCGGGGGATGGGGTTCTCGGTGGCGATCTATCCCACCGCAGGGCTGTTCGCCGCAAGTCGAGCCCTGGCCAGCGTCTACCGATCATTGGCGCAGGGGGAGCCGGTCGCGGATCCGCTCTACGCCTTCGATGACTTCGTGGACTTGATCGGCTTCCCCGAAGTGTGGGACTTCGAGAAGAAGTACGCGGAGTTTCTGATTGAAGACCAGATCTAACAACCAAATTCAGGCGAAAGGCCACTATCTACCCGACGCCGCCCTTGTACATCCTGACGATGTGATCGGTAATCCAGTCGGCGTCAATGATGGACAGCTCTTCGCAGTTGCGTTTTCCGCAGATGCATCCGTAATCGGTTGGCCGGTGGTAACGGGCCAGCTTGCCGAATTGCTCCAGTATCTGGTCGCGCGACCTCAACGCCGCGAGCGTTTGCGCCTTGAAACGATCGGCGGCGTCTTGCGCGGTGTGGAGCTCGTCCACGGTGTTACCCCACCGGATGCGGACCTCATTCTCGTGATCTTGCGCCATCTTGACCGGGTCGCCCTGATGCTCGTCGCACATACGACACCGCCATTCGCGGATAAGCAGGTGTGCGTTGCGGACCGCCGTGGCAAGCCTTTCCGGCCATTCCAGCTCGCAACACTGGCACGCCACCGCGTGGGGTTTGGGTTGATCCATGTCGAGCTGCCTAGCTGGGTTGGGTTGTGACGAAACCAACGTCGCACACAGCACCGACAAAAGCCGGGTAGGCATGCCGAAGTCGGTCTTCGCCCTTAGCGAAACACTTGGTTAATCAGTGCCCGATGAATACCCACTGCTGAATACCCCCGTTCCACACCGGGACGTCCCCCGGCTGCCACGGCGGCGCTGGAGGGGGTGGCGGGATCCACTCCGGTGCGAACGGCGGCGCATACGCCGGTCGCGGTGTCCACCACTCCGGCACCGGCGGTGGCGGTTTGCATTCGTTGGTCCACACATTGCGCGACCAGTTCGGGTCGCATTGCGCCGAACTAATTCCCGGCGTCGCGACCGTCACCGCCGCGATCGGCACCAACGCGACCGCGACGACATCAGCGACCACACGGCAAACAAATCTCGTCATCGTAGGCCTCCCAAAGGACCCGTCCCTGACCTTAGCTTGCCTCGAGCTTATGCCCGGCCCAGTCACAAAGTCACCCGGTTGCCAGCCGAAAGCTTGGCCATTGTTTGGTAGGCGTGGGCAGACTCAAACATCTACCGGTGTCACTGCGAGCGGCCGATGCAATCGTTCCCTAGCTGCCGAGCCGGGCAGCGAAGGTTGCAAAGCTAACCCCCACAAGCGGATTCATTGCCTCCTAGAACGATGGCAGGATGTCGACCAAGAAGTTGGCGCCGGTAGCGGCGTCGGAAATGAAGCCGTCGCCGAAAATGGCCGCCAGGTCGAAATTGCCGACAGTGTCGCCGGTCATCCCGTAGCCGGCGTAGGCCAAGCTGTCGGTGCCCAACACGGACGCGATGTCGAAGTTCCCGGGGGCATCGTCGGGCGGATAGCCGCCCGCTTGGGCGTAGTCGAAAACGCTGCCCGTGTTGACGATGGAGGCAACGTCACCGTTGCCCTCGTTGGCGACGGCGTAGCTGATGTTGCCGACGATGGAGGCAAGGTCACCGTTGCCTTGGCCGGCGAAGGCGGCGTCGTCGTTACCGAAGACGTTGGCGGCGTCAAAGTTGCCGACATTGGCGAATACGCTGTTGTCGTCGTTGCCGAAGATGTTGACGGCGTTGAAGGTACCGTTAGCGACGCCTGCGGTGTTGTCGTCGCCGACAACGGTGACCGCGGCAAGGTTGCCGTCGAAGACGGTGGCGGAGCTGTTAGCGCCGTCGGCGAATGCGAAGTCGCCGGAGCCGGTGGTGCCGACTTGGGTGGGGGCGTCGGCGTCGGCGCTGGCGCCGTTGCCTATCGCGATCGCGATGTCCCCCATACCCGAGGTCGCGGTCGCGGTGTTGCCCGCTGTGGGGAACAAATCCATCCCGTCGATTGAGACCTGGTAATCCAGAGTTGATGACGACAACGCGGGGACTGACAGAGCACTCAGAAGGCTGTCGATTGACGACAGCCAGTCGGCGGACGAGTCGGCCGAGGCGGTCCCTGGCACTGCCGCTCCAATGCCTAACCCCACGGCCAGCATGCCCAGCCGAACGCTAACTCGAACGTTCATCTTGGGTCTTCCTTTCCCGACGGCGCAGCCCGAGGGTGCGGGTTTGGCATCGGCGCCGACCGCTCGAACACCGGCAGTGTAAGTCCAGACTTAACGCATCGTAAGATATTGCTGATAATTATTACGCGTGTCTAGTAGTGTCCGCCTAATTCAGATGTGAATTGATAGCTGCGATACGTCGCGCCCAAGATTTCGCGCCTACCGTCTATGGCTCCTAGCCCGCAAAACGCTCGAGGCGCGCGTTCAGTTTTGATAAATAGAATGACAGCCTCAATGATCCGGAACGGATTGCGACGTCGTCGCAGATACTTACGGAACGTTCGATGACCTCTCGATTTTCACACCGGATCGCGAGCGGCTGATGTGCCTGTACCAGGCGTCATTCGGTACGCGTACGCCTGGCTGTCCGCCTACGGGGCATGGCTGCAAAGTTTGAGATCTTCGAGGACAAGGGTGGTAAGTACCACTTCCATCTCAAGGCCCCCAACGGCGAGATCATCGTCGCCAGTCAGGCCTACGCGTCAAAGGCGAACGCCCACAAAGGTATCGACGCGATCAAGAAGCACGCTCCCGACGCCAAGGTGGACGACCGCAAGGAATAGCGACGCCGGGCTTTGCAGGGGGCTAAAAATGCCCTCTGACCTTTGGGGTGAGTGACGGGACTCGAACCCGCGACATTCAGGATCACAACCTGTATGCCTAATCATGCTATTTATCCAGATCAAACCCCATTTACAGACGGCAAACTTTCCGTCATGGAGTGGACAAAAGCCCCGGTAACCAGACACGACGCGACACCGTTGGGGTGCAACAAGGGTGCAGTAAGGTGTCGAGCATGACGACACGCAGACAGGCCGCCCGCCAGCGGCGAGCATGGGGAAAGCTCCGAACGCTACGCAGCGGGCGCATACAAGCCAGCTACGTCATGGCAGATGGGCGCAGGTACTACGCCCCACACACCTACACAACCAAAATGGACGCCGAGGGGTGGCTGGCGAATGAACGCAGGCTCATCGAACTTGGGGGATGGTCACCGCCGGAGAGTCGGGCGGCAGCCAAGGCAGTTGCAGGGATCACGGTTCACGAGTACGCCGAGAAATGGCTCACCCACCGTGATCTGACACCCAAGACGCATGCCCTCTACCGGGATCTGCTCAAGAGTCGGATTTACCCCGGCCTCGGTGACGAGATACTGGCAGCGGTGACCCCGGCGACGGTGCGCGCATGGTGGGTTGGGCTGGGCAAGAATACGCCGACGCGGAACACGCACGCCTACCAGCTCCTGCGGGCGATCTTCAACACGGCCCGCGAGGACAAGCTCGTCACCGAAAACCCGTGCCAGATAAAGACGGCCGGCAAGCCGCCTAAACCGCGGGATGTCCAGCCGCTGACCCCTGCCGAGTTGGTGAAGGTCGCCGAAGCCGCGCCGGAGACGTACCGGGCGGCAGTGCCCCTAGCGGCTTGGTGTGGTTTGCGGTTCGGAGAGCTGATTGAGCTTCGCAGGAAAGACGTTCATACGAGCGGTGAGCAGACGGTGCTCAAGATCCGCCGGGCTGCAACGGTTGTCGATGGCAAGCTTGTGGTGGGATCGCCGAAGACTGACGCCGGCATCCGCGACGTGACGGTACCCCCGCACGTTGCTGAGATTCTCCGGGCGCACATGGCGGCGCATACGAGCCGCGGGCCGGAGTCGTTCGTGTTTATGACGACGCGGGGCCGGCGGCTGTCCCAGACGGCGTTCACCAAGAGCGTCAAGAACGGGTTCGCCAGCGTGGGCAAGCCGGACATGCGCGTGCATGATCTGCGCCATGTTGGGGCGACACTTGCCGCTCAGGCCGGGGCCACCACCAAAGAGTTGATGCGCCGGATCGGGCACACTACCCCGGCGATGGCGATGCGCTATCAGATCGCGGCAGCGGAGCGCGACGCTGCGATTGCCGAAAGACTTTCGGAGATGGCCCGGTGCACAAGTGCCATCGGTGACATGAGGATCGTGGCCTCCAGCGGTCCGTAAAGCCACGAACCGGCCCCGGCTATGCAATGAATCAGCGCGCGGGCTTGCGCCCGCTCACCCGGTCACTACGCTCCCCACCATGTGCGACCCGGACACCCAAGCATCCTTCGATCGCGATCTGACCCAGGATGGGGCCGACGTGGGTTTCGCGGTCCTCGACCGGCTCAAAGCCGAAATGCTGCACCGCGTCGGCCTACCCGAATTACTCACCACGGCAACACAAGACAAAGGATTGAGCGCATGAAAATCACCGGCAACACCATTTTCATTCCGGGCTCGACGAGCGGGATCGGCCTGGCACTGGCTCTACGACTGCGCGGCAAAGGTAACACCGTCATCGTCGGAGGCCGCCGCACCGAACTGCTCCAGCAGATCGCCGCCGCGCATCCGGACATCGACACGGTGCAGATCGACACCGCCGACGCAGCGAGCGTGCACACGACCGCCAAGAACGTGCTGGCGCGCCATCCCGATCTCAACGTGGTCATCGCGATGGCCGGCGTCATGAAGATCGAAGACTGGCATCATCCCGAAACATTCCTGGATTCCGCCGAATCCGTCATCGCCACCAACGTGCTCGGGCCGATCCGCCTGATCGCGTCATTCGTCGAGCACCTGCAAAAGCAGCCTGACGCCACCATTGTCACCGTGTCCTCCGGCCTCGCCTTCGCACCGCTGAAAGTTACGCCGAGCTACAACGCGTCCAAGGCCGCCATCCACATGCTCACCGAGTCACTGCGCCTACAACTGGCCGACACCACGGTCAGGCTCAAGGAACTCGAACCGCCGTCGGTAGCCACCGATCTACTCCCCGGACAACGAGAAAGCAGCTTTGCGATGCCGCTTGATGAGTTCATCGACGAGGTCATGCAGGTACTGGAGACCGACCCTGACGGCAACGAGATCCAAGTAGAGCGCGTCAAATTCCTGCGCTACGGCGAGGCCCGCGGCGACTACGACCAGGTGGTGGCCGCGCTCAACGCCGCCGACCCGCACAGCAACTAAAACGAGTTTCGCTCGGGTGACGCCGATGACGGGAATCGAACCCGCGTATTCAGCTTGGGAAGCTATTTCTAGCGCCGAACGGCTGTTTGAAAGTGCATGGTCGGGGCGCCGTCCGCGAACTCAGACGCCGTCTGCACCTGCGTTGTCGGTTCGTCCGGCACACGCTCACGGTTC
>NZ_JBKQTQ010000138.1:0-13695 GCF_052143115.1 Mycobacterium sp.
GCCGCCACATCGCCCAAATCAGCGCTTGCTGCTCGACGTCAAACCCAACCGGACCCACACCCATCCCGACCTCCACCAGCACATCATCATCGGCCTGCAGTGATGCGCTGACTGGTTGAGCTCAAGGTCACATTTGAGACATGACGACTGAACTTGGCGTAGAAACCCTCACGCGTCGGACTGGTCGCGGTGTAGTGGTCCAATGGTGTCCTGAACTCGTGGTCCACTGTCAGGATGAGAGCGCGAACGTGTTGGCGTCACAGGGATCGGTTAGAACACGCTCGGCAGGGCCACCGTTGGGTCACCCAGCACCACCAGCGCCTGCCGGTCCAGCGAAACGAGCCGCAGCCGGGTGAGTTCCTTCAACACCGTCCTGTCGCCCGCCGCGAGATCGCTTCGCACGGAAAAGTATTCGGTGTTCAGTTGGCCCACTTGCCTGCGGTACTGGTCCAGCGCCAATCCGATGGGCTCGCCGCCAAATAGTTTAGCCGACAGCGCTTTCACGATCGCGTCGCCAAGATGCTGCCCGGTTCTGTGGTCGCGAAGTGTCCAGTCGAAAGTTGGCTCGACGTGCCCCCATGGCCGGTGCTGCACTCGTCACCGTCGCGCTTGCCGTCCTCGGCGGTCGTCGGTGCCATCGCGCTGGCGTTCCTCGGCGGCTCATCGTCACACTCAAAGCGCAGCAGGAATGGAACGATTAAGGGCTGGCCTGGCATTTAGAGGCCACGTTCGGGGGCGCACCGCCGCCGACGCGCTGGCCGACGGGCCTGCGTGCTGGGCTCGGTCGCGGTACGCGATTTCTACGGCTCGACCGTGCCGTCCTACGAGCAGGTCACCGACGTGCCCGGATCACCCGGCGTTCGCCAAATACCGAAGCCTTCCACCAGGAGTCGGAGTACTCCTGGGCCGATGGCTGACACAGGTCAGCCGGAAGTCTTCTGTCGCTGGGTGATCCCCGCCGCATAGCGGGCAGCCATACGAAGGGGCGGGATCGGGCCCGCCGCCGCGCGGGATCGGAGGAGTGTCCACCGGCGGAGGGCTGGGCACGCGCCGAGCAGTAGGCCTCTTGCCATCCCACCACGAAATGCCCCGTTTGAGGTTTCATGGCGGCGCCGCGGGGAATTGCGACGCGTGATGCGGTAAGACAGGGCAGGGCCACCGCACAGGAGGCCCAACGTGACGCCAGCAAGCTGGTCGGATTAAGTCAATCGCACATCCGGGACGCGCGTGTCCCGAGTAGCTCATCGCAGCCCCGGTCAGCCCCCTGCGGGCAAGTTCGTCTGCATCGGCGAATGACGGTGCAAATGGGCAACTCGTCTGAGATTTCTGGGCCGATGTATCGGCTGGCTGCGGCTGGTCGAAGGTAGACGGTGAAAGCCCGCCTGCCGCGCAAGCCCGATGACAGGATGACACCATGACAATGGCGTCTCAGCCCAGCCTTCGCCTATTGACGACACCCCGTGCGGCCGCACTGGCCGGTGTGTTGTTCGCCCTGCTGTTTGGTGCCGTGCTGATCTTAATCCGAAGGTCCTGGCTGACATATCCGCGGATGCCGGACGCACCACTGAAGCCGTGGCCGTCGCGGACGCGGGATATACCGTCGCGGCACGCTCCCTCGACGCTCCGCACATGAGGTTCAACATCGCTGACGCACACGTCAGCGCGCTGCTGCTGGCTGGCCGGGTTGCGGAAGCCCTTGATGTGGCCGAGCAGGTGCGCTGGCAGGCGGCCGACCTTCCGGGGGCGGCTCAATTGCTCGGTGCTGCCGTAGCGGGTCGGGCCGCCCTTGGTGCCGGACACCTTCATTCCGGGGGTGTGTTGCTCGAACAGGCAGCAGTGGGACTCTCCGCCACGCACGCCTTGGGCTGGGGATACCGCTATCAAGTCCCGCGCGTGACGGCACTCGCGATGTGCGGTTCAACCGTGGAGGCGGCTACCGCGGTTGCCGCGGTCGACAAGCTGCGACGTCCGTTCCGCTCGCTGGACTATGAGCGGAGCCTGGCCCGGGCCTGGGTGGCTGCTAATCAGGGCGCCGTGGGTGAGGCGATCACTGTCTTGTTGTCGGCGGCCAAAAAGGCTTCAGCTAAGGGTCAATTCGCGGCGGAAGTGATCTGCCTGCAGACCGCGAGCCAGTTCGGGGACCGTTCCAGCGCACCCCGGTTGCGCGAGCTCGAAGGGATCGTCGAGGGGCCACGCGTTGGCGTCGCCGCGCGGTTTTCGACCGCCCTGAGTGACGACGACGCCGCTGAATTGGCCGCGGTGTCAGAAGAATTCGAGCGCATGGGCGACCTCGTTGCCGCCGTCGATGCCGCCGCCCAAGCCGCCCTCGCGTATCGCAGGCAGGGCCTACGGGGATCGGCGTTGGGATGCGCGACACGCGCAGATAAGCTGGCCGAAGAATGTGGCGGCGCATGGACTCCCGCGCTTCGTCAGGCAAGCGAACCCGTGCCGTTGACCGATCGCGAACGAGAGATCGTGATGCTGATCGGTGAGGGGTTGTCCAACCGCGCAGTCGCCGAGCGACTGACTCTTTCCGTACGCACCGTCGAAAGCCACATCTACCGGGCCATGTTAAAGACCGGAACCACCAGCCGCGACGAACTCGCCGCACTGATACCCAGCCACAGGGCGCGAACATAGTGAACGTCGCGCCCTGAAGGTGTGCGCTCGGCGTCGGCGATGATTTCATATCGCCATACTGACTCGGCACGATCGCCGCATATGCATGCTGCTCAAATGGCCGATGAACTCAGCCAACGCGAGCGGGCGCTACGCCGGCTGCCGTTACCGTATTCGCTGGCATTGAGACTGCGCGACGCCGCCGTCGCCGCCGACGTGATCTGCCAGTATGTCAACGTCGACCGGGCCGCCCTGGACGGCCTCTACCGCATAGCTGAGGCGAAACTCGTTGCGGCGCAAAAGGCAACAGACGGCCGCTACCACGACTGCCACTGACGTGCGGCGTTCGCACCACGTTTGGTCGCTGGGCCGGCAATATCGGCACCGTCCATCGTTTGAACCGCGAACGACGCGGGACCGTTGCCGCCTGGGCAGCGGGCAAGCGGCAGCTCAAGATCGCGACTAAGTATCACCGCCCCGAAACCGGGCGAGATTGCAGTGGCGCGCTACTGAGCTCGTCCTACCCCAACGCGAGTGACGATTCCCATCGCGGAACTTGACCTGACCCGGTGGCCATCCTTCCGCCATGACACAGATGGGGAAACAACGATGAGTACCGCAAATTCGCCGATCGCGGCGGCGTCATGACGATGATCGCTCCACACGCGACCGGCCACGAATGGGCCAAGGACGGCACCCTGCTGCGCGAGACCTTGGTCGCGACCGTGGCTCAGACACCCGGTCTTAACCCCACCGTCAACCAGGCCAAGGTCGTGGTGTGGAGCGCCGAGTGGCACTTCTGCCCGAGTTACTACTGATGGCGGCTGGTGGAGATCTACCGATGAGCGACCAGCACCGTACCCGAGAGCCGGGAGCACTCGAAGCAGACGGCTTCGGTATCTCACCTTGTCAGGATTGGGCTAAGCCCGGCGTGTCGCCCACCCAGGTCAAGCAGGTGAGGTGGGAGGCATTCTGGGCGCGGCTGCGCCATCGGCGGGAGATCTACAAGTCACCGGTTAAGACCCTGGTGCTGGCGATCCCGGACTGTGATGTGTGCTACGGGGCGGGGCAGACGGTACCGGCATATGCCGAGGCATGGCTGGCCGCGCACCGGTGGGGTGGCGGCATGTGGGCCTACGTGTGCCGCTGGCACTTCGACAGATACGACTGCCAGCTGGGGTTGGGCACTGGCCAGGAACTGGTGTTGCCGCTCGATCAACGAACTGAGGTCGGTACAGAGCCGACCAGGACAAAGGAAAAGGACAACCAACAATGAAAATCAGCACAAAGATCGCGGGTGTGGCAGCGCTCGGCATTGCCGGGGCAACCGCCATGAGCACGATCACCGACGAGGCACCCTACCCGTACTCGGGGTGGCGCAGTTGGGTCCTCGACCTGCAACTGCCGTTCCTCACCAACAAACGCCTCGACGCGCTGCTTGCCCTCCAGCCGGGCCACCGGGTGCTGGAGATCGGTCCCGGCACCGGCTGCCAGTCCCTGCACGTCGCACGCCAGGTGGCACCCACCGGCCAGTTGGACATCGTCGACATCCAGCAGGAGTTCTTGGACGCGGTGATGCGCCGCGCGAAGGCCAAGCACGTTCCCGGCATCGTGGCGACGCTGGCGGACGCCCGCGATCTGCCCTTCATGAACGATCAGTTCGATGCCGCCTACGTGGTGACGGCGCTGGGGGAGATCCCGGAGCCGCTGTCGATGCTGCGCGAGTTCCACCGGGTGCTCAAGCCGACCGGGCGGCTCGTGGTGGGGGAGTTCTTTGACCGGCATTACATCCCGGCCATCACGTTGATGAACCGGGCCAACGCGACCGGTTTCGAGGTGGTGGACCGGATCGGGGTGCCGTTCGCGTACTACGCCCAGCTCCGGCCTATCGCCGCCGTATAACCCAAGAAAGGCACGACAATGATAGTGAAACTGGCAAAAATCAGGTGGACGTTGCTGGCGCTGACGGCGCTCGCGCTCATCAACTGGGCAGCTCCGGCGCACGCCGACCCGGCTCCTGCTCCTCCTGCTCCGGCTCCGGTGACTATTGACCCAGGCAATGCCGGGCCGCTGCCGCCCGGCAACGACACAGCGAGCGCCCAGCTACCGGGCGGCGAAAGCTACTCGGTGTCTCTCGCGCCCGATCCGCCGATGACGGACAACGACGTTGACGACAACGAGATGTTGGTCATCGTCGACTGGTGACGACTTGTCATCACTGGAGAAAGCGAAAGATTGTGTTGCGCAAACGATTCCAGATCTTCACCTGGATCACCAGGCTGGTCACCCGGTGGCCGGTTCTGGTGATCGCGCTGTGGCTGGCGATACCGACCGCGCTGTTCCTGGCGTTCCCGCCGCTGGGGGATGCGATCCGGCAACACCCGGTGCCGCTGATCCCGGCGTCGGCATCCTCCACGGTGACCGCGCAGCGGATGTCGGATGCGTTCCATGAATCCGGTGAGGACAACCTGCTGCTGGTGGTGCTCACCGACAACGGCGGGCTGACCCCCGCCGACGAGGGCACCTACCGGGCACTGGTGGGCGCGCTGCACGCTGACGGCCGGGACGTGAAAATGCTGCAGGACTTCGTGAGCACCCCGGCGCTGCGGGAGACGGTGACGAGTAAGGACGATAAGGCGTGGGTGCTGCCGGTCGGGCTGGCCGGGGAGCTGAACACCCCGGTCGGTGATGACGCCTATCGTCGGGTCACCACGATCGTTCAGCAGGTTACCGGCGGCTCCGGGCTGACGGTCAACATGACCGGGCCAGCGGCCACCGTCACCGATGTCAACGATGTCAGCGACCGAGATATGCAGCGCATCGAGATCGCGACCGGGGTGCTGGTGCTGCTCATCCTGGCGATCGTCTACCGCAGTCCGCTGACGATGATGCTGCCGCTGCTCACCATCGGGGCCAGCCTGATGACCGCCAGGGGTGTGGTGTCCGGGCTGTCCCAGGTGGGGCTCGGGGTGTGTAACGAGACGGTGATCCTGATGACCGCGATGATGGCCGGGGCCGGAACCGACTACGCGGTGTTCCTGATCTCCCGCTACCACGAACGGATACGGGCCGGATCGGATTCCGATACCGCCGTGGCCGAGGCGCTGTCAGCTGTCGGGAAGGTGATCGCGGCGTCGGGGGCGACGGTGGCGGTCACGTTCCTGTGCATGTCCTTCGCCCGGCTGGGGTTGCTGTCCACGGTCGGTCCCGCGCTGGCTATCACCGTCGCGGTGGGTGTGCTGGCCGCGTTTACCCTGCTGCCCGCCATCCTGGTGCTCGCCGGTCGGCGCGGCTGGGTCACGCCGCGCCGCGACCTGACTACCCACCTCTGGCATCGGCTCGGTGAAGCGCTGGTCCGTCGCCCCACCACCTACCTGACAGCGAGCGTGGCGGTGCTCGCTGTCCTGGCGACCTGCGGCCTGTTCGTCAAGTTCGATTGGGACGCAACCCAGTCGATGCCCAACTCGGTGCCGAGTAATCGGGGCTATGCCGTGCTTGGTGCGCACTTCCCGCTCAACGAGACCATCCCGGAGTATCTGGTCATTTCCTCGCCGCATGATCTGCGGACCTCGCAAGCCCTAGCCGATTTGGAGCAGATGGCGTACCGGGTGTCTCAGATACCGGGGATGGGGACGGTGCGTGGTATTACCCGCCCGGAAGGGCACCCGCCGAAGGAGGCCAACGTCGCGTTCCAGGCCGGTGAGGTCGGATCGCGGTTGCGAGACGCCGCCACCCGCATTCAGAACAGCCGGGCCGATCTCGACCGGCTCGCCACCGGCTCCCAACAGCTAGCCGACTCGCTCGCCGAGGTGCGCGGCGACGTGCGCGCGGCGGCGGCGAGCGCCGCCAACATCGCCGATATCGCCGATGATCCCCGAGTCAGGCAGGCCACCTCGATGCTGAACGACATTGCCCACGACGGGACACTGGACGAGTTGAGTCGTCTGGCGGATCAGCTGCCGCAGACCCCGGAGACGGCGGGGATCGGTTCGACGGTGCATGGCCTGCGCGGCGAGCTGAACTCCACGCTGGGTGACCTGGCCAGCCTGCACGGTACGTCGGCGCGCGGTCAGCTGGCGGAGATGCAGTCCGGGGCCGACCAGCTAGCCAACGGCAGCGCGCAGCTGTCGGATGGGGTGCGTAACCTGGTTGACTCCACCAACAAGATCGCCGACGGTCTGCAAACCGCGTCGCAGCTGCTGCTGGGGCTCAAACACGACACCGGCGGGTCCACCTCGATGAGCGGGTTCTTTATCCCCCCGTCAGCGTTGCGGGATACCGACCTGCGGCAGGCCGCGAAGATCTTCGTCTCCCCGGACGGGCACACGGTGCGCTACCTGTTCCAAACCAAGTTGAACCCGTTCGGCACCCAGGCGATGGATCAGGTAAAGCGTGTGACCACGGTGGCGCGCGACGCCCAACCCAACACCGAGCTGGCCGACGCGACAATCTCCGTGACCGGGTTCCCGGCGCTCAACAACGATCTCCACGACTACTACAACCACGACCTGCGGTTCATCATGATCGTCACACTGGCGGTGGTGTTCCTGATCCTGGCCCTGCTGCTGCGCGCTATCGTGGCCCCGCTGCACCTGATCGCCTCGGTGGTGATCTCCTACCTGTCCGCGCTCGGGATCGGGGTGATCGTGTTCCAGTTCATCGGCGGGCACCCACTGTCCTGGAGTGTGCCGGGGATGGCGTTCATCGTTCTCGTCGCGGTCGGGGCGGACTACAACATGCTGCTGATCTCGCGGGTGCGTGACGAATCCCCGCACGATGTGCGCGCCGGGGTGATCAAAACCGTCGGGACCACCGGCGGGGTGATCACCTCGGCCGGGTTGATCTTCGCTGCCTCCATGTTCGGGCTGCTGTTCGGCAACATCTCCGGCATGGTGCAGGCCGGGTTCATCATCGGGATCGGGCTGCTGGTTGACACGTTCCTGGTCCGCACCGTCACGGTGCCCGCGCTGGCCGTGCTGATCGGGCGGGCGAACTGGTGGCCCACCTTGTGGGGTAGCCGGGCCATCCCGCTGGACGAACTCGACGAGTTCGCCGTCTTGACGCCCACGGTGGCGCAGGCAACGGCCTTTACCACCGGCGGGTCGCCGGGGTCGATGCGTCGGGCCGGGACGTTCCCCCGGGTGTCCGAACCGGGCCGGTGGATGCGGGTGCACGACTGGGATGAGGACGTCATCTCGGCGGTGATGCGGGAGAGCGTGGTCTGGTCGGAGTCCGACCCGTTGTATCGCTGCCACTCGGGCACCGCCAGCATCTCGCGTGCCGACGCCGCCGAGCCGGACAAAATAACGGGCCCGCGCGATTTCGCAGTACAGGTCTGACAGGTACAGCTCATCCTCTTCGTCGCCGGAGAGGGTGAGTTCGACCTGGTATTCCTGGTCCTCGGTATTCGGTATCTCCATGAACGCCGTCTGATATTCGAACCAGCGGCCGGTCGGCACGGTGATCGTCTCCTCATGGATGAACACGCCGTCGGAGATCCGGCGCAGCCGCAGCGTGATCTGGTTGGAATTCTGGAACGGTTTGTAGACCACGCAGCCGATCCGGAACAGGCCCAACGGAACCCAGTTGGTGAACTGCCGGACCATCAGCCCCGCCTCGCCGTAGAGCGGCGCGCGGTAGAAGTGAATCACCCTGTTGCCCTGGTAGACCCGGTTGCCGTCGATGGTGATGGAGACGATGGCGAAGGGGTCACCCCAGTCCGCCGTGGTCGACGCCCAGGTCTTGATGGTGTCCCCCCACATACCGCCGGGGATGACGTCGGGGATGGTGTCCACGTAGTAGGCCAGCTGGGTGTCGCTGATGTTCTGGCTGTCCGGGATGATGTCGGCCCACATCGAGTCCGATCGGATCAGCCCGGAATCGCGGAACTCCACCTGTGCCTTGGCGAATGTCGACTGAGTCTGGAAGTCCTTGTAGACGGTGCCGGTGACGAAGGTGGCGTCCTCGATCTCGACCAGGTCGAACCACACCGTCCCGGAGTGGGCCTGATCGGTGATGGCCAGCTTCACCCGGATGGTGTCGACGCCGTCCGGGACGGTCCAGGTGCCGCTCAGGTTGGTGAAGCCGGAGTTGTCAATGCCCGCAAGGTCGGTGCTGTTGGGGTTGGCGGTCCAGTTCGGGTAGGAGATCGCGGCGACGACCTCCTCGTCGACCTCGACGTCGGCTAGGTAGGTCACCGCGCCGATGAACATGCCCACCTCGCCAGCGGTGACGACCAACGACGCCCATTTCACCCAGCAGGAGAAGTTGATCGCGTCACCGGGATTCACCGAGAGCTTGGTGGAGAGCAGATCCTTGTCGCGCTCGTCTGCCCCCACCATCGCCGATCCCAGGGCGTAGTGGCCGTGGGTGGGATCCTGGGTCCAGCTGCCGTCGGCCGGGGAGGCGATCCAGTTGACCAGGGAGACATCGAAGCTGGAGTCGGAGATCCGGTAGATCTCCCCGGCCGCCGTGGTGGGCCCCGAGGCCAGCTGGGTGGTGTTGGTGGTCACCCACTGCGTCGGGTCGTACATGGCGAAATCGAAGACCGGCTTGTCCTCGCTGGCGATGAAGGTGGATGTGAATGGCAGCACTTCACGGACCCCGGCGAAGTAGGCCACCGCCGCGTCACGGGTCAGTGTTTTGTAGTCGTAGCGGTGAATGCTGGTGGTGTTGAACCGCACCCGGTGTTCCAGGGTGAGTTTGCGTTCCAGCACGGTGGAGGTGTTGGTCAGCAATTCAACTGACAGTCAACGGAGTAATTAATGCCCGACCAGTCGGACGCCCCCAGTCGGTCGCAGCCTCCGCCGAGCAGCTGCCGCCCGCGATCCGAGAACTCCACCGAGCCGTGTTGCGCGGCTTCCGTGATAGCGGCCAGGTCCATCGCGACGATCTGCGCCCGACCGCTGCCGCGCTCGGCGTCGACCTCGACGATGCCCTGCACCAACTTGGCAGCGCCGACCTCGTGCACAGCGCACCCGACGGACAAATCGAGGTCGCCTACCCTTTCTCGCGCCAACCCACCGGCCACACCGTCCGCCTCACCGGCCACCCTCCGGTCGACGCGCTGGGCATCCCGTTGATGACCGGCACCGACGGCGTCATCGACTCAGCCGACCCCGACACCGGGACACCGATCCGCATCCACCGCCACAGCGACCAATGGACATGGCAACCCGCCACCGCCGTCGTCGTCATCGCACAAACCGACTGCTCCGGAACCCCGGCCGATACCCTCTGCGGATCGATCACCTTCCACACTGACCAGCAACACGCGCATTCGCACCTCGACAACCATCCCGAATTGCGCGGCCACATCATCGGCCAGGCCGACGCGATCTCTCTGGCTGACTGCGCCTTCCGAGGCTTGATTGCCAGCTGACCGATTGACCAACACATGTCAGGGGGCCAACACACTGAGCCTGTGTCCCCGCACCGCAGTCTCGAAACAGACGACATACGAGGCTCTCAAAACTTCGTGTCGGAGATGGCACGGCTATATGACGGACATCACCGAGCAGCGGTGACACGATACTGACGTGGACGATGGCGGGGACGGTCGCGGTGCGCTGACGGCGGCGGGACTCTCCTGTGGGTCATGCGGCAGCCAGTTGAGCGCGGCAGCCAAGTTCTGTAGCGAGTGCGGCACGCCAGTCACACAGGTCAGCCGATCGGCGGAGTACAAGCAGGTGACGGTGTTGTTCGCCGACGTGGTCCACTCGATGGACATCGCCTCTGCCGTCGGAGCGGAGCGGTTGCGCGAGATCATGGCCGACCTCGCTGACCGCTGTGCCGCAGTTGTAGAGCGCTACGGCGGCACGGTGGACAAGTTCACCGGTGACGGCATCATGGCGGTGTTCGGTGCGCCGGTCGCGTTGGAGGACCACGCAGTTCGCGCCTGTCTGGCGGCCTTGGGTGTTCAGGAGGAGGCCAAGCGGCTCGCCGTCGACGTCCGAGAGCGCGACGGTGTGGATCTGCAGTTGCGGGTGGGACTTAACTCCGGTCAGGTGATCGCCGGTGAGATCGGTTCAGGCGCTTTGGGTTACACCGCCATTGGTGAGCAAGTCGGGATGGCCCAGCGGATGGAGTCGGTGGCGCCGCCGGGTGGGGTGATGCTCAGCGCCTCGACCGCGCGACTTGTCGAGGGCGCTGCGACTCTCGGCGAATCTGAGCTGGTTCAGATCAAGGGTGCCGACGCGCCGTTACCCGCCCATCGGTTGTTGGCCATGGGCGAAGGGCATCGCACTGGCGGACGTGCTGAGTCGAATCTGGTCGGTCGGCACTGGGAAATGGCTGCCATCGAGGCCCTACTGGAGCGCGCCATCGATGGCCACGGCGCGGTCGTCACCGTGGTGGGCTCACCCGGTATCGGTAAGAGCCGCTTGGTGCGCGAGGCCAGCGCGCTCGCCACTGCCCGAGGAGTTGAGGTGTTTTCCACCTTCTGCGAGTCCCACGCCACCGATGTCCCGTTTCGTGTGGTGGCGCGGCTGCTGCGCGCCGCCACCGGTGTGCGCGGCCTCGAGGATGCGGCTGCTCGTGAGCGGATGCGGGCACGGGTGCGCACACTGATACCGGACGCCGATCCGGAGGACATGCTGCTGCTGGATGACCTGCTGGGCATCGCCGACCCTGATGTGGAGCTGCCGAGGATCGATCCGGATGCGCGGCGGCGGCGGTTGATCAACGCCGCGTCGATGGCCCGAAAAGTCCCGGCAGTCTTTGTCGTTGAGGATGCGCACTGGATCGACGAGGTCAGCGAATCCATGCTGGCCGAGTTAGTAACGGTGTATCCGCGGACGCCGTCGCTGGTGCTGATCACCTACCGCCCCGAATACACCGGCGCGCTAAGCCGGGTGCCCGGTGCTCAGACGATAGCCCTTGCGCCGCTGAGTGATTCCGAAACTGCGGCACTGGTCTCGCAGCTGCTCGGGCCGGACCCTTCCGTGGGCGGGGTGGCCACCGTGATCGCCGAGCGGGCCGCCGGTAATCCGTTTTTCGCCGAGGAGATGGTGCGGGATTTGGCCGAGCGTGGTGTGTTGCGCGGCAACCGCAGCGCTTACGTCTCCACGGTCGACGCTGCCGAGGTCACCGTGCCTGCCACTGTGCAGGCCACCATCGCCGTCCGCATCGACCGGCTGAACCCTAAAGCGAAACGCACCCTGAGCGCTGCGGCGGTCATCGGCGCGAAGTTCAGCCGGGATCTACTGGAAACGCTGGGGATTGATCCTGTCTTGGAAGACCTGGTGGGGGGCGAGCTGATCGATCAGATCAGGTTTACCCGACAACCCGAGTATGTGTTCCACCATCCGCTGATTCGCACGGTGGCCTACGAAGCACAGCTCAAGTCGGATCGCGCCGAAATGCACCGGCGGCTGGCCGCCGCGATCCAGGAACATGACCCGGCTTCAGCCGACGAGAACGCGGCGTTGATTGCCGAACATCTCGAAGCCGCCGGTGATGGGCACGCCGCCTACGGCTGGCACATGCGCGCCGCCGCGTGGGCGACCAACCGCGACATCGCCGCGGCACAACTGAGTTGGGAGCGCGCCCAAAGGATCGCCGACGCATTGCCTGCCGAGGATCCGCACCGAGCGGCCATGCGCATTGCCCCGCGCACCATGTTGTGCGGGATCGCCTGGCGAGTCCATGAGCATGTCGCTGGTGCCCGCTTTGAGGAATTGCGGCAGTTGTGCACCGCCGCCGGAGATAAGGCGTCACTGGCCATCGCCATGGCAGGGCTGGTGATCGATCACGTGTGGCAGGCCCAGACCCGCGAGGCCTCCCAGCTGGCATCGGAAGCCATGGCCCTCATCGAGTCCATCGGCGATCCAACCTTAACGGTGGGGCTGTCCTGGCCGCTGGTCTACGCCAAGATGGAGTGCGCCGAGTGGGCGGACGTGCTGCGCTGGTCACAAAGAGTGATCGACCTGGCCGACGGCGACCCGTCTAAAGGCAACTTCGTTTTCGGGTGTCCCTTGGCGTTGGCCTTTGCGACGCGGGGTATCGCCCGTTACTGCCTGGGTCATCCTGGATGGCGAAACGACCTGCGCCACGGCCTGACGATGGCCCGCAACACGGACCCCATCTCCTACGCCGCACTCGTCACCTACAGCAACGGCTTGGGGATCTTCTTTGGCGTGGTGAGGCCCGACGATCACGCGATCCGCGAGGCCGAGGATGCCTTGCATATTGCCGAACGATCAGGAGATGATCTCGCGTTCGTCTTTGCCCGGATGACACTGGGTATTGCGCTGGTGCACCGCGACACGGCTGGCGAGCGCGATCGCGGAAACAAGCTCCTGACCGCAATCAGCGAAGTCCTCCTACGCCGGGGACACAACCTGGGCGATCTACCCCTCGTCGAGGTCTACTCGGCACGTGAGAGCGCTCGGCGTGGAGATCGCGATGGGGCCATACCGCTCATGCGCGCCGCCACCGACCATCTGGTCCGCGAGGGACAACTGCTGGCGTGGGGGCATTCCTGCGACGGGTGTTCTGGTGGAGACACTGCTGGATCGCGGGACCGAGAGTGACGTGGCCGAAGCCGATGCCGCGATTGAGCGGTTGGCGGCCGCGCCAGCCGATGAGGGTTTGGTGATGCGCGACATCTGGCTGCTGCGGCTGCGGGCTCTCCTGGCGCGGGCTCAGGGTGACGAAACCCGCTATCGCGAATACCGGGACCGCTACCGCGACATGGCGAAAACGCTTGGCTTCGAAGGACATATCGCGTGGGCCGAGGCGATGCCGTGACCAGGGCGGCGAGGCCTACCGGCGTCTCGATTAAGACGAGATACGAGGCTCTCAAAACTCTGTGTCGGAGTCACCGCGAACGCCAACGGCCCCTCAGTGTCCAGCGGCTTATCCTTAGAGAACCCTGGAAACGCTGGGGCGGTGAGCGGCGGAGGGTCTGATGACCGCAGGGACCGCGTGCCGTACGTAGCCGGTAGACAAACCGGGAGATGTGAAATCAGCGCCGGTTGACGCCGGACCGGTTTAGCGTTGAGCCGCGGTGAACAGAGGAGCTGGCGATGACCGCTACCGAAGACAAACTCAATGCATTTCTTGGCAAGGCGATCG
>NZ_JBKQTQ010000139.1:0-3317 GCF_052143115.1 Mycobacterium sp.
GGAGTTCCTGTTGGCGTCGACGGAGGACCCGAGCCTGCTGGTCCCCGCCGAGCAGGTGTGGAACGACGACGGCAGCCTGCGCCGGTGGCTGGACCGACCGCAGGAGCTGCTGCTGACCGAGCTGGGCCGGGCCAGCCGGATCTTCCCGGAGCTCGCGCCGGCCCTGCGCACCGCGCGCCCGTCCGAACTCACGCTCGACGCCGACGGCGCCTACCGGTTCCTGTCGGGCACGGCCGCGGTGCTCGACGAGGCCGGGTTCGGGGTGTTGCTGCCGTCCTGGTGGGACCGGCGCCGCAAGTTGGGGCTGGCCCTGTCCGCGCACACTCCGGTCGACGGGGTGGTGATCAAGGCCAGCAAGTTCGGTCGCAACCAGCTCGTCGAGTTCCGCTGGGAGCTGGCCGTCGGCGACGACACGCTCACCGAGGACGAAATCGCGGTGCTCGCCGAGACCAAGGCCCCCTTGATCCGGCTGCGCGGCCAGTGGGTGGCGCTGGATCCAGAGCAGCTGCGCCGCGGGCTGGAGTTCTTAAAGCGCGAGCCATCCGGCCGCAAGACCGCGGCCGAGATCCTCGCGCTGGCCGCCAGCCACCCCGACGACATCGACACCCCGCTCGAGGTCACTGCCGTGCGCGCCGACGGGTGGCTCGGGGACCTGCTCAGCGGGGCCGCCGCACAGTCGCTGCGGCCACTCGAGCCGCCGGACGGATTCACCGCGACGCTGCGTCCCTACCAGCAGCGCGGCCTGTCGTGGCTGGCGTTCCTGTCCTCGCTCGGCTTGGGCAGCTGCCTGGGTGACGACATGGGCCTGGGTAAGACCGTTCAGCTGCTGGCCGTGGAAACCCTTCAGCGACACCAGGATCGCGACGTCGGCCCCACGTTGCTACTGTGCCCGATGTCATTGGTCGGCAACTGGCAGAAGGAGGCGGCGAAGTTCGCGCCCGGCCTGCGCGTGTATGCGCATCACGGTGGTGCGCGGCTGCACGGTGACGCGCTGCGTGAATTCCTCGAGCAAACCGACCTGATCGTCAGCACCTACACCACGGCCACCCGCGACATCGACGAGCTGGCCGGCTACGAGTGGAACCGGGTGGTGCTGGACGAGGCGCAGGCGGTGAAGAACAACCTGTCGCGGGCGGCCAAGGCGGTGCGGCAGTTGCGGGCGGGGCACCGGGTGGCGCTGACCGGGACGCCGATGGAGAACCGGCTCGCCGAGCTGTGGTCGATCATGGACTTCCTTAACCCCGGTCTGCTCGGATCCTCCGAACGGTTCCGCACCCGCTACGCGATCCCGATCGAACGGCACGGGCAGACCGAGCCGGCCGAGCGGCTGCGCGCGGTTACCCGGCCCTACATCCTGCGCCGGGTCAAGACCGACCCGGCGATCATCGACGACCTGCCGGAAAAGATCGAGATCAAGCAGTACTGTCAGCTCACCGCCGAGCAGGCCTCGCTGTATCAGGCCGTTGTCGACGACATGATCGACAAGATCGAGAACACCGAGGGGATCGAGCGGCGTGGCAATGTGCTGGCCGCGATGGCCAAGCTCAAGCAGGTGTGCAACCACCCGGCGCAGCTGCTGCACGATCGCTCGCCCGTCGGACGCAGGTCGGGGAAGGTGATTCGGCTCGAGGAGATCCTGGACGAGATCCTCGCCGAGGGCGACCGGGTGCTGTGCTTCACTCAGTTCACCGAGTTCGCCGAGCTGCTGGTGCCGCACCTGGCCGCGAGGTTCGGCCGCGACGTCGCCTACCTGCACGGTGGCACCCCAAAGCAGCGGCGCGATGAGATGGTGGCCCGCTTCCAGTCCGGGGACGGGCCGTCCATCTTCCTGCTGTCGTTGAAGGCGGGCGGCACCGGGCTGAACCTCACCGCGGCCAATCATGTTGTGCACCTGGACCGGTGGTGGAATCCCGCGGTGGAGAACCAGGCGACAGACCGGGCATTCCGGATCGGACAGCGGCGCACGGTGCAGGTGCGCAAGTTCATCTGCACAGGCACGCTCGAGGAGAAGATCGACGAGATGATCGAGGAGAAGAAGGCGTTGGCCGACCTGGTGGTCACCGACGGCGAAGGCTGGCTGACCGAGTTGTCCACCCGCGATCTCCGCGAGGTGTTCGCGCTGTCCGAGGGAGCCGTCGGTGAATAACAGCTGGTATCCGCCACCGTCGCGGCCCCGCCCCGTGCAGGGTGGGCTCAAGGTGCGCAGCGTGCGCGGCGCGATCGCGCGGACCTGGTGGTCGGGGCGGTTCATTGCGGTACTGGAGGACATCGGCCTGGGCAACCGGCTCCAGCGCGGCCGCAGCTACGCGCGCAAGGGGCAGGTGATCTCGCTCGAGGTGGATCCGGGCTCGGTCACTGCCGAGGTGCAGGGCAGCAGGGCCCGGCCGTACCGGATCCGGATCGGGATCCCGGCGTTCGGCAAGTCCGACTGGGCCCGCATCGAGCGGAGCCTGGCTGACAATGCCTGGTACGCCGCCAAACTGCTGTCCGGCGAGATGCCCGACGACATCGAGGACGTCTTCGCCGGACAAGGCCTGTCGTTGTTTCCCGTCACCGCCCGGGAGTTGTCGCTGGACTGCTCCTGTCCCGATCACGCCGTCCCGTGCAAGCACCTTGCCGCCACCTTCTACTTGCTCGCCGAGTCCTTCGACGACGACCCGTTCGCCATCCTGGCGTGGCGTGGCCGCGAGCGCGAGGACCTCCTGGCCAACCTGGCCGCCGCCCGCACCGAAGGAGCGCCGGCCGCCGACCGCGCCGAACACGCGGCCCGACCGCTCGCCGACTGCCTGGACACCTATTACGACTGGCAAGCCGACGTGACAGTCGCCAGCCCGCCGGCGACGCCATCGACAGCGCTGCTCGATCAGCTGCCCGACACCGGCGTCGTCGCCCGCGGACGGCCGCTGACCGAACTGCTGCGACCCGCCTATGACGCCCTCGGACGCGGTGGCCAGGCCGAACTCGCATACGAGTCTGCTCCCGGCAGATCGGTTCAGACGGGGACGGGCCGGCCGTAACCAGGCAGCAGAAGATCCGCGCGAGTCGAGTTGGCGATCTTGCGTTGTACGTTGCGGAGCAGCGCTACGGCGGTGGCGTCGGGGATGCCGGTTAGAGGCAACCACGCGGTACCGGGTGCTCTAAGGGGGCATACTAACGACTTTTCACCAACCTCAAATGCCTATGCCGAAAACACTTGACGTCTGCGACTTTCTCCTTGAAAACCTACTATTCGGCTAGCGCAACCAGCGGCGGCGGAGTGCCGTCGTCTTCCAGAGAAAAGGAATCCCAACATGAAGACGAGAGTATTGATGGCCACG